>CAYVEH010000175.1:0-5631 GCA_964450585.1 uncultured Ornithinimicrobium sp.
CAGTTGCGCACCTGCCCGTCGGCGGTGAGCCGCACCCGGTCACAGGCCCCGCAGAACGGGGCCGTCACCGAGGCGATCACCCCCACGGTGGCCGGCCCACCATCCACCAAGAACCGCTCGGCGGGAGCGCTGCCTCGTTGCTCCACCGGAGTCAACTCATAGTGCTCGCGCAGCAGCGTCAGCACCTCCTCGCCGGTGACCATGTTGTCGCGACGCCAGGTGTGCCCGGCATCCAGCGGCATCTGCTCGATGAACCGCAGCTGATAGCCATGCTCCAGCGCAAATCCCAGCAACCGCGGAGCCTCCCGGTGGTTGATGTCACGCATCAGCACCGTGTTGAGCTTCACCGGCGACAGCCCCGCGGCCGCTGCCGCCGCAATCCCGGCCAACGTGTCATCCAGCCGGTCACGGCGTGCCAGGGTCCGGAACGTCTCGCGGTCCAGGGTGTCCAGGCTGATGTTCACGCGGGTCAAGCCAGCCTCGACGAGGGCCTGGGCGCTCTTGTCCAGCCCCAGCGCGTTGGTGGTCATCGACACCTCGACCCCCAGCGCGGCGATACCCGCGACGACATCGACGAGATCGCGTCGCAGCAGCGGCTCACCGCCGGTCAGCCGCACCTCATCGATCCCCAGGCCGACGGCGATCCGCGCCAGGTGGATGAGCTCCTCCGTCGTCAGCAGCGTCGGCTTGGCCAGCCACGGTAGCCCCTGCGCCGGCATGCAGTACGTGCACCGCAGCGAACACCGGTCGGTGAGGGAGATGCGCAGGTCGCGGTGGACTCGGCCATAGCTGTCGACGAGCGTCATCAGTGATCCCATCCGGCAATTTGAGCGAGGATATGCGGCAGGAGCGGCACCAGTGCTTCCATCGACTGCTGGACGCCCTTCGCGCTGCCCGGCAGGTTGACCAACAGCGTTCCGAGCCGGTCGGGGTGCACCGGGTCGGCCACGCCGACCACACCGCGGGACAACGACGCCAACGGGGTATGCCGTGTCCCCTCCCGGCGGAGGTGCTCGGCCACTCCGGTCAACTCTCGGGTGACGACACGATGAGTCGCCTCTGGGGTGAAGTCCCGGGGAGAGACGCCGGTGCCACCGCTGGTCACGATGAGACCGAACCCTTCATCGATCCCCGTCTGCAGTGCCGCCGCGACGCTCTCCACGCCGTCGGTGACCAGGCGCGGGCCGGTGACCTCGAAGTCAGCGGCTGCCAGCAGGTCCACCAGCAGCGGCCCGGACCGGTCCGGGCGGGCCCCACGGACCGCGCGGTCCGAGACGGTGATCGCCAGGGCGCGGGTGGCTGGTGGGGCAGGGGTGCTCACACCTCCATGCTAGGCAGTCCGACGGTGGGGAACACTGTCGCCTGATCCGCCGCACCCCGGACACCCGCACACCCACCACCGGTGCGCGGTTGTTCTGCAGGTCCGGTCACAGGTGACCGCTTCGGCAGAACACCGACGGACGTGGGCAGCCCCGGGCTCGCGAGCCAGTCACCCCATATAGGCTCCAGCTGTGTTGTGAAAATGGCTTAGGTTGCCCTAACCTTCGTAGGTCCTGTCGTCACGCCGAGGGAGTTCCCCCGTGCTGAAACCTACCGCCCGTCCCCGTCCCCGCCGGGTGAGCACCCTGTTCGGGGCAACCTCCGCCGCCCTGTTGCTGCTCACCGCCTGCTCCACCGGGCCCACCGGAGGATCCGAGGCCCCGGCCGAGCAGGCGCCTGAGCCCCCGGCTGAGGAGGCCGCGCAGACCGCCGAGAGCGACGCCGCGGCAGTCACCTCCGGCGCGGCGCCGGAAGAGCAGTTCCCGGTCACCATTGAGCACGCCTTCGGTGAGACCACCATCGAGTCGGACCCGCAGCGGATCGCCACCGTGGGCTGGGCCGACCACGACATGGTCGTCGCGCTCGGCGAGGTGCCGATCGGTGCCACCAAGATCACCTGGGGCGGCAACGAGGCCGGCTCGACCGACTGGTTCGACGCGGCCGTGCAGGAGCTGGGGGCCGACTCGGCCGATGTCACCCGCTATGACGACACTGACGGCATACCCGCCGCGGAGATCGCCGCGCTGTCCCCGGACCTGATCCTGGGCACCAACTCGGGCATGACCCAGGAGGAGTACGACCGGCTGTCCAAGATCGCCCCGGTCGTCGCCTACCCGGAGGTCGCCTGGGGCACGCCGTGGCGGGACTCCCTGGAGATGGTGGGCGAGGCCATCGGTCGGCAGGACGAGGCCGACGCGGTGCTCGCCGACACCGAGACCGCGATCGAGGAGGCCGTGGCCGACTACCCCCAGCTGGAGGGGACCACGATGGCCTGGACCTGGTACACCGCTACCGACCTGAGCACCATCGGCGTCTACACCTCCATCGATCTGCGCCCCCAACTGATGCGTGAGTTCGGGATGGTCGACGCCCCCAAGGTCATCGAGCTGACCGAGGCCAACCCGGGTGCGTTCAGCGCCAACCTGTCGGCGGAGCAGGCCGACACCCTGGACGCGGAGGTGCTCTTCACCTACCTGGAGGAGGAGGGGCAGGTCCAGGAGCTGGTCAACCACCCGCTCATCGGGCAGACCCCCGCGCTGGCCAGCGGCGCCTACGTGGCCACCACCGACATGGAGCTGACCACGGCGATGACCTCGCCGACCCCACTGTCGATCCCGGTGGTGCTCGAGGAGTTCCTGCCGCTGGCCGGTGAGGCGGCCGAGAAGGCCCAGTGACAGCCAGCCGGCGCCTGCCCACCGGTGCGGTCATCCTCCTGGGACTGGCCGCACTGGCGGTGGCGGTCGGCCTGTCGTTGGCGATCGGGTCTCGCGCCCTGAGCCCGGCGGCGCTGCTCGACGGAGTGTCGGCGCTGCTGACCGGGCACCCCAGCGGCACCTCGGCCGACGGCATCCTGACCGCCCGGGTCGACCGCACCCTGATCGGCCTGGTCGTCGGACTGGCCGTGGCCCTCTCCGGTGCCGCCATGCAGGGGCTGACCCGCAACCCGCTGGCCGACCCGGGCATCCTCGGGGTCAACTCCGGGGCCGCGCTCGCGGTGGTGCTGGGGCTGCAGTTCGCCGGGATCTCGACCGTGGGCGGCTACCTCTGGCTGGCTCTGCTGGGTGGGTTGGTCACTGCCGTGCTGGTGTATGCCGTGGCCTCGGTGAGCCAGGGCGACCAGTCCCTGACGATGGTGCTCACCGGGGCCGCCGTCACCGCCGGGGTCACCAGCATCATCGCCGGCGTCCTGGTGAGCAACGAGGGTGCCCTGCAGAGCTTCCGCTTCTGGCAGGTCGGCTCGGTGGCCGGCCGGGATGCGGTGATCATCGCCGAGGTGCTGCCACTGCTGGTGGTCAGCCTCCTCATCGTGGCGTTCTCCGGGTCGGTGCTGAACGCGGCCGCCCTCGGTGAGGACCTGGAGCGTGCCCTGGGCCAGCGGGTGCTGCTGGCCCGGTTCGTGGTGGCGGTGGGGGCGGTCGGGCTGGCCGCCAGTGCGGTCGCGCTGGCCGGCCCGATCGCTTTCGTCGGGCTGGTGGTGCCGCACATCGTGCGCCTGGTGACCGGCCCCGACTATCGCAAGATCCTGCTGGGCAGTGCCCTGGTCGGCCCGGTCCTCATCCTGCTGACCGACACGCTGGGTCGGATCGTGACGCCACCCTCGGAGATCCAGGTGGGGATCATGACCGCCGTCCTGGGTGCGCCGGTGCTGATCCTGCTCATCCGTCGGGCGGTGCTGCGATGAGCGCCCACGTCGCCGGGCGCGAGCCCGACCTGACGGCGGCCCTGCAGGCCATGGCCGCCGCCACCCACGGGGTGCGGCGACGCACCCGGGTGGTGCTGACCACCCTGGCGGTGCTGCTTCTGGGGGTGGTCGCCGCCCGGGTGCTGTTGGGGGACTACACCATCACCATCCCGGACTTCTTCCGCATCCTCACCGGCGAGCAGATCCCGGGCGCGACGTTCATCCTGATGGAGTCCAAGCTGCCGCGAGCGATCGCCGGCACCCTGGCCGGGTTGGCGCTGGGCACCACCGGGGCCACCTTTCAGACGATGGCGCGCAACCCGTTGGCCAGCCCGGACGTGCTGGGTATCACGCTGGGCTGCAGCGCCGCGGCGGTGACCGCCACGGTGATCTTCGGTGCATCCGGTGGAGTGGTCTCCCTGGCCGCGCTCGCCGGCGGTGCCGCCGTCGCCGTCGCCCTCATCGTCCTCTCCGGTGCCCACCCGGGCGCCGCCCCCGGCCGGATGATCCTGGTCGGCATCGCCCTGGCCGCGATGCTGGTCTCGGTGATCCACTGGGTGATGGTCAAGGCCGACATCTACCAGGCCCATGACGCGATGGTCTGGTTGACCGGCAGCCTGAACGGGGTCCGCTGGTCCGAGATCGGCGTCCTGACCCTGGTCGTGGCACTCGCCGTGCCGCTGTTGCTGTATGTCGGCAGTCACCTGCAGGTGGTCGAACTCGGCGATGACGTCGCCTCCGGTCTGGGCCGACCACCCCGGCCCACGCGCACCCAGGCGATCAGCCTGGTGGTCATCCTCACCGCAGCCAGCACAGCGGTGTGCGGGCCGATTGCCTTCGTCGCCTTCCTCTCCGGACCGATCGCGCGCCGACTGCTGGGGGGCCGGCACTCGCTGCTGGCGGCCGGGTTGGTCGGTGCCGTGATCGTGGTCGCCGCCGACTACCTGGCCGCCTACGCCCTGCCCGGCAGCAACTTTCCCGTCGGGGTGGTCACCGGGCTGGCCGGCGCCCCGTTCCTGCTCTGGCTGCTGGCCACCAGCCGACCCGTGAAGGAGTCCTCATGAGACTGCAGGCCCAGCGCCTGTCCCTGGCCTACGGCAAGCGGACCGTCATCCAGGGACTCGACCTGGACGTCCCGCCCGGGCAGGTCACCGCCATCGTCGGCCCGAACGGGTGCGGCAAGTCGACCGTGTTGCGCGGGCTGGCCCGACTGCTGCGCCCCACCGCGGGGCAGGTGCTACTGGATGGCACCGACATTCACCGGCTGCCCACCAAGACCGTCGCCAAGCGGGTCGGCCTGCTGCCGCAGAGCCCGATCGTGCCCGAAGGGATCACGGTGGCCGAGCTGGTGGCCCGGGGGCGCCATCCGCATCACGGTCTGCTGCACCAGTGGAGCCGCGAGGATGACGAGGTGGTGGCCGACTCGCTGGAGCGGACGCACACCACCGAGTTGGCCGGCCGGCCCGCCGATCAGCTCTCCGGAGGGCAGCGGCAGCGGGTCTGGATCGCGATGGCGCTGGCCCAGCGCACCGGGCTGCTCCTGCTGGATGAGCCGACCTCGTTCCTGGACATCGCCCACCAGGTCGAGGTGCTCGACCTGGTGCGCGACCTGTCCGTCCAGGACGGCACGACGGTGGTGATGGTGCTGCACGACCTGCCCCTGGCAGCGCGGTATGCCGACCATCTCATCGCGATGCGCGACGGGGCGATCCTCGCGCAGGGACGCCCGCGGGAGGTGGTCACCGCTCAGACCGTGCAGGACGTCTTCGGCATCACCTGCCGGGTGCGGTGGGAGCAGACCGGCGAGGTCAGCGTCACCCCGATGGGCCGGCACCGCCCCACTCACCAGGACGATCCGCTCCGCCCTGACCATCCCGACCGCCCGCCGCGCCACGACCGACCACACGACC
>CAYVEH010000176.1:0-5626 GCA_964450585.1 uncultured Ornithinimicrobium sp.
CCACGGGGCCCACCGTGTCCTGGCTCAACACATCGGAATGGGGTGTCTCAAGACAAGGAACTGATCGGCAACGGCCTGGACGCCGGCCCGGACACCATCGCCTGGCACCTGGCCACCCACCACCGGCGAGGTCCTGCGCGAGTTCACCCTCGACCCCAACCGCACCTACCACGGCACCGGACGCCCACCCGGCCCCACAACGACAAAGGGCAGGACCCACAAATGTAGGTCCGGCCCATTCGGATGTCGTGCGACAACGCATCACGGGACCCACCGTGGCATTCACCTTGGTCACCACAGGTCTGTCTCATGAGTGACCGCAGGCCAGAAGCAACTGTGGCGGCACATCGGAATCGTACGGGAGCGACGATGCTGGTCCGTCGCCTCGCGATGGGGCAGGTAGCTGGATGGACTCGGCTAAACGAGGCCAGATCTAGAGACGAAGGTCGCGCAGTCGGGGCAGACTGGACCACACCGTCGCGGTCCGGTCGGGGTCGAAGATCGCGTGGTACCCCCCGGTGTGCCAGAAGAGCACTGGTCCCTCGAGCGTCTTCTTGCGTGCCAAGTCGATGATCGCCGCGGCTGCCTTGGCCGTGTAGACGGGGTCGACCACGACTCCCTCAAGCCGCGCCAGGAGATCAATCGCCTCCATGACCCCCGCGGCGGGCTTGCCGTAGCCCTCCCCTAGGTAATCCTCGGTGAGCTCCAGGTCCGAGGCATCGATGGAGATGTCGGGCGCGATGAAACGGGCGGCTTCCCTCGCAAGCCGCAGATAGCTCCCCGGCACATCCTCATAGACCTCACCTGCCACCACCACCCCAAGAATGCGAGTCGACTGACCGCTGATCGCGCGCCCTAGGACCAGGCCGGCGTGCGTGCTGCCCGCAGAGCTGGCGTGCACGATCGTCTGGAAGCTCGTCTGGTGCGCCCGCATCTGCTCCTCGGCTTCGATGTAGGCGTGCGCAAAGCTCGTCGCCCCACGACCGGTCGCCGAGCCAATGGGGAGTCGGTAGACCCGCTCGCCAGCACGCTGCAGCTCGTGGACCACCTCCGCGGTGAGGTGAGCCAACTCGATCCAGGAGACGTCACCAACGAGACGGAGGTCGGCACCGAAGAGGCCATCCAGCAGCAGGTTGCCCGCAGGCTCCTTGGGCTCGTCGTGGCACAGCACGAGGGTGCACTTCAGCCCCAGGGAGGCGGCCGCAGCGGCGGCCGCCCGCGTCGCGTTGGAGTGGCGCGATCCCTCAGTCACGATATGCGTCGCCCCCAATGTCAAGGCGTGGCCCAGCTCCATCTCGAGTTTGCGTACCTTGTTCCCCGCCAAGCCCACCGAGCCTACGTCGTCTCGTTTGCACCAGACCTCGACGCCGATCTCGGCACTCAATCGGCGCAGTGGCTGTACGGGCGAAGTGAAACCCCGCAGATCGACATGCGGCAGCTCAGCACTCGACACCGTTGCTTTCATGCACGTCAATGTGCATCATGTCCGACCGATTGACAAGCAGAGAGTGTACTCTTTATGCATTTGCACACTTCCTGCCTGCTTGTTCGATGTACTGTCAGGCACATGTACCTGCTCGATACCCTGGACGCACGGATCCTCCTGGCCCGCGACGAAGCCGCAGACACCTCCTTGGTCGACATCGCGCATCGACTCGGAGTATCTCGGAACACCGTGCACGCCCGCCTCAAGCGACTGCGCGACGCTGACACGATGAGGCCGCCCAGCACCTCCGTCTCCCCTGCGGCGCTCGGGCGGCCACTCCTGGCGTTCGTCTCCGTGGCCGTCTCCCAGCGGGAGATCGACGCGGTCTACGAGGCCATCGAAACGATCCCGGAGGTCATCGAGGCCCATACCACGACCGGCGATTCGGATCTGATGCTTCGGGTGGTAGCCCGAGACACGATCGATCTGCACCGGATCACCCAGGCCATTCAACTGTCACCTGGCGTACTGCGCAGCAACACCTCGATCGCGACAACAGAAGTCTTTGCCCAGCGCCTGGCTCCCCTGCTGCATCGACTGAACGCAAACGCTTAGCGTCCCTTCCGCCAGATCGCCCGACGCGGAAGCGTGCCCCGGACACCCGTAGCCTGGCTGCATGGTCGAAGAGAGTGGCTGGATGAAGCAGGTCGCCGAGGACCCGGATCACTCGCGGTGGTATGTCGACCGGTTCCGTCGTCTTGCTGCCGAGGGTGAGGACCTGGTCGGGGAGGCCCGTCTGGTCGATGCGATGGTGGGCCGCAACGCCCGCATCCTGGACGCCGGCTGCGGGCCTGGCCGCGTCGGCGGTTATCTGCACCGGGTCGGTCACACCGTGGTCGGCGTGGATGTGGATCCGGTGCTGATCGCTGCTGCCGAGGAGGACCACCCCGGTCCGGCCTGGATCACCCAGGACCTGGCGCTGTTGGATCTGCCGGCCCACGGCATACCGGAGCCCTTTGACGTGATCGTCGCCGCCGGCAACGTCGTCGCCTTCCTGGCGCCCTCCACCCGACAGCAGGTGCTGCACCGGCTGTCGCAGCACACCACCTCTGAGGGACGGGTCGTGATCGGCTACGGCGCGGGGCGCGGCTACCCGTTCGAGGAGTTCCTCGCCGATGCTGACAAGGCCGGGCTGGCCCCGGATGTCCTGCTGTCCAGTTGGGACCTGCGGCCCTTCACCGCCGAGTCCGACTTCCTGGTCGCGGTGCTGCGCCCCTCCTGAGCGGTGTCGCGAACGGAGCCGCACGGCTAGGTTGGTCGGAACGGCCGGGCGACCGGCGTCCGGCCCTGGCGCCAAGGAGGCACCCCGTGGCCCATCACGTCTATGCCATCTCCGAACTCGTCGGCAGTAGCCCTGACAGCATCGAGGGCGCGGTCGACAACGCCCTGGCCTCGGCCAGCCAGACGGTGCGCAACCTGGATTGGTTCGAGGTGACCGAGATCCGAGGACACCTGGGCGAGGACGGTCGGGTCGCCGACTGGCAGGTCGGCCTCAAGCTGGGCTTCCGGGTGGAGGGACAGTCGCCGCCACCGGCCTGACCATTGAGCGCAACCCTCGGGGGTCGGCCCGAACGGACGCCACGGCCGGTCGTGCGGCATCCTGACTGATGGTGCCGTAGGCGCCGATGCCCGGCCGTGCTGGTCGGTCGTCCGTACCCGACGCAAGGAGTCCCGGTGAGTTCCACCCCCGGCACGCTGGTTCGCACCCTCACCGGACGAGGCAGCGCCTGGGTCGTGGTGCTCCTCGGGTTGTTGCTCGGGGCCGGGGTCATGGTCGGCCTCGGAGAGGCGGAGCGCTCACCGCACCCCACCGACACGCTGCCGGCCGGCTACGAGTCCACCCGTGCCGTCGAGCTGCAGGAGCAGCTGCCCACCGAGGACACGGCGACCGCCATCATCGTCTTCAGTGCCGAGCAGATCGGTGGCTCGGTGGAGGACCTGAAGCAGGTCGTCGAAGGGCTGGACACCGGGGTGAAGGGTCCGCCGGCGTTCGTGCAGCCGTCCGAGGACGGCACGGCTGCGATCTCGGTGGTCTCGGTGCCCGCGCAGACCGCCACCGAGGTCGCTGACTCCGTCGCTCAGCTGCGCACCGACCTGCGGGAGGCGGTGCCACAGGATGTCACGGTGCAGGTCACCGGGCCGGCCGCGGTGCGGGCCGACCTCACCGAGGTGTTCGCCGGGGCGAACACGACGCTGCTGGCGGTCACCGCCTCCGTGGTGGCGGTGCTGCTGCTGGTCACCTACCGCAGCCCCGTGCTGTGGCTGATCCCGCTGTCCGTGGTCGGTCTGGCCGACCGCACCGCCGGGATCCTGGCGACCCAGGTGCTGGCTGCCGTGGGGATCCCGTGGGATGAGTCGACGGTCGGCATCCTGTCGGTGCTGGTGTTCGGTGCCGGCACCAACTATGCCCTGTTGCTGATCTCCCGTTACCGCGACGAGTTACGGGTCCATGAGGATCGCCGCCAGGCGATGGCCACGGCGTTGCCGCGGGCCGCCGAGGCGGTCCTGGCCAGCGGAGCCACCGTCGTGGTCGGCGTGCTGACGCTGCTGCTGTCGGTCACCCCGACCACCCGCGGACTGGGGCTGGCCAGCGCCGTCGGCATCGTCGTCGCCGCCGCCTTCGTGCTGCTCATGCTGCCGGCAGCGTTGGTGCTGTTCGGCCGGTGGATCTTCTGGCCGAAGGTGCCGCGAGTCGGTGAGCAGGGACAGGCCGGGCGGCGCTCGGCCTGGCGGCGGGTCGGGGACCGGGTCGCCGCGGCTCCCCCGGCGTTCATCGGCGGCACCCTGGTGCTGCTGGCGGCCATGGCGTTCGGCCTGACCCAGTTGCAGCTCGGGCTGCCGGCCTCCGAGCAGTTCACTGATGAGCCGGAGGCCATCACCGGCGCGGAGCGGCTCGCTGAGTCCTTCCCGGCCGGGGCCAGCGACCCGACCACGGTGGTCACCGCCACCGAGGAGGAACAGACCATCAACGCACTCACCGCCGACCTGGAGGCGCTGGACCCGGTCGGCTCGGTCAGCGTGGGCGGTCAGGGCGGTGGAGTGACTCAGCTCAACGTGGTCCTGATCACCGAGCCGGAGTCCGACCAGGCCCGGGCGGCCCTGGCTGAGGTCCGGTCAGTGACCCAGCAGCTGCCGGAGACCTATGTCGGTGGGACCGCTGCAGAGTCTCTGGACACCGCCGACGCCACGGCACACGATCGCGTCCTGATCCTGCCGATCATTCTGGGGCTGGTGTTGCTGGCACTGGCCGGGATCCTGCGCTCGATCCTGGCGCCGGTGATCCTGGTCGCCAGCGTCATCGCCAGTTTCTGCGCCGCCCTGGGCGTGTCCTGGTGGCTGTTTACCGGTCTGCTGGGCTTCTCGGGGCTGGACCCGATCGTGCCGCTCTACTCCTTCCTGTTCCTGGTGGCCCTCGGGGTCGACTACAACATCTTCCTCATCACCCGGACGTTGGAGGAGGCACGCACCGTCGGCACCCGGGACGGTGTCCTGCGTGCCCTGTCGGCGACCGGTGGGGTCATCACCAGCGCCGGCATCCTGCTGGCGGCGGTCTTCGCGGTGCTCGGGGTGCTGCCCTTGGTGGTGCTCGCTCAGGTGGGGGCGGTCATCTGCATCGGAGTGCTCCTGGACACGCTGCTGGTGCGCACGGTGCTGGTGCCGGCGATCGTGCTGACGCTCGGTGAGCGGTTCTGGTGGCCCCGGCAGGTCGGCGCGGGCACCGGCCAGGCCGGGCCGGGCTCCGGTCGCGGCGGGCGGCATCGCGCCTGATCGCCTCTCAGTACTAGCCCGACAGCCACCCACGGGGAACACTGACCTCATGGAGTGGGCAGCGTTGGGGCTGGCTCTGGTGCTCATCCTGGGCCTGGCGCTCGCGCGTGCCCTGCGGGAGCGGGAGCCATCCGGCCCTGCCAGGGCCAGCGAGCCCGCCGCACCGACTCGGACCCGGCCGGGGGATCCGGAGCTGACGCCGGAGGATGCTGCCGAGCTGGAGCGGGAGCTCGCCGCCGCAGAGCGTGACGGGGCAGCTGCTCTGGAGGTCCTCCTGGACCGGCGGCTGCGGATCCTGACGTCCCGACGGATCCCGCTGCGGGCGATCCGCTCGGCGCCCGGTCCGCATACCGGCCGTTTGGCGTTCGCCGA
>CAYVEH010000177.1:0-5604 GCA_964450585.1 uncultured Ornithinimicrobium sp.
CAACAGGTCTGTCGGCCCGGTTCCCGCAGGGAGCCGGGCCGACGGCTTGCTGGTGCCGGACCGCCGCCTGTCGATCCGGTGCCCGGGGTCCCGGAAAGGTCGGCTGACAGTGCTGTGGCGTGGAGCCACCACACACGTCCTCACGTGCTGAAACCCAACCTTGCCGGAGCCCTGATCGGGCCCCAGGTCGCCTCACGGTGACGACGAACTTGCACCGCCATAGAGCACGTCATCCCCCGGGCTGACCGGGCATACCTTGGTCAGGAACTCCTGGCGCGACTCGAACCGCCCCTCTCTCACTGCCGCTCGGATTTGCCGGCTCAGGTCAGGACTGTACGAAGGGTTCCATTCCCACGGTGCTGCGATGAAGGTCTCGCGTGTCGGCGGCGGCTCGAGGTTGACACCCGCCGCTCGCAGGCACGGGATAAACTCCGCGATCCAGTCGTCGTACAGCAGGAGCCACTGCTGCTCGTCCAGGGGCTGCAGATACTTCTGCCCGATTGGGTAGGAAGCCGTACATATATACAGGTCCAGTCGAAACTGCTCGCGTTGCTCCGGTGGATTGGTAAAGGATCCATTCGGCAGTTGGGTGTACCCCTTCTCGCGGAGGCACACGTCAACGACTTCCTTGGACTCCTCCGGGGAGATCGTCCGCACCGGCTCAACGGTTGGTGGGTCGGTTATGCCCAGGCCCCTGGCAAATGATTCGATCTGCTCCTCCCAGTCAAGGCCAGGTGCGGTGCCTGAGGCTGGTGGCGGGATCTCATGGTGCGGGCCGCTGCAGGCCCCGACTGCTGCCTGCCGCGACGAGCGCCAGGATCGTCGCAACCCGCATCAGTCAGTCCTCGATGTTGGCCAGTGTTCCCAGGTAGAGCTCGATGACCTTCGGGTCGTTGGCCAACTCCTCACCGGTCCCGGTGTAGGCGTCCTTGCCCTGGTCGAGCACGTACGCGCGGTCGGAGATCTCCAGGCACTGCCGTGCGTTCTGTTCCACCATGAGGATGGAGACTCCGGACTCGTTGATCGTGGTGACCGCCTCGAAGACGCTGTCCTGCATCAGCGGCGAGAGTCCGGCGGACGGCTCGTCCAGGAAGAGCACCTGGGGGTCGGTCATCAGGGCGCGTCCCATCGCTACGACCTGACGCTCACCACCGGACAACGACCCGGCCTTCTGGCGACGCCGATCGGCCAGCAGTGAGAAGAGCTCGCTCACCTTCGCGAAGCGCGCGCTGAACTCCTTGGGGCGGACGAACATCCCCATCTCGAGGTTCTCCTCGACAGTGAGCGAGGGGAAGACGTTGTTGTTCTGCGGCACGTACCCGACGCCGGTCGCCACCAACCGGTGAGCGGGAGCCGAGGTGATGTCCTCGTCGCGGAGGGTGACCGCGCCGGACCGGACGGGCACCAGCCCGAAGAGGGTTTTGATCAGGGTGGACTTGCCGGCTCCGTTGGGGCCGATGATGCCGACCAGCTCCCCGCGGTCCACGAAGACGCTGCACCCGTTGAGGATGTTGACCTCCGGGATGTAGCCCGAGACCAGGTCCGTGCATGACAGCAGCGGCTGCTGGGTGGCTGTGCTCTCAGTGCTCACTGCTCCTCCTCCTTCAGGCTGCGGCGGGCCCCGAGGTAGGCGTCGATCACGGCCTTGTCACGGCGGATGTCGTCCGGGCGCCCCTCGGCGATGACCTGCCCCTCGGCAAAGCAGACGACCCAGTCGCTGATGGACATGATGACGTCCATGTCGTGCTCGACCAGGATGATCGTCACGCCCTCGTCGCGGAGTGCCTGGATGTGCCCGAGCAGGGACTGGGTCAACGCTGGGTTCACCCCGGCCATGGGCTCATCCAGCATCACCAGATCAGGCTGCACCATCAGGGCCCGGGCCATCTCCAACAGCTTGCGCTGCCCACCGGACATGGTGCCGGCAAACTCATCGCGCATGTGCGCCAGGTTGAACCGCTCCAACAACTCCTCGGCGCGCAGGGTGTTCTCCCGCTCCTGGTCCCGCCACAGGAAGCGCAGGGGAGCCCGCCACAGGCTCTCCCCCGCCTGGTGCGTGGCGCCGAGCATGACGTTCTCCAGCGTGGTCAGCCGCATCAGCGCCTTGGTGAGTTGGAAGGTCCGCACCATGCCGCGTTGGGCGATCTTGTGGGCGGCCATCCGACTGATGTCGCTGCCGTTGAAGGCCCAGGTGCCATGGGTGGGCGAGTCGAACCCGCTGACCACGTTGAAGAAGGTGGACTTTCCAGCTCCGTTGGGGCCGATCAGCGCGGTGATCGTGCCGCGCTGCACCTCGAGGTGTTCAACGTCGACGGCGGTGAGTCCGCCGAACTGCCGCACCACACCGTCCGCGACGAGGATGGCGTCGGGTTTGGCCACCCCTGGCTCCGGGGAGACACCGGTCAACGCCTCGGCCGCGCGACGGGCGCCCACGGAGAGACTCTGCTCCTCCAGCTCCTGCTCGGCGTCGACGAGCTCGCCACGCTCGGCCAGCACGTCGGGCTCGAGTTCACGCTGCTCAGGGTCATCGGACATCGAGTCGCAACTCCTTCTGGTTGCCCAGCAGCCCTGCTGGGCGGAACATCATCAGCAGCATCAGGCCCAACCCGACGGCGGCGAACCGGATCGCACCCACGTCGCTGCTCTCGAGGCCGATCAGACCATCACCGATGATCTGACGCAGCAGGGCGTCGAGGGAGGTCAGCAGGAACCAGAAGACGATGGCGCCCACCACCGGCCCCATGATCCGACTGGCGCCGCCCAGGATCATGATCGTCCACAGGTAGAACGTCAGGATCGGCATGAAGACGTCCGGGGTCAATGCCTGCGTGTTGATGGCCATCAGCGACCCGGCCAACGCACCCAGCACACCGCCCAGGATCAGGCTCTGCATCTTGTAGTTGAAGATGTTCTTGCCCAGGCTGCGGGCCGCCTGCTCATCTTCCCGGACTGACCGCAGCACGCGGCCCCATGGTGAGTGGATCAGCAAGGCGACCAAGCCACACGCGAGCAGCGTCGCTCCCCAACCGACGGTCATCACCCACAGGGCATCGGCAGAGAAGCTGAGCCAGCCAAGATTGAGGCGAGTGGTGTACGGGTTCAAGTCGTAGAAGTCGTTGGCGAACTGCGTGATGCCGAAGACACCACCAGTGAGCGGCTCGGCCCACTCGGAGCGGTAGACGTACCGCAGCACCTCGGCAGCAGCGATGGTCGCGATCGCCAGGTAGTCACCGCGCAAGCGCAGGGTGGGGACACCCAGCAGGAGCGCGAGCACCACCGCACAGGCAATGCCGATGAGAATCCCTGCCCACAGCGGCAGGCCCCAGGCGACCACTGGGACCGCGGTGCCGTAGGCCCCCACGAGCATGAAGCCCACCTGGCCGAAGTTGAGCAGCCCGGTGTAGCCAAAGTGCATGTTCAGCCCGACGGCAGCCAGCGCGTAGATGGCCGCCTCCGGGCCGAGTGCGCCACGGATGGCGTTGCTGAGAACACTGAGTAGATCCATGGTCTCTCTCCCCTCAGCCCACTCGCTCGCGGCGGCCGAGGATGCCTTGTGGGCGGAACAGCAGGACGAGGATCATGACCAGCAGTGCCCACATGTTCTGCAGGGACGACGGGAACCACAGGGTGGAGTACTGCGCGACCAACCCGATGACCAGGGCACCGAGCATGGCACCGTAGGCATTGCCCAGACCGCCCAGGATCACGGCCGCGAACATCAGCAGCAGCAGCTGGAAGCCCATATTGGTGAAGACCGTCTGCGTCAACCCGAACATCACGCCGCCGAGCCCTGCCAGGGCACCGCCCACGACCCAGACCGTGAGCACCACCCGCTGCACATTGATGCCGGAGGCCGAGGCCAGATCCACATTGTCGTTCACCGCACGCATGGCTTTGCCGATCCGGGTGCGTTGCAGCATAAACGCGACCAGACCCATGATCACGAATGCCAGGATGGTGACCACCAGGTCTCGTGGCGTGATGCGGAAGAGACCGAAGTCGAGCGCTGTCTGCAGGTTGTACTGGTCGTAGCCCTTGCGGCGCGAGCCGAAGAAGACCAGCAGCACGTGGCGGACCACCAGGGCCAGGCCGATGGCCACGATGAACTGCTGAATCATGCCGGCGCTCTTGCGCCGCATCGGCCGGAAGACGGTCAGGTCCACCGCTCCGGCCAACAGCGCGGTCAACCCCATGGCCAACAGGCCGGCCACCACCAGCGGCAGGTCGATGGGGCTGACGGAGAGGAAGTAGGCCATGACCGCACCGAAGGTGACGAACTCGCCATGCGCAAAGTTGATCAGGCGGGTCGTGCCGAAGACCAGGGACAGCCCGACCGCCGTGATCGCGATGATGGCTCCGAACTTGATCCCCTCGACGGTCAGCTGCAGGAACCGGTCTACGAAGGTACTGCCGCCCGCGGTGGCCGCCCCGCCACCGTCATCTCCGCCGGCGGCAGCGAGCTGGAAGATCACCCCCTGCTTGGCACCCGGGCGAACGATGACGCCGTCCACGGTCTCCCCGCCCTCCTGGGCCGGCGCCACACCCTCGGGGAGCTCTGCGGGGTCCAGCGACACCGTGTAGGCACCCGGCCCCGGCAGCGGCACCTCCCACTGACCCCGGTCATCGGTGGTTCCGGTGCCGACCTCGGTGCCGTCCTGGGTCACCGTGATGGTGAGCCCGGGGATCGGCTCCCGGTCCGGCCCTCTGATGCTGCCGCGCAGCGACTCGGCGGCCTCTTGGCTGTCCCCGGGCTCAGCGGTCGCCTCCGCACTGTCGGCAGGGCTGGTGGTCTGAGCCTCATCAGCAGGGCTGGTGGTTTCGGCGGTGTCGCCCTGAGGCAGGACGGCCGAGCCCACGGCCGTTGCCGGCGGGCTGTCAGTTGCGCCCACGGCAGCTGCACCTGGAACCAGCATCACGGTCAGGAGCAGCGCCGCGAACAGGGATGTCACGCGGGCGCGCACGGGTCCTCCTTCGGATCGCTGGTCGGGAGTTAATCACACCAGAGCGGTTCAGCGAACCACATCCGGCCAGACGTGTCCGAAGTGTGACCTGCCAGTAGCGTTTTCCGCTCCAGCAGCCTCAGTGCGCGGCCTCGTGCCAGCTCCGACCCCACCCGAGGCTCACGTCCAGCGGCACCTGCAGCTCGACCGCGGCGCCCATCTCGTGGCGCACCAGCTCCTCGACCCGGGACCGCTCCGCCGCTGGCACCTCAAGGACCAACTCATCGTGCACCTGAAGCAACATGCGGCTGTGCAGCCGTTGCTCTTGCAGCGCCGCCTCCACCCGCAGCATGGCCACCTTGATGATGTCGGCGGCGGAGCCCTGAATCGGGGCGTTCAACGCCATCCGCTCTGCCATCTGTCGACGCTGTCGGTTGTCGGAATTGAGGTCGGGCAGGTACCGCCGGCGCCCCAGCATCGTCTCGGTGAAGCCGGTGCCCCGGGCCTCCGCCACCACATCGCGCAGGTAGTCGCGGACGCCGCCGAAGCGGGCGAAGTACTCCTCCATCAGCCCATTGGCCTCGCTGGTGGAGATGCCGAGCTGCTTGGACAACCCGAAGGCGGACAGCCCGTAGGCCAGTCCGTAACTCATCGCCTTGACCTT
>CAYVEH010000178.1:0-5593 GCA_964450585.1 uncultured Ornithinimicrobium sp.
CCTATCTGCTCATCGGCTACGTGATGACCAGCAAGGCCAGCGTCGCCGCCGCCAAACAGGCGCTGCTGGTCACCACCTTCGGTGGGTTGGCGATGCTGGTCGGGATCGTCATGATCGGCCAGTCCCAGGAGACCTACCGGATCAGTGAGATCCTGGCCGACCCCGGTTCCGGTAGCTACATCACCTGGGGCGTGGTGCTGCTGCTGGTGGGAGCGATCAGCAAGTCCGCGCTCATCCCGTTCCACTTCTGGCTGCCCGGCGCGATGGCCGCACCGACCCCGGTGAGCGCCTACCTGCATGCTGCGGCCATGGTCAAGGCCGGGGTCTACCTGGTGGCTCGGTTCGCCCCTGCGTATGCCGACCTGCCGGCCTGGCGTTACACCGTCCTCATCCTGGGGGCCGGCACGTTGCTGCTGGGCGGCTACCGATCGTTGCGGCAGCACGACCTGAAACTGCTGCTGGCCTACGGCACCATCAGCCAACTGGGTTTCATCACCCTGCTGGTCGGTTACGGCTCGCACGGGGCGACCCTGGCCGGGTTGGGGATGCTGCTGGCGCACTCGTTGTTCAAGTCCTGCCTGTTCCTCACGGTCGGCACCATCGAGCACGGCACCGGCACCCGGGACATCCGCCGCCTGTCCGGCATCGGCGCCCGGATGCCGTGGCTCACCGGCGCGGCCGGCCTGGCCTGCCTGTCGATGGCCGGGCTGCCCCCGGTCCTCGGTTTCGCCGGCAAGGAGGCCGCGCTGCACGCGCTGCTGCACCCGGACGGGGGCCCCTGGTCCTTCGACGGGGGACTGCTGCTGGCGGTGGCCGCCGGATCGGTGCTCACCTTCGGCTACACCGCCCGCTTCATGTGGGGCGCGTTCGCCGGCAAGGACCCCCAGCTGGCCGGCGACGCGGGCCAGGTCACCCGGGTCGTGCACCGCCCCGGCCTGCTGTTGCTGGCGGTGCCGGCCGTGCTGGCGCTGGCCGGGTTGGCCCTGGGGGTGCTGGCTCCGGCCCTGGAGGACGCGCTGGCTCGCTACACCGGCTACTACCCGACCGGACAGGACCCCGCCCATCTGGTGCTGTGGAGCGGGTTCACCCCCGCCTTGGCGCTCTCCGTGCTGATCTGGGTGCTGGGCGCCGTCCTGTTCCTCGGGTCTGCGCCGGTGGCCGCGGTGCAGCGGCGGCTGCAGTTCCCCTTCGACGCCGGGCGCACCTATCAGAACGTGGTCCGCGGGGTGGACCGGATCGCCTTGGAGGTCACCGGTGGGTTCCAGCGAGGCTCGCTGCCGACGCTGCTGGCGATCATCCTGCTGGTGCTGGTGGCGATGCCGACGGTGGTGTTGCTCCGCGGAGTCAGCTGGCCCACCGACGTGCACTGGTTCGACACCCCCGCCCAGGTCGGGGTCGGGCTGGTCATCGTGGTGGCTGCGATCGCGACCACCCGAGCCCGGCGCCGGCTACGGGCGGTCTTCCTGGTCAGCGTCACCGGGTACGGCACCGCCCTGCTGTTCCTGCTGCACGGTGCGCCCGACCTGGCCCTGACCCAGGTCCTGGTGGAGACCGTCACCCTGGTCGTCTTCGTGCTGGTGCTGCGGCGCCTGTCCGGACGGTTCCCCGACGACCCCAGCATCCTGACCCGGCGGCTGCGGGGACTGCTCGGCCTGGTCACCGGTGCGGTGGTCGCCGCCGTCGCGCTCACCGCCACCGCGGTGCGCAACCAGGAGCCGGCCGCCAAGGGGCTGATCGAGACCGCCCGGGAGTACGGCGGCGGCAACAACATCGTCAACGTCATCCTGGTCGATGTCCGCGCCTGGGACACCATGGGGGAGCTATCCGTGGTGCTGGCCGCCGCCACTGGGGTGACCAGCCTGATCTTCCTCAAGCAGGACGCGGTCATCCGTGCCCGGCGGGCGCTGCGGCATACCTGGCGCAACCGCACCGCGGCCGCCGTGGAAGGCACCACCCGGTGGATCGCCGCCGCCCAGCAGCTGGACCCCAGCCGACGCTCAACGATCTTCGAGGTGGTCACCCGCATCGTCTTCCACACCATCGTGCTGTGGTCGGTCTACCTGTTGTTCAGCGGTCACAACGCCCCCGGCGGTGGGTTCGCGGCCGGGCTGGTCGCCGGGCTGGCGCTGGCGCTGCGCTACCTGGCCGGCCGGGGTTATGAGCTCCGGGTGGCGCTGCCGGTGATGCCCGGTCTGCTGCTGGGCGGGGGACTGTTCCTGGCGGCTGCCTCCGCGATCCTGCCGATGTTCCTGGGGGAACCGCCGCTGCGCACCTGGATCCTGGACATCCCGTTGCCGCTCATCGGTGAGATCCACCTGGTGACCTCGCTGCTGTTCGACATCGGGGTCTACCTCGTCGTGGTCGGGCTGATGCTGGACATCCTGCGCAGCCTCGGGTCGAACCTGGATGACCAGATCGCTGAGGAGGAGGCGCGATGAGCCCGAACGTCACCCTCATCCTGGTCGCCTCCGCCCTCATCGGCACCGGGGTGCACCTGCTGCTGGCCCGCTCCATCGTCCGCGCGCTGGTCGGGTTCCTGCTGATGGGCAACGGCATCAACATCCTGTTTCTGGTGGCCTCCGGCCCGGCCGGTGAGGTGCCGATCCTGGGGCACGGCGACGGGGGGCGGATGGCCGACCCGATCCCGCAGGCCCTGGTGCTGACCGCCATCGTCATCACCCTGGCGATGGTGGCCTTCGTGCTCTCTCTGGCGCACCGCGCCTGGCAGCTGGGCCGCGATGACCTGCTGGAGGACGACGAGGAGTCGGCTCGCATCCACCGACGGGCCGAGGAGAATGACCTGTCCGGCGCCACCTCCGATGAGGCTGAGGACATCGCTGCCGAGTTCGCCGAGGAGGACGACTGATGCAGGTGGTGCGGCGATGAACGACTTCTCCTGGATGGTGCCGTTGCCGGTGCTGCTGCCGCTGGTGGGGGCCGGGATCAACCTGGCCGCGACCGGCCGCACCCGGGTGCAGCGACTGGTGAGCATGTCGGTGCTCACCGCGGTGCTCGCCTTTACCGTGGTGTTGCTGTTCGCCGCCGACCAGCGAGGGCCGCAGGTGGTGCACGTCGGCGGGTGGAGCCCCGCCGAGGGCATCGTGCTCATCGTGGATCGGCTCTCGGCGCTCATGGTGATCGTCTCCACCGTGGTCACCATGGGGGTGTTGCGGTACTCGATCGGGCAGGGCCGGTCCTCCTTCGACAACGAGAGCGACGGGCACGCCCCGCTGCCGGTCTTCCACCCCACGATGCTGGTGCTGTCGGCCGGGGTGTCCACCACGTTCATCGCCGGCGACCTGTTCCACATGTACGTCGGCTTCGAGATGCTGCTGGCCGCCAGCTTCGTGCTGCTCACCCTGGGCGGCACCGAGGCGCGGGTGCGGGCCGGGGTCACCTACGTCTTCGTCAGCCTGCTGTCCTCGATGCTGTTCCTCATCGCCATCGCGATGATCTACGCGGCGACCGGCACGGTGAACCTGGCGATCCTGGCCACCCGGTTGGACATGATCCCCACCGACACCACGGTGATCCTGCACGTGCTGCTCATCCTCGGGTTCTGCGTCAAGGCCGCGGTCTTCCCGATGTCCGGGTGGTTGCCCGACTCCTACCCCACGGCGCCGGCGCCGGTGACCGCCGTCTTCGCCGGGTTGCTCACCAAGGTCGGGATCTACGCGCTGATCCGCACCCAGACCCTGTTGTTCCCCGACGGCACCCTCAACGCGGTGCTGATGTGGGCCGCGCTGCTGACGATGCTCGTCGGCATCCTGGGCGCGGTCACCCAGGACGACATCAAACGGATGCTCTCCTTCACCCTGGTCAGTCACATCGGGTACCTGCTGTTCGGCATCGCCCTGGGCAACTCGGCCGGGATGTCGGCAGCGATCTTCTACGTGCTGCACCACATCACCATCCAGACCACCCTGTTCCTGGTCACCGGGCTGGTCGAACGCGTCGGCGGCACCACCGCCTCCTCCCACCTGGGCGGCCTGGCCCGGATCAGCCCGCTGCTCGGCATACTCTTCTTCATCCCCGCGATGAACCTGGGGGGCATCCCACCGTTCTCCGGGTTCCTGGGCAAGGTCGGCCTGATGCAGGCCGGGGTGGAGCACGGCACCTGGCTGGCGATGGTCCTGGTCGTCGGCTCGGTGATCACCAGCCTGCTGACCCTGTATGCCGTGGCCCGCGTCTGGGGGCGCGCGTTCTGGGGGTCGGCCCCGGCCGCCGAGGAGGGGATGACCTACACCCCGGCCAAGACCGGCAACTCCCGCGCGATGGGAGCCGGGGTGGTCGTGCCGACCACCGCCCTGGTGCTGTTCAGCCTGGCACTGACGGTGGTGGCCGGTCCGCTGTTCGAGATCACCGACCGGGCCGCCCTGGACCTGCTGCTGCGGGAGCCGTACCTGCTGGCGGTGCTCGGGGAGGGGCCACGATGAGGGCGTTGCGGGGTCTGCGGTGGGTGCCCACGGTGCTGCTCACCGTCGTGTGGGTGATGCTGATGGGTCAGATCACCCTGGGGAATGTGCTCGCCGGAGTGCTGGTCGCGTTCTTCGTGCAGCTGGTCTTCCCGCTGCCCTCGGTCGTGGTGGGGATGCGGTTCCGCCCCGTGGCCTTCCTGGTGCTCGCCACCCGGTTCCTGTGGGATATGAGCATCGCATCGGTGCAGGTCGCGTGGCTGGCGGTGCGGCCCGGCCCGACGGTTCACGGGGTGGTGGTGGACCTGCGGTTGAAGTCGGACAACGACCTGTTCCAGACGATCACCGCCGAGATGGTGGCCCTGGTGCCCGGCACCGTGGTGATCGACCTGGACGGGGAACGTCGCATTCTGACCCTGCACCTGCTGGATGTCACCACCCGGCAGCAGGCCGAGGTGTTGCGGCGTCGGGTGATGGCCCAGGAGGCGCGGGTGCTGCGGGCCTTCGACCCGGACCCGGACCTGGTCCTCAACCCGCGGCGCCGGCGGGAGGTGAACAGCTGATGGGGTTCGCTGCCCTGATGACCTGGGCCATCGGCATCCTGCTGGTCGCCTCCGCACTGCTCACGGTGGTGCGCATCATCACCGGGCCCAGCGTGCTGGACCGGGTGGTGGCCAGTGACGTCCTGGTCTCCATCGTGGTGTGCACCCTGGCGGCCCAGACCGCGCTGGTTGAGGGGTCCAGCACGATGCCGCTGCTGATCACCTTGTCGCTGGTCGGGTTCATGGGGTCGGTCGCGGTGGCGCGGTTCGTGGCCCGCGACCGGGACTACCCCGTCAGCTTCGAGAGCGCTCAGGAGCTGGAGGACGAGGCCGACGATGAGGACACGATCGCCGCCGACGTCGAGGAGGACCGGTCATGACCTGGACCCTGGACTCGGTGACCGATGCCATCGGGATGGTGCTGATCTTCTTCGGGGCCATCCTGTGCCTGACCGCGGCGATCGGTCTGCTGCGCTTCCCGGACCTGCTGACCCGGATGCACGCCGCCACCAAGCCACAGGTGCTGGGGGTGCTGTTGGTGCTGCTCGGTGTCGGCCTGAGTAAGCAGGGCGGTCTGCACCTGGGCATGCTGCTGCTGGTCGGGGTGTTCCAGATGCTGACCATCCCGGTGGGGGC
>CAYVEH010000179.1:0-5580 GCA_964450585.1 uncultured Ornithinimicrobium sp.
GTGCGCCAGTGGGCCGGGCGGCGAGCGCGGTGAGCGGACAGCCGGTGGGCCCAGTCCGGGTCTGGCTCCTCGCTCTCGTCGGGGCCGGGGGCCACATAGGTGACGGACGGCATACCGGACAGCAGGCTCTCGGCATGGTGGGACTTGCCGGAGCGGACCCCACCGGTGACCAGCACCCTCATGACCCTCCTTGGGACGTCGCCGTCAACGGCCAACTGTGTTGCACGTGGCAGTGACCAGCCTGCCACCACTGCAGCTGCACGACCTCAGCGCGCCGTGAACCGGCAACTGGCCGGTCAGCATGTCGCGCACCCGGACCTCGTCGATGTCGACGCCGACCGCATCGAGGGTGACGTGCGGCACCGGGTCGGTGAACTGGCCCTGGTAGGGAGGGTGGGCTGGGAAGCGGTCCCAGATGGCGTGGGTGAGTGCCCGGAAAGGCTCGGCCGGTTCGACCGGGGTGTGGATGATGCCGTTGGGGAAGGTCGCCACGCTGGTGAGTTGGTAGTGGACGGTGGCCCGGTCCGCCAGGATGTCCTCGAGCTGGGCCAACTGGGCCGGGGTCGGGATCCGCACCCACGGTGCGAGCAGCGTGATGTGCGCCTGCCCGAACTGCGGGTCAGCGGCCAGGTATGCGGCGTCGTAGTGGGCGGTGCGCGCCCGCACGTAGTCATCCAAGAGCGGCACCGGGATCGCCAGCACGGTGTGGCCCGGATCCACGGTGTGCTGGCGCGGGTGCGGCGCGGGCTGGGCCGGAGCGTGGGGCATTCACCGATTGTGCCCGGATCGCGCGGACGGGCATCGCTGGCCCCTATGCTCGCCGCATGCTGAGACCTCTGGTGCGCCGGCCGCGTCGGTGTGCCCGGTGGCCGGCGGGGCCGGCACGGTGAGCGGGCTGGCGTCCCGGGTGGCGCTGCGGCTGTATCTGGCGCTGGCCGCGGTGCATCTGGTGTGGCAGGTGAGTGGTCAGCAGAGTCTGGCTCAGGTCTCCCAGTGGTGCCTGATGCCCGTGCTGGGCGGGTACCTGTGGCGGGCCAGTGGTGCGGCGCGGCGCGGTCCGCTGATCGGGCTGACCCTGGTGGCCCTCGGGTTCTCCTGGTTGGGCGATACCGCCCCGAGTCTGGCCGAGGGGGAACTGGCGTTCCTGGTGATGGTCGGCTTCTTCCTGCTCGCGCAGGTGGTCTACTGCATGGCGTTCTGGCGCTATCGCGCCCACAGCGTGCTCCACCGGCCTGCCCTGCTGGTGCCGTATGCCGTGGCGATCCTGGCGCTGGTCCTCGCCTGTGCTCCGCATGCCGGCACTCTGCTGCTGCCGGTCCTGGCCTACGGGGTGCTGCTGGGGGTGATGGCGGTGCTGGCCAGCGGGGTTGGCCCGCTGGTGTGGGCCGGTGGTGCGCTATTCCTGCTCTCCGACGGCCTGATCGCCCTGGAGGCGTTCGCTGCCTGGTGGTCCCTGCCGTGGCAGGGCGCCTGGGTGATGCTCACGTACACCCTGGCTCAGCTGCTGATCGTGCTCGGCGTGCTGCGGGCCGCTCCGGGTCGGGGGTCGGTAGCGGGCCGGCCCCGGTCGACAGACCCTGGCTCCGCCACCGTCACCGACGGCTGAGGAGCCAGGGCCCGCTACGGTCAGTTGACGACCAGGACCGTGTCGCTGGAACCCTTCGCGCAGCGCTGCGGGATGCCGGTGACCTCAGACTTCGCCACCTCGGTGGTCTCCACCGTGAACTGCTGACCGACGGGGTACTCCGTGCCGTCGATGGTCACCGACGGCTTGCCGTCCTCCAGCACGAACGTGGCATCCTCGGGGAACACCAGCAGCTGCGGCTTGCCGTCATTGGTGAGCGCAAAGCACCCACCCGGGCCGGTAATCAGCTTGTGACCGCTGGGTCCTGCGGCGCCCTCTGGCGCAGCACCGGTGTGCTGCAGTGCCAGCACTCCGTGCTCGCCGGCGACGGTGACCTCCAGACCGGCGGTCTCCTCGCCCGTGGCCTCCTGCCCCGTGGCGTCGTCATCGCTGGCGTCGTCATCGCTGGCCTCTTCGCTGGGCTCCGCCGACTGCGTGTTGTCCGCGTCGTCCGCCGGCTCGGCGGGCTCGGCCGTCGACTCCTGCGGATCGGACGTCTCGGGAGCCGGGTCGACGCTGGAGGTGGTCTCCTCCTGCGGCTGCTCATCCGAGGAACAGGCACTCATCCCTAGGGCCAGGACCGCCACGGCGCAGGCGGCCCACCCCCGACGACTCAACGACATCGATCTCCTCCATATCTCGCGGTGGGATCACCCACCTCATCAAAATTCCAACTAACGCTCATTAGGAAACTCCTCCTCGGCTCATTGTGCGGTCCCGGCCGGGGCGTCCCCCACCGTGCGGCACCTGCGGGCGATAGGTTGACCGCAGACAGACAGACAGGGGTCGCAGTGGAGCAACAGGTGCTCCGGGTCCGCGGCGGGCGCAGCGTCGCGGCGCACTGGGCTGGAGCGACCACACCTGGCGCACTGGTCCTGGTGATGCACTACGGGACCCCGCACACCGGCAGGCACCCCGCGCTCCTGGACAAGCACGCCAGTGACCTGGGGCTTCGCCTCCTGGCCGTGATCCGCCCCGGCTTCCCGGGGTCGGCGCGACGCCAGGGCCGCACCGTGGCGGAGGCCGCCACGGATGTCGCCGATGTGCTCGATGCGTGCGGCGTCGAGGAGATGGTGACCGCCGGCTACTCGGGGGGTGGGCCGCATGCGCTGACGCTGGCCGCCCTCCTGACAGACCGGGTTCGGGCTGTCGCCACCTTCGCCTGCCCAGCCCCCTACGATCAGACGGAGTCCTGGTTTGCCGGCATGGCCGGCAACGGAGGCGGTCTGCGCCCCGCCGCGCGCGGTGAGCAGGCCCGCGAGGTGCACCAGCAAACAGCCACCTTCGACGCCAGCAGTTTCACCGAGGCGGACTGGGCGGCGCTGGGCGACCGGTGGTCCGGCATCGGCGCGGACGCCCAGGCCGCCAGCGCTGCTGGCAGTGACGCCGGCGAGATCGACGACGACCTGGCCTTCGTCCGGCCGTGGGGCGCGCCGCTCGATCGGATCACCTGCCCGGTCACGCTGTTCCAGGCCACTGCCGACCGCATCATTCCTGCTCATCACGTGGAGCGGCTCAGCGCCCTGCTGCCAGCCGCTGCGGTTCAGCTGGTGGAGGGCTCGGGCCACGTGGCGATCCTGGACCAGCTGCCGGGGTGGCTGGGCACCCCCGGCAGCATCCGGTCGCGCCCCTGACTCCCCGGGCCCCGCGGACCACTTCGCCGTCGCAGTGCGAGACTCCTGGGATGACGATCCGTTTCCGCTCCGGTCGACAACTGGACCAGAACGATCTCACTGCGCTGTATGCGGCCGTGGAGTGGACGGCATACACCCGCGATCCCGCGCGACTGACGGCTGCGGTGGCCGCCTCCCTGCACACGGTGACCGCCTGGGACGGGGACCACCTGGTCGGCCTTGCCCGAGTCGTGGGCGACGGCCTGACGATCGCCTACCTCCAGGACATCCTGGTTCACCCCGAGTATCAGCGACGGGGAATCGGTCGCATCCTGTTCCGCCAGGTGTTCGCACCCTTTGCTGATGTGCGTCAGAAGGTGCTGCTCACGGATGATGAGCCCGCACAGCAGGCGTTCTACGAAGCCATGGGATTCACCGAGATCCGTGACCTGGACCACCCGACACGAGCGTTTGCACGGTTCGGAGCCGGTCCTCCGCCCACTGCGCAACCTGCTTCCTCGGAGGAGCGTCCCACCATGGATCCGCCCCGCGTCCTGCAGATCGGGATGGATCCGGCCGTCATCGACTTCGGCCCCTGGCCGGGTCAGGACGCCAACACCCTGCGCTCGCGCATCGTCGCGGCCGAGGCGGCCCTGCGTGATGACGGATTCGCAGTCACTCCCTGCCTCCTACCCGATGACGCCGATGCCGCTGAGCAGCTTGTGCGCAACACCTTGGAAGACCAGGAGTACGACGTGATCGAGGTCGGCTCCGGCCTGCGGACCGCACACGAGTACACCGTGATCTTCGAACGGGCCCTCAACACCATCATGGTCGTTCAACCGGGAGTGCGACTCTGCTTCAACGATTCACCGGAGACCACTGTCGCCGCTGTCCGCCGAAGCCTCGCACGCTGATCGGAGCCCGGAGCCCGCAGCACACCTCCGGTCACGCGACTCACCCCCTCCACCTGAAGTTCTCCTGGATGACTCGACTCGGCGTAGCGGTGGGTCGTCAACACCACACGGACCCGTCACTCGCCGGACGGCAACTCCTTGAAGTAGCGTGCAACGGGCCACCGAACGAAGCCATCGGACTCATACAGTGCGCGCGCGGGGGCGTGCCCAGGATCGCCACTGGTCTCCACCATGATCATCCGCATGCCTGCTGTGCGGGCACGCTCGTAGGCACGCTCAAGCAACGCTCGCCCAACCCCCATCCCCTGCCGCGAGGGATCGACCGCAACCACGTACACCTCGGACATCGAGTCCTCATGGTGCAGTCGTGTACACACCCATCCCACGGGCTCACCCGCGAGTACGGCAACATCCACGTTCTCCGGCTCGAGGTCGAGCACGGCCGCCAGATCGGTTCACCGCCTCAGCTCCCAGCCATCCGGGTAGAAGGAGTCGAAGACGAAACCGGGGACCGCCGCCTTCATCTGCGGAAAAACGGGAGCCCAGGCGCGGATGGCCAGATCCAGCAGCTCGCTCCGGCGCCCCGTGTCGTAGGCAACGATGTCGAGTCGTTCACGCCTCATGTTGTCGCCGACGACTTGGTGGACGTGACCGAACCTGTCGTTGGGCCTTCGACACGCAGCCCATCAAGAGACTGTTGATTCATCCGACTCCTCCCAAGCACCGAACGTAGTCCGTCTCGTGTCCTACCTGGCCAGAAGTTGCTGGGTGATCGTGATCAGCAGGCCCACATCCTCGTCGGCCATGGGCTGGCCGGTGATGCCTGCACGGTGCAGCAGCGTCCCGATCACGATGTCAACGATCAGCAGCACTCGATCCGTCGGCGCATCAAGCGCCTTTTCGAGGTCATGCAGGTATGGCTCCTGGAGCTGTGACCGCAGCACCTCTCGCAGTTCCGCGTCGCCTGCGGCTTCGGCGAACACGCCCGCGAAGGCAGCAGCCACGCCCGGCTGGGCGAGCCGGGCGACGCCCCAACGCACCAGATCCCTCAGGTTCCGCTCCGGAGCCTCCGTGGCCGACGGCAGCGGTTGGAGCACCTCGCGAAGACTGGCGACCACGAGCTCACCCTTCGAGGGCCAGCGCCGGTAGATCGTCGTCTTCGCGACGCCGGTCGCCGCGGCGACCCGGTCCACGGTGGCTCTGGAGTAGCCGAGCTCGTGGGTGATGTGTAGGACGCTGCTGAGCACCGCGTCGTCGATCTGCGCACGGGGCCGACCTGGTGGTCGGTGGTCACTGCCGCTGGACCGGCTGGCGTTCGCTATCGGGGTCGAGCCGCAGTACGTCGAGAAGCCGGGTCGCGGACGGTACGCCTTCGACAACATGCTGTCGTATCTGACGCACGTGAAGTACGCGGACAAGCACCAGT
>CAYVEH010000180.1:0-5568 GCA_964450585.1 uncultured Ornithinimicrobium sp.
CGAGCGCAGCCTCAACATCGACTTCATCCTCGGCTACCTCAAGCAGCTGCTGCCGCGGCGCCCGGATTTGAAGGTGATCATTACCTCCGCCACGATCGATGTGCAGCGCTTCGCCGCGCACTTCGCCGACCGCGACGGCCGACCGGCCCCGGTGGTCGAGGTGACCGGTCGCAGCTACCCGGTGGAGGTGCGCTACCGGCCGTTGACCCGCCCCGGCCCGCCGAGCAAGGACGGGGTGCCGCGCGACGTCGAGATCGACCAGGTCACCGGCGTCTGCGAGGCGGTCGAGGAGCTGTGGACCGAGGACCCGGGTGGAGGACCGGCCGACATCCTGGTCTTCTGCTCCGGGGAACGGGAGATCCGGGACGTCACCGACGCCCTGGCGGGAATGAACCTGCCGGCGACCGAGGTGCTCCCGCTGTACGGCCGCCTCTCCGCCGCCGAGCAGCACCGCGTCTTCAGTCGGCATACCGGGCGACGGATCGTCGTGGCCACCAACGTCGCGGAGACGTCGCTGACGGTGCCCGGCATCCGGTACGTGGTGGACACCGGCACAGCCCGGATCTCCCGTTACTCCCAACGGCTGAAGGTCCAACGGCTGCCGATCGAGCCGATCAGCCAGGCCAGCGCCAACCAACGGTCCGGCCGGTGCGGGCGGCTGGCCCCCGGCATCGCGATCCGGCTCTACTCCGAGGAGGACTTCGACGCCCGACCGGAGTTCACCGACCCCGAGATCCTGCGCACCAACCTGGCCTCGGTCATCCTGCAGATGACCAGCCTGGGGCTCGGCGACATCGCGGCCTTCCCGTTCCTGGAGCCACCGGACTCCCGGCAGGTTGCCGACGGGGTGCGACTGCTGGAGGAGTTGCAGGCCATCGACCCGGACGCCCCGGCGCACCTGCCCCGCCAGCGGCTGACACCCTACGGACGGGCGATCGTCGCGCTGCCGGTGGACCCGCGGCTGGCCCGGATGGTGATCGAGGCCGAGCGCAACGGGGCGCTGCGGGAGGTGGCGGTGATCGCGGCAGCGCTGTCCATGCAGGACCCCCGCGAGCGGCCGGCTGACAAGCAGGCCCAGGCCGACCAGTCGCACGCCCGCTTCCGCGAGGGCGCCGAGGAGTCGGACTTCCTGGTGCTGCTGAATCTGTGGCAGTACCTGCGCGCCCGGCAGAAGGCCCTGTCCAACAGCGCCTTCCGGCGCCTGTGCAAACGGGAGTACCTGCACTACCTGCGGGTGCGGGAGTGGCAGGACCTGCACAGTCAGCTGATGCAGGCCACCCGGTCCCTGGGGCTGCAGGCCAACTCCAACCAGGCCACCCCCGACCAGGTGCACCAGTCGCTGCTGGCAGGGCTTCTGTCCCACGTGGGCCTCTACGACCGGGAGCGGCGCGAGTATGCCGGGGCTCGCGGGGCACGGTTCGTCATCCAGCCTGGGTCGGTCCTGCACCGCAAGAACCCCGACTGGCTGATGACCGCCGAACTGGTCGAGACGACCCGGCTGTGGGCACGGGTCAACGCACCGACCGACCCGGCCTGGGTGGAACGGGCCGCCTCCCATCTGGTGAAGCGGTCCTACTCCGAGCCTCGCTGGTCCCGCAGCCGGGCCAGCGCGGTCGCCACCGAACGAGTCACCCTCTACGGGGTGCCGCTGGTGGCCGACCGCACCGTGGCCTACGGCCGGATCGACCCCGAGGTGGCCCGGGAGCTGTTCATCCGGCACGGGCTGGTCGAGGGGGACTGGGAGACCCGGCACGCCTTCTTTCACGACAACCGGCGCCTGATCCGCCAGCTCGGTGAGCTGGAGGCACGGGCGCGGCGCCGCGACATCCTCGTCGATGACGAGACGCTGGTGGCCTTCTACGACGCACGGATCCCCGCCGACGTCGTCTCCGGGGCCCATTTCGACACCTGGTGGAAGTCCGCCCGCCGGGCCGACGCCGACCTGTTGACCTTCACCGAGGACCTGCTTGTCAGTCAGGACGCCTCCCCGGTCAGCGACCGGGACTTTCCGGGGACGTGGCGCCAGGGCGAGCTCGAGTTCGATGTCACGTATCAGTTCGAGCCGGGGTCCGGTTCCGACGGCGTCACCGTGCACCTGCCGATCGAGGTCCTTAACCGGGTGCGCCCGGACGGTTTCGACTGGCAGGTGCCCGGGTTGCGCGAGGAGCTCGCGACCGCCCTGGTCAGGTCGCTGCCCAAGGAGATTCGCCGCAACTTCGTGCCGGCACCGGACCATGCCCGGCAGGCGCTGCGAGCGATCGGGGAGCCGCAGGAGCAGCAGACCCTCGTGGCGGCCCTGGCCGAGGAGCTCACTGGGCGGCGGATCGTGCCGGTGGACGCCTCGGACTTTGACCTGGACCGGGTGCCCGATCACCTGCGGATGACCTTCGCCGTCGAGCGCACCACCCGACGCAAGGGACGGGGCCGACCCCGGGTCGAGCTCCTGGGTCAGGGCAAGGACCTGGCCGCGCTGCAGGCGCACCTGGCTCCCGCGGTCCGCACCACCATGTCTCGCGCCGCGGCGAGCATCGAACGCACCGGACTGACCTCCTGGACCGAGGCGATCGGCATACTGCCGCAGACTTTCGAGCAACAGGTGGCCGGCAAGACCGTGGTCGGCTACCCGGCCCTGGTCGACACCGGGACGGCCGTCGATGTGCGGGTGCTGGGCACGGCCTCCGAACGCGACCGCGCCACCCGGGTGGGTGTCCGACGGCTGCTGCTGCTCAACATCACCCCACCCTGGAAACGGTTGCTGGGTCTGCTGACCAACGCCCAGAAACTATCCCTGGGGCACAACCCGCACGGCTCCGTGCCCCGGCTGCTGGAGGACGCCCTTGCCTGCGCGGTCGACTCCGTCGTGGCCGAGATGCCCGGCGCGCTCGTGCGCAGCCCCGAGGAGTTCGACCGGGCACTGGCCACCGTGAAGCAGCAGGCGGTGCCCCGGGTGCTGCAGATCGTGGAGAATCTGGCCCCGATCCTGGACACCGCCCGCGAGGTGTCGCTGACCCTGCAGCGGCTGACGGCCCCGGCGGCCGCCGAGATGGCCACCGACCTGCGCACTCAACTGGACACCCTGATCCATCCCGGCTTCGTCGCCGAGACCGGCTACCAGCGTCTGCCGCACCTGCGGCGCTACCTGGCGGCGATGGCCGAGCGGCTCGAGAAGGGGGCGGTGGACCTGGCCAAGGACCACGACCGGATGGTCACCGTGCACACCGTGCAGGAGGAGTATGCCGAGTTCCTGGCGGACCTGCCCCCGCACCGGCGGGCCGATGCGGATGTGGCCGACATCGGCTGGCAGATCCAGGAGCTCCGGGTCAGCCTGTTCGCCCAACGGTTGGGCACCCCGCAACCGGTATCCGCCAAACGCATCTACGCCGCCATGGATCGGGCCGAGGACGCCACCTGAACGCTGGGGGAGGGGACGCGCCGACTCAGCGCTGCTGCTCGATGAAGGCCGCCAACTGCTCCGAGTTCTGCGGGCTGCCGTTGTAGCGCTGGCCGTTCACCAGGACCGTCGGCGTGCCGAAGTTGCCGGAGGCCCCGACGAGCGTGGGGTCGGACAGGGCACTGTCGGTCGCGTCGCGCACCCACCCCGCGAACTCCTGGTCCACGATGCAGGACTCGACCTTGGCGGAGTCAGCGCCCGCGTCGCTCACCGCGTTGATCAGCACGTCGTCGTCGACGGAGCCCTGGGTGGCGGGCTGCTGGAGGTCGAACAGGCCCTGGGTGACATCCAGGAACGCATCGGGCTGGTACTCGGCCACGCACGCGGCAGCGTTCGCCGCGCGGCTGGAGAAGGCGGTGCCCTGGCTGGCGTTGTCCATCAGCGCGACCGGGTGCACCGCCAGGGAGATGTTGCCCTGCTCCAGCTCATCGCTGAGGAACGGCATGTTGGCCTGCTCGAAAGCCAGGCAGTGGGGGCACTGGAAGTCGATATAGGTGGTGACTTGCGGCACCTCACCGGAGGCTGCGCCGGCGTCGCCCCCGGCGGTCGCGGTCGCCTGGTCATCGCCAGCGAGATCGCCACCGGGATCGAGCAGGATGCCACCGTCCTCGGTCACCGCCGTCGGCGTCGCGCTGGATCCGCCGCCCTGGTTGAGGGCGATGGCTCCGACCACTGCGACCACCATCAGCACCGCGACACCGATCAGGGACCGGAACACGATCTTCATCCGCTGGTCCCGCGCGACGGCCTGTTGCTGCTGTTGCCGGACCCGCTCCCGCGCCGACTGCTGCTGCGCCTTGTTCTTCTTCTTGGCCATGTTGTGAGTTCTCCTTCAGGCAGACGAGTCAGAGGTAGCGCAGGACGTCTAGCCGTAGCTGGGCCAGCAGCGCAACGATCAGGTAACAGGTCAGGGTCAGCGGGACGAGCCAGGTGAGCAGGTAGCTCCCGGCGCGGCGGGCGCCGGCTCCGAAGACGCCGGCCGCTGCGTTACGCAGGGTCAGCGTCAGGAAGAGCGGGACCATCACCACCCAGACCACCATGCACCAGGGGCACAGGGTGCCCAGGATGTAGATGCTCTGGTACATGAGCCAGATGACGAAGGCCATCCCCGCGGTGACCCCCAGCTGGAACAACAGCCAGAACCACCGGGCGAAGCTGGCTCCGGCCAGCAGCGCCACCCCCACGGCGATCGGCGCCACGAACCCGGCGAGCCCGAGCAGCGGGTTGGGGAACCCGAACGCCTCGCCCTGGGCGGAGGTCAGGTTGGCACCACACTGCACGACGATGCTGAAGTCACACCCGAGCGCCGCATCAGCATCGTCGAGGGTGACGAACTTGGCCAGCACCAACTCGAACGAGGCCCACAACCCGACCAGACCGGTCAGGACAAGAAAGGGGGCGAGCAGTCGCTGGTCGCCGGGGCGCGTCTGCATACCTCTCTCTCCGTCACCGGGTGTCGACGTGTGCTCAGCATAGGGTGGGAATCCTCCGAGCCACCCGCTCGTTAGACCCGTCAAGCGCCAGCGGCGCACTCACGCATCACGCACGAACGGAGCCGATCATGGCACACGCTGCACGCCGACCCCTGCGTTGGGGAGCCCTGATGGGCGTGGCCTCGGCGATCCGATCTGCCAGCCGACCCGGGGCGCCCGGAGTGGCCGAGCGGTTGGCCGCGCTGCCGCGGATGGCGCGCGCCATCCTCAGCAAGCGATACACCGGTGTGGATACCTCCATGTTGGTGATGATGCTGGCTGCGGTGGGATACATCGTCAGCCCGATCGACCTGATGCCCGAGGCCGTGCTGTTCCTGGCGGGCATCGGCGACGATGCCCTGGTCGTCGGCTGGTTGGCGGTGACGATCATCAACGCCACCGATGACTTCCTGGACTGGGAGCGGTACGGCGATGCCATCCCCGGTCAGGTCTACGGTTCCCGGACGCACCGGCCGCGGTGAGCACGGTCGGCTGACGACCGACCTGACCAGAATGCAGTTGCCTGGCTCCAGGTCGGCCCGGCACCATAGACAGCGTCGATGAGTTCGGCGGCCCGCGGGGGTCAGCACCGCCGTGAACGACATTCATCCCACCCGTGACGGAGGTACACCTATGTCTACGCGC
>CAYVEH010000181.1:0-2478 GCA_964450585.1 uncultured Ornithinimicrobium sp.
GCCGTGCTGGCCGGCACCCTGGCCAACCTGATGAGCGCCACCATCGCCGGGGTCATGGTGAGCCTGTGAACCCGCAGAAGGAGAGCCCCATGATCCTGGTCGTCGGCAGTTACGGAGCCGGCATCACCGTCCGCGTCCCTCGTATGCCGAGTGCCGGGGAGACGCTCAGCGGCTCCTCGTTGGCCATCGGTCACGGCGGCAAGAGCTCCAACCAGGCGGTCGCGGCCGCCCGCCAGGGGGGCCGGGTCAGCCTGCTCACCGCCCTGGGGCAGGACTCCTTCGCCGACTCCGCCCGCCAGCTGTGGGACCAGGAAGGGGTGGATCACAGCCGGGTGAAGACGACCGAGGCCGCCACGATGGCCGGGGTCATCATGGTCGAGCCCACCGGCGAGAACCGCATCGCCATCGCCCCCGGAGCCCTGGATGAGCTCACCCCGGCGGACCTGGAGGATCACCGGGAGGCGTTCACCGCCGCCGACCTGGTGGTGGTCTGCCTCGAGGTGCCGGTGCCCACCGCAGAGCGGGCCATCACCCTGGCCAAGGAGTGCGGCGCCACCGTGGTGCTGAACCCGGCCCCGGCCGCCGCGATGAGCCACCAGGTGATCGCCCAGGCGGACTACTTCGTGCCCAACGAGTCCGAACACGACTTCTACGTCCGGGCCGGTTATCAGGCTCCGGCCACCCAGACCGTCATCCTCACCCAGGGGCCGGAGGGCGTGCAGGTCAGCACCGGCGAGCAGACCCGGGCCTATCCCCCGCTCCTGCAGGAGTCGGTGGTCGACACCACCGGCGCCGGCGACACCTTCGTGGGGACCTTCGCCGCGGCCCTGGCCGCCGGGGCCGACGTCGAGGGCGCGGTGCAACGCGCCATCGTGGCCTCCTCCCTGTCGGTGACGGCCGAGGAGGTCATCCCCTCCATCCCAGAGCGGGCAGCCGTGGACGCCGCTCTGGCCAGCTACCTACAAGACCGCTAAGAAAAGGAGATCGTCAGTATGCAGATCAACAACCCCCAGGACCTCGCTCCCTTCGTGCAGCACACGCTGATCAAGGCGGGCACCACCCGCGAGCAGATCGTGGCGCACGCCGAGGAGGCCATGGCCCACAACTTCGGTGCCGTGATGGTCCCGGCCTCCTGGGTGCCCGAGGTCGCCGCGGTGGTCAAGGGCAGCGACGTGCAGGTCGCCAGCGCCCTGGACTTCCCCACCGTGGGCGTGATGACCTCGGCCGGGAAGGCCCGCGAGGCCGAGGCGATCGCCCGGGCCGGCGCCGACCAGATCGACATCGGCGTCCAGGTGGGCTGGCTGAAGTCCGGCCGCGACGATGACTTCCGCAACGACATCGCCGGCGTCGTCGAGGCCTCCGGTCTGCCGATCAAGGTGATGCTGGAGCTGCCGCTGCTCACCGACGAGGAGAAGGAGCGGGCCGTCCAGCTCGCCATGGACGCTGGGGCGAAGTGGTTGAAGAACGCCTCCTCCGGGGCCATCGAGACCGCCAACCCGGCCTCGATCCGCTACCTGGTGGAGCGCGTGCGCGAGGGTGTGCTGGTGAAGGCGTCCGGCGCGATCACCGACTACGACCAGGCGGTATCGTTGATTGAGGCCGGAGCCTCGGCCCTGGGCACCAGCGCCGGCCTGCAGCTCGTGCAGGGGCAGGCGGCCTCGCAGTCCTACTGAGGCGAGGTGCACCCGTGGCGGAGACAGACCACACCCTGATGCTGCCCATCCACGAGCAGATCTCAGAGGAGCTGCGCACCCGGATCCGTTCCGGTCAGCTCCCGGTGGGCAGCCGGTTGCCCCCGGAGTCCACCCTGATGGCGCAGTTCGGCGTCGCGCGGGGCACGGTCCGCCGTGCCCTGCGGACGCTGAACGAGCAGGGTCTGGTGCAGACCCTGCGGGGCAAGGGCACCTACGTCCGTTCCGGCCGTCCGGAGCCCTCCATCGGGCAGACACTGGTCGGGCTCAGCGAGGCCCTCTCCTACTCCGAGAAGAGCCTGACCACCACGGTGCTGGCCCAGGAGGTGCTGCCCGCCCGGACCCACCCACAGTTCCCGGCGAGCGTCGACCCCGACGAGAGCCTGTTGTTCCTGGACCGGGTGCGCTGCCTGGATGACGCCCCGGTGGCCCGGCTCAAGAACTGGGTGCGCCTCCGGCTGGCCCCCGGCATCGAATCCACCGACTTCACCTGCACCGCGCTCTTCACCGCTCTGGAGCAGACCGCCACCAGCCGGGTGACCTCCGGCCGGCGCACCTTCGAGGCCGTGCTCGGCGAGAGCGACATCGCTGCCTCCCTGAACATCTCCAGCATCGTGCCGCTGCTGTTCCTGACCCAGGTCACCTACCTGGACAGCGGTGAGGTCGTGGAGTGCTCCGATGTGTGGATGGACTCCCAGCACGTCACGGTGTCGGTCAACCTCACGAGGTAACGCTGCCTGGATGCGCACCGGTTCGTCGCGCCGGTGGTGCGGATGTCATCGTGGCC
>CAYVEH010000181.1:2578-5533 GCA_964450585.1 uncultured Ornithinimicrobium sp.
CTCACCCGGAGGAGGTAGCGCTGGGCTCCGCGATGGCGCTGTGGGCTGCCATCGCCTCCTCATCCAGGTACTCCCAGCGGGAGCGGGCGTAGCTGAAGTAGAACACCGTGATCAGCACGATCCACCCGGCACCGATGAGCAGCGGCAGCGGGTCCAGGTAGGTGAGCACCCACAGGGCCGCCAGGGCTGCGACCACCGCCAGCACCGGGATGTTGCGCACGTTGCCCGGGTAGCGGAACCACCCCCGCAGCTCCGGGCGCTGGATGCGCACCACGATCAGGGCGGTGTTCATCATCGCCATCATCAGCCAGTTGGCGAAGACGGCTGCGCTCACCGAGATCGAGATCGCCTGGGCGTACCCGCCGGTGGCCAGGAAGGTGGTGCCCAGCGCGATGACCCCGGTGAGGATGATCGCCAGTGTCGGCACCCCGGTGCGGCTGCTGACCCGGGCGAAGATCGCCGGGGCCGCCTTCTCCCGGGCGGCCGCGAACAGCATCCGCGAGGAGCCCAGCAGGCAGCCGACCGTGGAGGTGCCGGTCGCTGTCAGGGCGGCGACCGCGATCAGGCCGGCCGCGATCCCGGGCACCGCGTTCTCCATCGCCAGGGACAGCGGCGAGGTGGACTCCGCCAGGTCCAGCGGGTCGGCCGCGGAGACCACGCCATAACCGGTGAGGACATACAGCGCCACTGCGGTGACCAGCGCGGAGATCTGCGCCAGCGGCAGGTTGCGCCGCGGGTTGCGGGCCTCCTCCCCCACGGTGAGCACTGCTTCGACCTGCATCTGCCCGAACGCGATGAGCGCGGTCGCGGCAAAGACCCCGGTCCACCCGTTGGGCAGGAAGGTCTCGTACTCCATCGGCCCGGTCGGGTTCTGGGCGATCGCGATGACTCCGATCGCCAGGAGGGCCAGCACCTGCACGATCGAGAAGATGGTGTTGACGCTGCCGGTGGTCGAGATACCGGTCAGCAGCAGCCCGGTGATCAGCACCGAGATCACCGGTGCGGCCACCACGGGCGGGACCCCCGGCATCAGGTAGGACAGGTAGCCGGCAAAGCCGAGGTTCACCGCCCCGGCGGCGAACGCGAACGACAGGAAGTAGAGCCCGGCGCAGAGCAGCGCCGTCAGCCGCCCCAGGTCGGGGTGGATCTTGGAGAAGGCGAACTTGGCGTAGGCGAACGAGGCACCCTCGTACGGCCAGATCGAGGCCAGCTCGGCATAGCTGAAGCAGGACAGGATGGCGACCAGCCCGGCGATGAGGAAGGCGACGAACAGCGCCGGGCCGGCCTCGGCGACCGCCGGTCCGATGACGGTGAAGATGCCACCACCGATCAGCGCGCCGACACCGATGGACCAGAGGTCGACAAAGCCGAGGCCACGCCGTAGCCCGGAACCGGATGCTGCAGTCTCAGTCAAGGGTCACTCCCTGTCAGTCGGTGACGGCGCTGCCGTCGGGTGGGGCAGAGGAACTCAGTTCGGCGCTGCGGGGGCGGTGCACTGCACCGGCGCGGCCTGCACCTGGCGGACGAGTTCGGCGACGTCGCGCACCATCGCCTCGTGCAGCACTCTGCCGCGGTCGGCCTGCCCCCAGGTCGGGTCGCCGGAGACCCCGGACCCGCCGGCGACGAGCTCGGCCTCGGTCGAGGGCCACCAGGCCACTCGGGCGGAGGCAATGCTCGGGTCGATCACCCGCATCGCGGGGTGTTCGGCCGGGTCGCTGTGACCGGCCAAGGACTCGGTGAGTCGGTCCTGGCGGACCAGGTCCGGGTGCAGGTGCAGCATGTGGGCCGTCTCATAACCGTCGGCATGGCCGATCCCGGCCGCGCCCTGCTCACGGACAGCCTCGGCATACTCCGCCTGGGCCACGTGCGCAAGGTCGGCGACGACCACCAGGGCGCCGGTCGCGTTGCGCACGCGGGTGGAGGCGATCGACAGTGGCGGCAGGTTCGCCAGGCGGTGGCCGTTGACGAAGATGACCCGTCGGAAGCCGTGATGCAGCAGCGAGGTGGCCACGTCCTCGGCGAGCGCGGTGAGGGTCTCCGGGCGCAGTGAGACAGTGCCGGCAAACCCCATGTGGTGCGGCGACCAGCCGAACCAGACCGGCGGCGTGACGAGCACCCCGGTGCGGGCCGACACGTCGTCGGCCACCGCGATGGCCGTCATGGCGTCGACCCCGACCGGCAGGTGACTGCCGTGCTGCTCGGTGGCGCCACAGGGCACCAGGACGGTGTCGGCGTCACTGAGGTAGTCCGCCACCTCGGGGTAGCTCATGTGCGCGAGGTGTCGAGGCGCTGCCCCTGCCCCCGCCTGGTCGGCCGTCGAGCCCATCACGTCCTCCTTGGTCCTTGCGTCCCCAGCCGCGTCCCGGGCCGTGGGGTGTCAGCGACCCTACCGGATTGTCGGACAATATGTAAGGGTTCGTCAGACGATTTGCCGTCATGGCACAGTGGCCCTGCTGTCGGTCGCTTTGGAGGTGGTGACGTGGGGTCAGAGTCGCGCAGCGGTCAACCGGGGATGGTCGCGGCCCATGGCCAGGTGGGTCGTGCAGCAGAGGCACTACGGGACCGGCTGATCGCCGGAGCGTTGCGGCCCGGACAGCGCCTGCCGGAGGACGCGCTGAGTCAGGAGTTGGGCGTCTCCCGCAGCACGCTGCGCGAGGCCTTCCGACTGCTGGTGCACGAGGGGCTGCTGCGCCACCACCTGAACCGTGGCGTCTTTGTCGCCCAGCCCGGCCTGGACGACCTGGAGGACCTCTACCGGGTGCGGCGCCTCATCGAGCCACCCACGGTGGCCGAGCTGAGGCCCGCGGTCCTGGGGCAGCTCGGCCCGCTGGAGGAGGCGGTGACCCAGGCTGAGTCGGCCGCCCAGGGTGATCGGTGGGTCGAGGTGGTGACCGCCAACATGGTCTTTCACGAGCGACTGGTCGCCCTCGGCACCAGCCCCCGGCTGAGCAGCAC
>CAYVEH010000182.1:0-5458 GCA_964450585.1 uncultured Ornithinimicrobium sp.
GCGGGGAGACGGTGGAGTTCGACGCGGTGGTCCGGATCGACACCCCGGGCGAGGCCGACTACTACCGCAACGACGGCATCCTGCAGTACGTGCTGCGCTCGCTGGCCAACGCCTGAGGTCGACAACCGCCCCATTTTTGGGGTGATTGTGTACGCTCTGGCCGCATTTTTGGGCCGGTTTTGTACGCTCTATCCCCATTTTTGGGGCGGTTGTGTACCCTCCACCACCATTTTTGGGGTGGTTTTGTACGCTCACCACGCCTTTGCGCCGTGGTTTCGTCACCCTCCGTGGACTCAGCCAGGCTGCCGGGAATGTCCAGACGGGTACCTCCGTTCTCATTGTTGAACGCTCAATCAATGATGGAAGAGGCGCCGATGTCCACCACGCCCGGCCTGCTCGCCCCGAAGGACCTGCTCGCCGCCGACACCTCGATGGGTGCAGTGACCCTTGATGTCGCTGACCTCGACGTGATGACGGCCTACTACCGTGACGCGATCGCGCTGCAGGTGCTCTCCAGTCAGGGCTCCCAGGTCACCCTCGGTCGGGGCACCGTGCCTGTCGTCATCCTCCGGCACAGCCCCGAGCTCAAGGCAGCCATGCCGGGCCAGGCGGGGCTGTTCCACACCGCGATCCTCTACCAGACGCAGGAGGCACTGGCCGCGACCGTGGCCACCGCCGCGCAGTACCCCGGCGTCCGCTTCGTCGGCTCCAGCGACCACCTGGTGAGCCAGGCCTTCTACTTCGATGACCCCGAGGGCAACGGCATCGAGCTCTACTGGGACCGCGACCGTACCGAGTGGAGCTGGACGCACGGCCAGGTCGAGATGTCCACGCTCTACCTCGACCCCAACCAGTTCCTCCGCGAGCACCTCACCGAGGAGGGGCTGACCGATCCCAGCGCGCTCGGCAGCGCGGTCGTCGGACACGTGCACCTCTCGGTCGGCGATGTGCGGACCGCCCAGGATTTCTACGTCCACAAGCTCGGCTTCGAGACGACGGCGTCGATGGGGAACCAGGCGCTGTTCGTCAGCGCCGGTCAGTACCACCACCACATGGCGATGAACGTCTGGAACTCCCGCGGGGCCGGGCGGCGTCAGCGCACCCTGGGTCTTGGCCAGGTCGAGATCCTCGTGCCGACAGCCGACGAGATCGGCGCGCTGACCGAACGGATGCAGCACTTCGGCCTGCAGACCCGTGACGACGGCCGCACCGTCTCCTTCGACGACCCGTGGGCCAACCTGATCAACGTCCGCGTCGCGGACTGACCCAGGCCGTATGCCGAGGCTCGCCCGCCAGGTCGTGGGCGGCTCGCTCTGCCGACAGTGAAATCGGTCGCACCGCTCCCGGTCCGGCGGCTAACGTCGCCTCATGGGAAAGGTGGTGCGGCTGCCGGAGCGTCGCTCACCGGTGCGTCGGCGTCGTGGGGTGCCGGCGGCCGAGGGCCCGTCGCCGCTGTGGCGTGAGGCGCTGGGGCGTCAGTTGCGCGGCGAGCGCGAGTTCCGTGGTGAGCGCATCGCCGACGTCGCCGGCCGCGCGGGGCTGTCGCCGCAGTACCTCTCCGAGCTCGAACGGGGCAAGAAGGACCCGTCCTCCGAGATGCTGGAGGCCCTCGCCGGGGCCTTGGACCTCTCGGTGGTGGACCTGACCCGCCGCGCGACCACGCAGCTCACCGTGCCGCAGCCGGAGAGCGGCCCGGTCCTCCTGGCTGCCTGAGGACGTGCGTCGCCGGACCGGAGCAGGCCTGCTGGTGCCGCCGTGAGAAGCCCGGTGAGATCCCGCCGGTCGGCAGTGAGACGCTTTGCGGTGGGGCCTCAGACAGACAGTGCCGGGTCCTCCCGCGAGGCGAGCACCTGGTCCACCACGCCGTAGTCGACGGCGGCCTGCGCGGTGAGGATGAGGTCGCGGTCGGTGTCCCGTCGGATCTGCTCTGCGGGGTGGCCGGTGTGCCGCCCGAGGATCTCCTCCTGCATCCGTCGCACCCGCTCGACCTCGTCCGCCTCGAGGATCAGGTCCGGCACCGTGCCGCGGCCCTCCGCGGCAGGTGCGTGCACCACCACCCTGCCGTGGGGGAGGATCGATCGGTAGCCGCTCGCGCCGCCGGCCAGCAGCACGGCCGAGCTGGCGACCACCTGCCCGACGCACGTGGTGTCGACCCGGGGCCGGACGAACTGCATCGCGTCATAGATCGCCAGCGTGGCCGGGATCGAGCCACCGACCGAGTTCAGGTAGAGCGCGATCGGTGCGTCCGGGTTGTCGTTCTCCAGGTGCAGCAACTGGGCGATGACCGCGTTGGCCACACCCTCGTCGATGCCGGTGCCCAGATAGACGATGCGGTCGGCCAGCAGCCTGCTGTAGATGTCGAGCGTGCGCTCACCGCGCGGGCTCTGCGTGGTGACGTAGGGGATGGCGTAGGTGCTCATCGCGCACCTCCCAACCCGATGGGGGAGGTCCGCCCCGGCATGACGTCGTCCAGGGATCCGACGATCGTGTCGACGAAGCCGTAGTCCAGTGCCTCCTGCGCCGAGAACCAGCGGTCCCGGCGCGAGTCCTCCTCCACCCGCTGCACGGGCTGGCCGGTGTCCTGCGCGATGCACCCCAGCACCGTGTCCCGGGTGTGCCGCAGGTCGTCAGCCTGGATGGCGATATCCATCGCGGTGCCCCCGATCCCCGCCGAGCCCTGGTGGAGCAGCACCTTGGCGTGCGGCATGGCAAACCGCTTGCCCCTCGTCCCGGAGGACAGCAGGAACTGGCCGGCGCTGTAGGCCATGCCGACGTTGACCGTCACCACGTCGTTGGGGATCACCCGCATGCAGTCCCGGATGGCCAGCATGCCGGGCACGGAACCGCCGACCGAGTTGATCAGCAACCGGATGTCTGCGCGCGGGTCATCCTCGGCCAGCAGCAGCAGGGCGGTGCACAACCGGTTGCTATTGCGCTCCTGGAGCGCTTCGCCCAGGACCAGGATGCGTCGGTCGAAGAGTTGTCGGTGGATCTCCTGGTCGAGCCCCTGTGCGGGGTCGAGTGTCTCGGTGCTCATGACACCAACCTGCGCCCGGGCGCTGCGGATGTGAAGGTCACGCTGCTGTGAGCAGCGCCCGGGGGAGCCCAGCCACGGTGCAGTTCAGAGGTCGAGCTCCTCCAACGCCGTGAGGTAGCCCTCGCTGTAGGTCGGGAACTGTGCGACCTGGTCCAGTAGGCGTTCGACCGGGATCTGTTCCCGGATCGCGAGCGCGGCCTGGTGGATCCACTCCCCAGCGTGCGGTGCCACGGCCCAGGCACCGATCAGCAGGCCGGTGCGCCGGTCGGCAAGCACACCGAGGGCCTGCCCGGTGGGCTCCTGCTGGATGGTCCAGGGCCGGGCCAGGGCGGCCGTGAGGTCCACCTCGGCCGCCACCACATCCACACCGTCGGCGTCCGCCTGCTCGCGGGTGCGTCCGGCGGCCGCCACTTCCGGGTGCCCGAAGACGACGCGCGGGATCGCGTCATAGTCGGCAGCCCGGGGGTGGCCGAGCATCGCCTCCACGGCGACTCGGGCCTGGTACTTCGCCACGTGGGTGACCTCCATGACCCCGGTCACGTCACCGACCGCCCACACCCCGGAGCCTGCGGAGCAGTGCTCGTCCACCTCGATCGCCCCGGACCGGTCGAACCTGACGCCCAGCTGCTCGAGCCCGAGACCCTCGGTGCGTGGCCGGCGGCCGGTGGCGGCGACGATCACGTCCGCCGCCAGGTTCGTGCCGTCCGGCAGCTCCAGCACGCTGTCCGGTCCATCACGGTGAGCCCGCACCGCCGAGGTGTCCAGGCAGACGGTGATGCCGCGGTCCCTCAGGTGGTCGGTGATGAGCTCGCTGACCCGGGGCTCCTCCCGTTGCAGCAGCCGGCTGCGCGCCAGGATCGTCACGTCCGCGCCGTATCCCTGCAGCCACTGGCTCGCCTCCACGGCGACCGGCCCGCCACCGATGATGAGGGCTCGCTGCGGGACCTCGCTGAGGTTGGTGACCTCGCGGTTGGTCCACACCGTGCAGTCGCCCAGCCCCTCGATGTCGGGCAGGGCGGGTTGCGACCCGGTGGCGACGACGATCTGGTCGGCGCGGAACTCCTGCCCATCGACCTCGAGCCGTCCGGGGCCGGTGAGACGGGCGGCACCCCGGACGAACCTCGCGCCCCGCTCCTCGTACTGCTCCACCTGAGGGCTGTCGTCGTGGTGGCGCACCATGTCGTCGCGCCAGGCGCGGGCCTGGTCCCAGGCGGTGCTGCTCGCGGAGACCCCCGGCGTGTCGGTGGTCTCCTGCACCAGGCCCACGGGTCGCAGCAGCGTCTTGGACGGGATGCAGGCCCAGTACCCGCACTCGCCCCCGACCAGCTCGGGCTCCACCACCAGGACCTGCTTGCCTGCCTGCAACAGGCGATCCGCTGCCACCTCACCGCCTGGACCCATCCCCAGGACAGCGACGTCGAAGCGATGCTGATCAGCCACGGGACTGGTGCTCATCACCTCATCATGACTCAGCAGGTGGGCAGGTGCCCGGCGTCAGCGCACCTAGGCCGAACGGTCACCGACCCGGGTAGGGTGCCTGCATGGCAACAGCGACCGTTGCTCCGGGGGCGCCGGAGACCAGCGCGCTGTCGCGTCGGTCCTGGCAGGTCGGGCGCTGGCTGACGCTGGTGCTGTATGCCGTGACGCTGCTGGCCGCAGTGGTCCTCGGGTTCCGGGCCGAGTCCTACAGCGACCTCCAGTCTGCGCTGGAGCGCGGCGCCGTGGATGAGGTGCGAGTGGTGGGTGCGCTCGGTGGGGTGCGCGGCCACTCGGCTGAGGTGCAGGGGGTGACGACAGTCCATCTTGAGTGGTGGGCCGGTTGGCACCGCAGCAGCGCGGAGGTGTGGCAAGCCAGCTCGCCGGAGGCACTGCGCTCCCAGGGGATTGCGCACGAGCCGGGCCCGCACATCATCGGAGACCTCGAGGCAGAGTTGCGTCGCCTGGCACCCCAGGTGCAGATCGTCCGGTCCGAGACGTCGAATGGCATCTTCGGCTTGTTCGGTGGCTGGGAGCTGCGTGGGGCGTCAGCGTATCTGCCGATGGCGCTGCTGGTCGCCTGCCTCCTGGTCGTGGTGAGCTCACCCGAGCCGCGGCTGGCCACCCGAGCGGGGTGGGTGTGGTTGCTGTTGAGCCCGGCCCTGATCGTCGCCGCACCCGCGTATCTCATCCTCGGTGCCCGCCCCCAGATCCCGGGGCAGTGGCGGCTGCGGGGGATCGGGGCCTTCCTGATCTTCGTGGTGCTGGTGTCCGGAAGCACCTGATCGGACTATCGGCCGTCCGTTCAGGCGCCGAGGTCGGTCAGCGGGACGGCGGGGTCGGCCAGCCGCTCAACGGCGATGTGACGGCCGATGAGCGCCCGCAGATCATCGTTGACGTCCCAGATGTTGACATTCATCGCGGCGCTGACCGCGCCATCGCGAC
>CAYVEH010000183.1:0-2873 GCA_964450585.1 uncultured Ornithinimicrobium sp.
TCGAGACGGTCATCATCGACGAGGTCCACGCCGTCTTCGGCACCAAGCGGGGGGCACATCTGGCCCTCAGCCTGGACCGGCTGGACGCGCTGCTGCCCGAGCCGGCGCAACGGATCGGCCTGTCCGCCACCGTCCGCCCCACCGAGGAGGTTGCCCGGTTCCTGGCGGGGGGACGGCCGGTCACCACCGTCCAGCCGCCCTCGTCCAAGCAGTGGGACCTGCAGGTGGTGGTGCCGGTGCCGGACATGACCGACCCGGCGGCCACCGAGACAGTCAGCACTCAGGCTTCAGCCTCCGGGCCGGCAGCGCCGGACCTGCCGTCGACCGAGCTACCCCCTCCCAGCGAGGACGACCCGTTCGATCAGTTGCCCGAGCTCGAGGGTTTCGACTGGGCCGCGCCGAGCCCGGACCCCGCCGAGCGGGCCTCGGTCTGGCCGCACATCGAGTCCCGGATCGTGCAGCTGGTCTCCGCGCAGACCTCCACGCTGGTCTTCGCTAACTCCCGACGCCTGGCCGAACGGCTGACCAGCCGCCTCAACGACATCTGGCAGGAGCAGACCCAGCCAGCAGACGGCATACCCGAGGGCGGTGATGCCCCCGGAGAGCCTGGGCCACGGCGTCCCCCGGCCCAGGTGATGGCCCAGGCCGGTGCCAGCAGTGGGGCACCGGCGGCGTTGGCGCGGGCCCACCACGGCTCGGTCAGTCGCGAGCAACGTGCCCAGATCGAGGATCTGCTCAAGACCGGTCAGCTGCCAGCCGTGGTGGCGACCAGCTCCCTGGAGCTGGGCATCGACATGGGTGCGGTGGACCTGGTCGTCCAGGTGGAGTCTCCGCCCAGCGTGGCCAGTGGACTACAGCGCGTCGGTCGGGCCGGGCACCAGGTCGGCGCGGTCTCCCGGGGGGTGCTGCTCCCCAAGCACCGTGGTGACCTGCTGCAGAGCGCCGTCGTGGTGGAGCAGATGCGCGCCGGTCGGATCGAGGCCCAGCGGGTGCCGACCAACCCGCTGGACGTGCTGGCCCAACAGGTCGTGGCGATGGTCGCCATGGACGAGTGGGACGTCAGCGCGCTCTATGACCTGATCCGTCGGAGCGCCCCGTTTGCTGCCGTGCCCCGCAGCCTGTTCGAGGCCACCCTGGACATGCTGGCCGGGCGCTACCCCAGCGAGGACTTCGCCGACCTGCGCCCGCGGATCGTCTGGGACCGGATCCAGGACCGGCTCACCGCGCGACGCGGCGCTCAGCACCTGGCCGTGCTCAGCGGCGGCACCATCCCGGACCGGGGGCTGTATGCGGTGATGTTGGCCACCGGGGACGGCCCCGGTCGGCGGGTGGGCGAGTTGGACGAGGAGATGGTCTACGAGTCCCGAGTCGGTGATGTGTTCACGCTGGGCACCACGTCCTGGCGGATCGAGGACATCACCCATGACCAGGTGCTGGTCTCCCCGGCCCCCGGCCAGTTGGGCAAACTTCCGTTCTGGAAAGGTGACTCGCTGGGGCGCCCGGCTGAGTTGGGCACTGCCGTGGGCGCCCTGGTGCGGCAGGTCGCGGCGACCCCGGAGGCCAGTCGACGCCGGCTGCGCGATCAGGGGCTGGATCAGTATGCCGTGCGCAACCTGATCGATTACATCACCGAGCAGCAGGAGGCCACCGGCCAGGTGGCCGATGACCGCACCCTGGTCATCGAGCGGTTCCGCGACGAGATCGGCGACTGGCGGATCGTGCTGCACAGCCCGTTCGGCACCCCGGTGCACGCCCCCTGGGCCTTGTGCATCGGAGCGCGGATGCGGGAGCGGTACGGCGCCGATGTGCAGGCAGTGGCCGCCGACGACGGCATCGTGCTGCGGCTGCCGGAACTCGCCGACGCCGAGAAACTGGACCAGGAGCTGGCCGAGCTCCTGGTGCTGGACCCGGACGAGGTCCACGACCTGGTGACCACTGAGATCGGCGGGTCGGCGCTCTTCGCCGCCCGCTTCCGGGAGTGCGCGGCCCGGGCCCTGCTGCTGCCCCGACGGCGCCCGGACCGGCGTCAGCCGCTGTGGCAGCAACGGCAGCGCTCGGCCCAGTTGTTGGAGGTGGCCGCCCAGTTCCCCAGCTTCCCGATCGTGCTGGAGGCGGTGCGTGAGTGCCTGCAGGATGTCTATGACGTGGACTCTCTCACCGCCCTGATGCAGGAGGTCGCCTCCCGCCGGACACGGGTGGTCACCGTCGAGACGCGCACCGCCTCCCCGTTCGCCCGGTCACTGTTGATGGGCTATGTGGCGCAGTACCTGTACGAGGGAGACTCGCCGATCGCCGAGCGACGCGCCGCCGCGCTGGCTCTTGACCCGACCCTGCTGGCTGAGCTGCTGGGGCGGGGTGAGGGTGCCTCGCTGCGGGACCTGCTGGATCCGCAGGTGGTGGCCCGCACGGAGGCCGAGTTGCAGCGTCTGGTGCCGGAGCGGCAGGCCCGGGACGCCGAGGATGTGGTGGACCTGCTGCGCACGCTGGGCCCGCAGTCCACGGCCGAGGTGGTGGACCGCACCGTCGCATCAGTGCGGGACCAGGTCCCCGGCTGGCTGTCGACCCTGGCCGGCCAGCGTCAGGTCATCGAGGTCCGGATCGCTGGTGAGCAGCGGTGGGCCGACGCCCAGGATGCTGCTCGGCTCCGGGACGCCCTCGGCGTTGCGATCCCTCCGGGGTTGCCGGTGACCTTCACTGAGCCCGTCGAGGACCCGCTCGGTGACCTGGTGGTGCGCTGGTCGCGCACGCACACTCCTTATCGACCAGACGCCCTCGCCCGGCGGCTGGGGGTGGGCTCAGCGGTGCTGGCCGATGTGGTTCGCCGGCTGGTGGGCAACGGACGGCTGGTGGAGGGGGCCCTGCGGCCGCTCGAG
>CAYVEH010000183.1:2973-5449 GCA_964450585.1 uncultured Ornithinimicrobium sp.
GCCCGGTTCCTGCCGGTCTGGCAGTCAGTCGGCACGCTGCGGGGCGTCGATGGGGTGCACCGGGCTGTCGAGCAGTTGGCCGGGCTGCAGCTGCCGGCCAGCGGCCTGGAGTCGCTGATCCTGCCGGCGCGGGTCCCGGACTACTCCCCCGGGATGCTCGATGAGCTGATGAGCGCCGGGGAGGTGCTCTGGCAGGGGCACGGCCCGCTGCCGGGCGACGACGGCTGGGTCTCCCTGCATCTGGCGGACACCGCACCCCTGACCCTGGCCCCGGCCGAGCCGGCGGAGCAGTCCACCGTCGTGGGGCAGGACGTGCTGGAGGTGATGGCTGGTGGTGGCGCGTTCTTCTTCCGGGCGTTGGCGCAGGCCGTGGGACGCACTGACGACCAGGGGTTGCTGGACGAGTTGTGGTCGCTGGTGTGGGCCGGCCAGGTCACCGGGGACACGCTGGCCCCCGTGCGGGCCCTCCTGGCCAGCGGCCGCGGTGCCCACCGCAAGCGCCCATCGGGAGCACGCTCCCGCAGGTGGTCCCGGGGCGGTGTCGCCCTGGCGGCCTCCTCGGCATCGGCCAGCGGACCCGGCCGGCCGGTGCTGCCCTCGCGCAGCGGTCCGGCCACCGGCGTCGGCCGTTGGTCAGCACTGCCCGCACCGGAGACCGACGCCACGGCCCGGACCCTGGCCACCGCTGAGCAGCTGCTCGACCGGTACGGCGTGCTCACCCGCGGCAGCGTGGTCGCTGAGGGCACCCCGGGTGGCTTCGCCGCCGTCTACCGGGTGCTGGCGACGGCAGAGGAGGCGGGCCGAGTGCGCCGTGGATACTTCATCGAACACCTCGGTGCGTCCCAGTTCGGCACGACCGGCGCGGTGGACCGGTTGCGGGCCCTGGCCGTCGGGGACGCAACGGCCCGGGTGCTGGCCGCCACCGACCCGGCCAGTCCGTTCGGGGCTGCCCTGCCGTGGCCGGAGACCCCGGACGGGGCACACCGACCGGGCCGCAAGGCCGGGGCGATCGTGGTAACCGTCGGCGGTGAGCTCAGCCTCTACCTGGAGCGTGGCGGGCGCACCCTGCTGACCTACTCAGCGGACGCGGAGGTGGCAGCATCCGCAGCCAGGGCCCTGGCCGATCGGGTCCGCCGCGGGCACCTGACCTCGCTCACGGTGGCCAAGATCAATGGTGAGTCGGCCCTCAGCTCCCCCCACCCGGTCGCCGCCGCGCTGCAGGAGGCTGGTTTTCACACCGCCCCGCAGGGTCTGCGGTTGCGCCGGTGACCCGGCAACGGAGACTTGATGCCCGAGGGTGACGCGGTCTGGCGCACGGCCCGGCGTCTGCACCAGGCCTTCGCGGGGGCCACATTGCAGGGTGCCGACCTGCGGGTGCCGACCCTGGCCACCCGTGACCTGTCCGGGCGTATCACCCTGGAGGTGGTGCCCCGCGGCAAGCACCTGCTGCACCGCGTCGATGGCGGACTGACCCTCCACAGTCACTTGCGCATGGACGGGTCCTGGCGAGTGCTCGCCCGCCGGGCCGCGAACGCAGTCGGCACCTCGCCGGTGGACCCGGGGCAGCACCCGGCCACCCCACCGCACACGGTGCGGGCGGTGCTCTGGTCCGCCGGTCACCTGGCCATCGGCGACAGCCTGGGGATGCTGGACCTGATCGCCACCGCCGATGAGGCGCGCCTGGTCGGGCACCTGGGCCCGGACCTGCTCGACCGGGAGTTCGACCGCGACCAGGCACTGGCCAAACTGGTGCACGAGCCCTCCAGGCCGGTCGCCGCCGCGCTGCTCGACCAGCGCAATCTGGCCGGGATCGGCACGATCTATGCCAGCGAGCCGCTGTTTGAGCACCGGGTCAGCCCGTGGGCTCCGGTGGGCACGATCACCCCAGACGTCCTCGGGCAGGTCGTGGACACCGCACGACTGTGGATGGTGCGCTCGTGCCGGGTCGGGCACGCTCCCTCACCGGCCCACCTGCAACGACTCCCGGCGGACGGTTGGTTGCCCGGAACGTACCGGGTCTTCGGCCGCCGTGGCAGGCCCTGTCGACGGTGCGGCACCCCGATCAGCGAAGGGACCCTCGGCTCAGCGCCGCAGCAACGAGTGATCAGTTACTGCCCGGTCTGTCAGGCCTAACTGTCAGTACACCCAGGCTCCGCCGGCGCGCCCACCCTGAATCCGGTCAGGCAGCGGAGGAGATCAGCCGGCGCTTGGTGTGCACCACACGCTCTGGGTGGTGCAGCGGCTGTGCCAGACCGTCGGCCAGCACTGTGCTGAGCTGCTGCTCGGCAGCCTCGGCCAAGGTCAGCCGGTCGGCCACGTTGGTCAGCATCCTGGACAGCGGCATGTCGAGCGCCTTGCAGATCGAGGCCAGCAACTCGCTGGACGCCTCCTTCTCGCCGCGCTCCACCTCACTGAGATACCCCAGGGACACCGAGGCGGAGGCCGAGACCTCACGCAGGGTCCGGCCCTGGTGCTG
>CAYVEH010000184.1:0-5438 GCA_964450585.1 uncultured Ornithinimicrobium sp.
AACGCGTTCCTGTGACTCGCGGCTCCTAGACGAGTTCTTGACGGCCCACGGCTAGAGTGATCCCAGTATTCGCGGCCCGACGGGCTTCCGGACCGGACATGCCCCCACCCGCACGAGTCGATTCGTGCTGTCTGGGGACCTGTTCGTGCACCTGCTCCGCTCCTCCGCCAAGGGGTTGTCCGCCTATGAGGCTCACCTGTCGGACTACCTGTCCGAGCAGATGGCGCTGCGTGCTGGTCGGGTAGCTGCCCAGGCCGAGCGCCGGTCGTGGGCGCGAAGCATCCCGGCCCTGCGCGCCGACCTCCTAGATGCCGGGCTCGACGACGTCGAGGTCTTGCTGGAGTACCAACTGCCACTCACCAGCAAGCGGGCCGACGTCATCCTCGTCGGCCGCCACCCGCGCAGCGGCCTGCCGTCCTACGTCGTTGTCGAGCTCAAGCAGTGGGGCGCCGCTGAACGCTTCGAGGACAGCGACACCCTGGTCCGCATCGAGCAGTATGGCGACCACCCCGTCACCCATCCCGTCGAGCAGGTGCGTGGCTACGTCGACTACCTCACGGACTTCACCACCGTTCTGGCCGAGCAGCCCCACGAACTGGTCGGCGCGGCATACCTCCACAACGCCACCGACCTGGGTGTCGCCGATCTGCTGAGCATGCGCACCCCCTCCCCCGACCGTCCCGCGCGGATGTTCACCGGTCAGCGGCGAGGCGAGTTCATCGACTTCCTCAGGTCGTGTCTCGAGCCGGGTGTGAGTGGTGCGCCGTATGCCGATGCGCTGTTGGCGAGCAAGATCGGCCCGTCCAAGCAGTTGCTCGCACTGGCCGCGTCCGAGGTGCAGGAACGCGAGCAGTTCGTCCTGCTGGATGAGCAGCGGGACGCCTTCGAGCACGTGCGGCACGCCGTGGACAGCGCCCGACGCGCCAACACCAAGACCGCGGTGATCATCAGCGGTGGGCCGGGCAGCGGCAAGAGCGTGATCGCGCTGTCACTGATGGGCGAGCTGTCGCGGCAGGGCCGCACGGTCATGCACGCAACGGGCTCGCGCTCCTTCACCCAGACGCTGCGCAAGGTCGCGGCGGCACGCGCGCCGCGGGTGCGCAAACTGTTCAGCTACTTCAACAGTTTCGTCGACGCCGAGCCGAACGAGCTGGACTGCCTGATTCTCGACGAGGCACACCGCATCCGGGCAACCTCCGCGAGCCGGTGGACACGCAAGGAGCACCGGACGGGTCGTCCTCAGGTGGAGGAGCTCCTGGCCGCTGCGCGGGTGCCGGTCTTCCTGCTCGACCAGAACCAGGTGGTGCGGCCGGGTGAGCTCGGGACGGTGGCCGACATCGAGGCGCACGCGGTGGCCGAGGGGATGAAGGTCGAGCACATCGACCTGAATGCCCAGTTCCGGTGCGGCGGCTCGCAGTTGTATGTCGGGTGGGTGCACCGACTCCTCGGGCTGGCGCCGGGCGGTCCGGTGGCGTGGGAGGGCGACGATGCCTTTGAGGTGCACGTCGTCGACAGCCCCCACGAACTCACCCACCGGCTGTCCACGGTGTCGGAGGGGCACACCGCCCGTATGGCGGCCGGCTTCTGCTGGCCGTGGAGCGACCCGAGGTCGGACGGCTCGCTGGTGCACGACATACAGATCGATGACTGGGGCCGCCCCTGGAACCTGCGCGGCGATCGCGCAGTGGGTGGCGCTCCGCCCTCCGCGCTCTGGGCCACCGACCCAGCCGGATTCGACCAGGTGGGCTGCATCTACACCGCGCAGGGCTTTGAGTACGACCATGCCGGCGTGATCATCGGGCCCGACCTGGTGTGGCGCGGGGACGGCTGGCGGTCGGTGCGAGAGGCCAGCCAGGACCCGGAGCTGCGGCCGAGCAAGGTCAGCGACCAGGAGTTCGACCGACTCGTGCGCAATGTCTACAAGGTGCTGCTGACGCGCGGCATGCAGTCGGTCAGCATCTACTCCACCGACCCACCCACCAGAGACTTCCTGCGGCGACTCGTCGACAGGTAGCCGGCACCCACCGGAGCGAACTACACATCCCCAACGGAACGACAGGCTTCCGCCCAGGACATGCCTCCCCCGTGACCACACGGAACGGGCACGTCCATGGCCAGTTGGGTCTTGTCGATCGATGCGGCACATCCACAACACTGGGACTACGCGCAGCAGGCTGGATTCTGGGACCTGCGCACCAAGCGAGGGGTCGAGATGGGTGACCTCGTCTACTTCTGGCAGTCCGGCAAGTCGTTCGCGGGCCGCGTGAGGGCGACAACGGACGCGTATGACCTCGGGCCCGGCATGACGCCCGGACCCTGGGACGACTGGCCAGGCCCGTACAAGGCACGCTTCGAGTTCGAGGTCCTCGACTCACGGCCGGTCGGCGAGCCCAAGTGGGGCGAGGTGCTGGCACAGGTGTCTGTCAAGCAGGGACCGAACTGGGCTCCTCGCTACACCTCCGCCGAAGACGAAGCCGTCGTAGCGGCGTACTTCGGCAGCCCGGTTCCCTCAGAGTCTCCGATGGAGGGTCGAGTGAAGGACATGCTGACCGACGCTGGCGTGGATCCCGCCGAGATCGACCTGCGTGGACTGACGGAGGATCAGCGCGAACTCGTCGAGAAGTTCGTGCACCTGCGGAAGGGCCAGCAAGACTTCCGAAAGAAGCTCCTCAAGGCCTACGACGGCACCTGTGCGGTGTCGGGCACGTCTGTCGAGCGGACGCTAGATGCTGCCCACATCAGCGACTACAAGGGCCTGCAGACGCAGTTGGTTCCCAACGGCCTGCTCTTGCGCACTGATCTGCACCGCCTGTTCGATGACAAGCAGATCACCGTCGCAGCGGACGACTACCGGCTTCGGGTTCACCCTGGGCTGCTTGACACGCCATACGGCGAGTTCGAGGGGCAGCCGATCAACTTGCCGAGCGCACCCGGCGACCGGCCAAACCGCGACCTGCTCGCGGCCCACAACAAGAAGTTCCCGTGGCTGACGACCTGAGCCTGCGGACGCTGCAGGACCGGTTACGGACCTTCGCGGACGAGCGTGACTGGCACCGCTTCCACACGCCCAAGAACCTCGCCATGGCACTCTCCGTCGAGGCCTCGGAGCTGGTAGAGATCTTCCAGTGGTTGACGCCTGAGGAGTCGGATGCGGTCATGGCCTCTGAGGAGGCCGAGCACGTGCGTGAGGAGTTGGCCGACATCCTGATCTACCTCGTGCGGATCGCCGACGTCCTTGAGGTGGACTTGGTGGCCGCTGCAGCCGCAAAGGTCGAGCACAACGAGGAGCGGTTCCCTCACGACGCGTCGTGACCCGGGTCAGCTTGTCGCGCCCAACCGTCAGTGCACAGACAGATGGTCGGCGTCCGAAGAGAACTTCCATAGGGGAGAATGACGCGCGCCCGCACGACTCGTGGTTTGAGTAGTGCTCCCCGGCCACGATCGTGATCATCCCCTTCAAAGGAAGTCTCATCCCGCCGCGATCAAATGTGCGCTGACAGGATTGCGGGCGGGGCGATGTCAAGGTCTTCTGGAGAAGTGGATGTTCGCTGGCCACCGTGCGCGCTTGTCTTCATCTCGGTGCTTTCCTCGCGAATGCGACCCAGCACCGCCTTCCGAATCCAGGGCTTCCTGCTTCAGCGGGCGGCTGCACCCGCTGAGCGGTGCTTCTCGGCTCGGTAGGCATCAGGGACGTGGCTAAAGGGTCAGGCCGCGGCCCGCGCGGGAAGCCTTAACAACGGGGTGAGGACATGGGCGGCGGTGGCGTGACGAGCGCACACCAGGCGAACAACGCCAGGAGAACCCGACGAAGAAGGCCAGGAACTTTACTTATGCCAGAAGAGGATACGGAGGCTCCGAGTTGCCCGAGAGGACGGCGCGACCCAAGCCGCCCAGGCTCGACATGGCCACCGCAACGGCGGGACCGAGCGACCATGCTCACAGCCGCAGGCGGGTGCTGGGCGAGGGGCGGTAGGCACGCACTCGACGACATCGGGACGTAAATGATCATCACAGGGTACTCATCGGCGAGCAGGCGCTCGGTCAGTTGCGGGCATTCATCTCGCTCGCCACTGCGGCAGCGCAGTATGCAAGGCGAATAGGGCCATCAGCGCCACGGCGGTCAACAATACGGCGGTGACCGCCGTCCTGACCGCACGGAGGGCCCACACACCAACCAAGCCGACGCCGAGGAAGAGAGAGCCCATCCCGATGAACAGCATGACAGGCGTCAGCGCGGGTAGGAGCGGTGGGGCGAACCGGGTACTCATCAGCTGTGCGGTCGCGTGCCAGTGCAGGTCTCGATACTGTGGTGCGCGCTCACTTCGTCATTATGGTTCGGGCAGGCCGATAGTCTAGGTCGTCGCCACTTCCGCCTGGGGCGACCTGGATGGCCGCAGAGCACGATTCGTGGCACAACCCTGGCTGGGCACCGGTCAACGTACGACGGCCAGCACGAGGTCGATCCTGAGATGCGCGGAATCCGCTAACCAGACGTGAGTGAGACCCACCGATGGTGCGGATTCCCGACACCCGGCAGCCCCACGTGGGCGGTGTGACGGCCCCAGAGCGGGCAACCGACGCGTACGCGGCGGTAGGGCGGCGCGCCGCGATGTGCAGGGACGTGCCTGGCCTGCGGCTAGCCAACGTTGACGTATACGCGGACGATCCTCCCATCGTGCACCCAGCGGATCGTGTGGCTTGGCAGGCTCCGTTGTAGGAGTAGTTGAACCTGTCCGGCGTCTCTTGTTTCGGCAATTGCACCAGCCGCCCCGAGGCGATGAGGTGCTCTGGCGTCTCGCCGTAACCGTCGAGCGGTTCGTCGAACCGTATGAAGTCCTCGCCCCACTTCACCACAGCCCCCGACTCGCTGTCGATGTAGCAAGGGTCCGTGATGATCAATTGACCGCTGTCTACGCCGACGTTGCCCAGGTGCACGACCTCGATCTGGACCACAGCATCGTCGTCCTCACCAGGTGGACTCTTGAGGTACTCCAGCCACGCAGGAGGAGCTCAGCAGCAACCCGTGTCAGAGGGAAGGACTGTGCCACGAAGAGCCCGGCAACTATTGATCCACGTAATGTACTTCCCGGTAACGGCCGGCGGAGACGTGACCGCTCATCGCAGGGCAGGAGGAACGCCCGGTCGGAGTTCTGGGGCTGATCGCTGCACCCGCGTCCCCGCTCAGCGCCGCGACAGCAACTCCGCCACCCGCAACGTCAGCTCGACCGGTTCGGTGAACCGCACCTCCTGCTGACCCGCGGCATGGGTGCACATCACATACCGCCCGTCCACCAGGTGCCAGGCCCGCAACGACAGGTCCTCCGGATCCAAGGCCCAGTAGTGCGGGCACCCCGCCCGCTCCAGGACGTCGCGCTTGTCGTGGAGGTCACGTCGGCGGGTCGATGGGGAGAGCACCTCAACGGCCAGCAGCGGGACGC
>CAYVEH010000185.1:0-3351 GCA_964450585.1 uncultured Ornithinimicrobium sp.
GCGCCCGGTGGGGGTGGAATGTCGCCACACGACGCGCCCGGTGGGGGTGGGGCCCTGCGACCGGATGTGCCCGCCATCCGGTTGCGCGAGGTCAACCGCGAGTTCCGACGGCCCCGCACCTCCCTAACCCGACCACCCGCCGTCGTTCACGCGGTGCGTGAGGTGAGCCTCGACATACCGGCGGGGCAGCGATTCGGGCTGGTCGGGGAGTCCGGCTCCGGCAAGTCCACCCTGCTGCGGATGATCAGCGGCCTGGACCGACCCACCTCGGGGGTCATCGAGATCGACGGGCAACCGATCCAGGACAGCACGTCACGCCGGCTGCGCTGGCTGCGGCGCCGGCTGCAGCTGGTCTTCCAGGACCCGATGAGTTCGCTGGACCCGCGGATGCGGGTGCGGGAGATCATCGCTGAACCTCTGGCCGCACAGCGCATCGCCCGAGGGACCCGAGTCGATGACCTGCTGGAACGGGTCGGGCTGCCCACGGATGCGGCACGGCGCTTCCCGCACCAGTTCAGCGGCGGGCAACGGCAACGCATCTCGGTGGCCCGGGCACTGGCTCCGGACCCGCACATCCTGATCGCCGATGAGCCGGTCAGCGCGCTGGACGTGTCGGTGCGGGCCCAGGTGCTCAACCTCATCGACGAGGTCGTCGACGGTTTCGACCTGACCCTGGTCTTCGTCTCCCACGACCTGTCCGTGGTGCGGCACGTCTGCGACCAGGTGGCGGTGATGCGGGCCGGGCAGATCGTGGAGGTCGGCCCGACCGAGCAGCTGTACCAGGACCCGCAGCATCCCTACACCCAACAGCTGCTGGCCTCGGTGCCGCGGCTGAGCCATGCCCTGGCGGGGCGGACCGCGGCCCAGCTGGCCGAGCAGACGCGGGCCGCGCTGGCCGCCGATGAGCAGCCCGACACCATCCCGGTCCGGGCTACCGACCAGGAGGCATGATGGCCCCAGATGCGGTCGAGGAGGGAGAGGCCATGGCGCAGCTGCGGATCGATGAGGACGCCGTCGTGAGGTTTACGCAGGAGCTGGTGCGGATCCGGTCAGTGCACGACCCCGCCGCCGGCACCGCGGAGCTGCCGGCCGCCCGACTCGTCGAGGAACGGATGCGGGCGCTGGGCTGGGACCCGCAGGTCACCGAAGTCGACCCGGGCCGCCCCAATGTGGTGGCGGTCATCGAGGGCGGCGGTGGCCCCGGCCCGACGTTGATGCTGGAGGGGCACACCGACGTGGTCACCGAGGGCGACCTCGAGGCGTGGAGCTTCGACCCCTACGCCGGGGACATCGTCGACGGGCGGCTGCGCGGGCGGGGCAGCGCGGACATGAAGGCCGGGGTTGCGGCGATGATCTACGGCGCGCAGGCCCTCATCGATGCCGGGCCGTTCCCGGGCCGGCTGGTGGTGGCGGCCCTGGTCGACGAGGAGGGGCTGATGCTGGGCGCCAAGGCGTTCGCCCGCACCGAGCTGGCCGGCCAGGTCGACGGCGCCATCTGCTGTGAGCCGGAGGCCGGGGAGATCTGCGCGGTCTCCAAGGGGGCGGTCCGTCTGGAGGTGCACTTCGAGGGAGCGATGGCCCATGGTGCGATGCCCCAGCACGCGCGCAACCCCCTGCCGGCCGCGGCGGAGTTCGTGCGCCAGGTGGCGCAGATCGAGAGCGACCTGCTGGCAGTGCACGGGCAGCACGAGCACCTGGGGCAGAACTACGTGACCCCCACGGTCATCCTCGGCGGGGACCGGGACCAGATCAATGTCATCCCGGCCCGCGCGGTGGTGTGCCTGGACATCCGGACCATCCCCGGCGTGGATCATGTGGAGCTCAACGGCCGGATCACCGAGTTGGCCGGCGCCTGCGGGCAGCCGGCGGGAGTCACCGCGACCGTGGAGGTCGTCGACGACCGTCCCCCGGTGGACACCCCGGTGGAGCACCCGATGATCGTGGCCCTGGCCGAGGCGCACCAGGCGGTGACCGGTGACCCGGCGGTCTACGGCGGGGTGCCCGGCGCCACCGACGGGACCATCCTGACCCGGGATGCCGGCATCCCCACGGTGGTCTACGGCCCGGGCGGCAAGTGGATCGCCCACCAGGCCGATGAGTTCGTCGAGGTCTCCGAGATCATCACGGCGGCCCGGGTGTATGCCGAGACGGCCCGACGCTTCCTGGCCGCCGGAGCAGCCGGCTGAGCAAGCCGGTCGGTCACCGGGCCGTCTGCACCGTGGCCGCAGGTCGGGGCGGTATCGCGGCTGGCTAGAGTGATCTAGTGAGCACTCCGTCGGACCCGCCGCCTGGCCAGCAGGAGCCACCCAGCGCGCCCATCGCCCCGATTCCGCAGCCCTCCGGCTCTTCTCGGGGCTCCTCGGCCAGCACCATGTGGGCCGTGGCCACCATCGTGGTGGCCCTGGTCGCCGGCTTCCTCATCTACACGGCGATGACCATGGGCGACGACTCGGACAACACCACGACCGCGGGCACCGGCGAGCAGGAACAGCCCGTCGATGCCGACCAGCAGCAGGACCCGGGCCCCACCAGCGATGAGGGTGCCGCGGCGTCCGGGCGCGATGACAGCACCGCGCCCGAGACCACCGCAGCGGCCGAGCAGACAGCCCGCGCTGAGCAGACCACCCCGGCTGAGCAGACCGAGCAGCCCACCATGACGGAGGAGCAGCGCCAGTTCCTGCTGGACCTGCCGCGCCGCGAGGCCGACGACCCGCTGGCCAAGGGTGAGGTGGACGCACCGGTGGTGATCATCGAGTACGCCGACTACCGCTGCCCGTTCTGCGCCTCCTGGGCCCGGGAGGTCCAGCCGGAGCTGCAGGAGCTCATCGACCAGGGCACCGTCCGGCTGGAGTTCCGGGACCGGGTGCTGTTCGGTGAGCAGTCCGAGGCCACCGCCCTGGCTGCACGGGCGGCGGGGGAGCAGGGCATGTACTGGGAGTATCACGACGCGGTCTTCGCGGCCGCTCCGGCCAGCGGCCACCCGGAGATGCCCCGGGAGAAGCTGCTGGGCCTGGCCGAGCAGATCGGGATCCCCGACATGGCCAAGTTCACCAAGGACATGGACTCCCCGGAGCTGCGGGCCGCGATGGCTGCCGACCAGGCCGAGGGCGACTCGCTGGGCGTGCGGTCCACCCCGACCTTCCTGGTCAACACGGTGGCGCTGATCGGGGCCCAGCCCGCGGACGTCTTCAAGCAGGCCATCGAGCAGGAACTGGCCAAGACGCAGAACTGAGGCAACCACACCGCGGCGACCCTGGCTGAGTGTGCCACCCTGGACGGACGCCGAGGCGGCGTACAAAACCACGACAAAAAGACGAGATGGGCGTGCCAAACCTCCCCAAAAATGGGTGG
>CAYVEH010000185.1:3451-5385 GCA_964450585.1 uncultured Ornithinimicrobium sp.
CCGCAGATCGTGCCGGGACCGACCAACTCGATCGTGGACGTCCCCGGAGTGCGGGTGGGTCAGCACGAGCGTCGCGGTGACGGTTGGCTGACCGGGACCACGGTCGTGCTGCCCCCGGCCGAGGGCGCCGTCGGTGGGGTCGACGTGCGCGGTGGCGGACCAGGCACCCGGGAGACCGACCTGCTGGACCCGGTCAATCAGGTGGAGCGCGTGCACGGCATCGTGCTCACCGGAGGCAGCGCCTTCGGGCTGGCCGCCGCGGACGGCGTGATGCAGCACCTGTATGCCGAGGGGACCGGCTTCCCGGCTGGCAGCGAACCCGGGCAGGTGGTCCCCATCGTCCCCGGTGCGGTGATCTTCGACCTCGGCCGCGGCGGGGACTTCGCCGCCACCCCGGATGCCACCTTCGGGGCGGCAGCCTGCCGGTCCGCGGTCGCCACGGCACCTCAGCTGGGCTGTGTCGGCGCCGGCACCGGGGCACGGTGTGGCGGGCTGAAGGGTGGCGTCGGGTCGGCCAGCACCGTGCTGCCCGACGGCAGCACGGTGGCCGCCCTGGTGGTCGTCAACCCCGGCGGGCAGGTGGTCGACCTGCGCACCGGTGAGCTGCTCGGGGCCGGCGCGCTGGTGGACGGGGACCTGAACGTGCTCGGGACGGGGGCCGACCACCGGCTGACGGCGCCCGACCCGGCCGAGGTGACCGCGGCCCGGGAGCGCGCCGGAGACCAGCCATCCGCACTGATGCCACAGGTGCTGGCCACCACGATCGGGGTGATCGCCACCGATCTGTCGCTGACCAAGGCCCAGGCCAGCAAGGTCGCCGGGATCGGCCACGACGGCATGGCCCGGGCGATCGACCCGGTGCACACGATGTTCGACGGCGACACCCTGTTCACCCTGGCCACCGGGCAGCGACCCGCCCCGGAGGCGATGGCCTTCCACGGGGTGCTGACCGTGGCGGCTCGCACCGTCACCCGAGCCATCGTGCGGGCGGTGCTGGCGGCCGAGTCGGTGACCACCCCGGCCGGGACGGTGCGCTGCTACACCGACGCCTTCCCCAGCGCCCTGCGCCATAGTGACTGACGTGGCCCGCCGGTCCGGTCGTAGACTCCCGCCGTGACCCACCCCCACCCCAGTGGCCCCGAGCCCGGCCGCGAGTTCGTGCTGACCGTCTCCTGCCAGGACCGGCGCGGCATCGTGCACGCCGTCACCGGGGTGCTGCTGCACCAGCACCTGACCATCCTGGACAGCCAGCAGTTCGGCGACGACAGCACCGGCGAGTTCCACCTGCGGATGCACCTGCGCCGGGAGGGCGACCCGATTGAGCTGACCGCCCTGGAGCAGGCGCTGGCACCGGTGGCCACCGAGTTCGGTATGCAGTGGCGACTCAAGGACCGGGCCCGCCGGCACCGCATCCTGGTCATGGTCAGCCGTCAGGGGCACGTGCTGAACGACCTGCTGCACCGCACCCGGACCGGGCTGATGGATGTGGAGATCCCGGTGATCGTCTCCAACCACGAGGACTTCCGGGCGCTCGCGGAGTGGCACGGCATCCCGTTCCACCACGTGCCGGTCACCCCGCAGACCAAGCCGGAGGCCGAGGCCCGGTTGCGCGCACTGGTGGATGAGCACCGGGTCGACACGGTCGTGCTGGCCCGGTACATGCAGGTCCTCTCCGCCGAGCTGTGCGCGGACTTCCCGGGCCGGATCATCAACATCCACCACTCCCTGCTGCCCAGCTTCAAGGGGGCCAAGCCGTACACCCAGGCCCACGACCGCGGGGTGAAGGTCATCGGTGCCACCGCGCACTACGTCACCGCGGACCTGGATGAGGGACCGATCATCGAGCAGGACTTCCGCCGCGTCGACCACCGGATGAGCCCGGCCGAGCTGGCCGCCGTCGGGCAGGAGCTGGAGGCGATGGCGCTGTCCCGGGC
>CAYVEH010000186.1:0-2776 GCA_964450585.1 uncultured Ornithinimicrobium sp.
AGCATGGTCAGCCCTCCGTCGCCGGAGGCTGCTCGTCCGCCCCGCCGTCCTCACCGGCGCCGCCATGATCACTCGGTCCATCACCCGTGTCCTCCTCACCGGGTGGCGCCTCAGGCGCCGGCTCTGGCGTCGAGCCGGGAGGTGCGTCGGGAGCCGGCTCCGGAGCCTGAGCTGGCGCAGTCCCCGCCAGCGCCTGCACGGCGGTGCCCACGTCGATGCCCTCGATGATGGCGATGCCACCACCGGACCCGGCGACGCTCACCTCGGCCTCGCCAGACTCGGTGACCACGTATGCGCTGCCGTCGGCCCGGGTGTGGACAGCCGCCGCGGGAACCGCGGTGCCGGAGATCTCGGGCACGATCACGACCTCCGAACGCAAGGTCACCTGGGCATCGCCAGGCAGGGAGTCACAGGCATCCCCACAGACCGGCCCGCCATCGGGAGCAGCCAGCGTGTACTCGGTGTTCCCGAACTCGTCCTGCTCACTGCCGGCGATCACCGCATCCCATACCTGCTCCTGCCAGGTGACCTCCACCGTCGCCTCTGCCGGGATCATCCGCGCCTGGTCCTGCGTCACCACCAGCACGAACTCCTGCTCCCCGGTTGGTGCCAACACCGACTCCTCGCCGCCGCCCAGCGTCGCGCCGCGCACGATCGCCTCCCCCAGTTGGATCACGGTGGGGAGCCGGTCGACCGCCACCAACTCCCCTAGCGGGATGGTGCCGGTCTGTTCCTGCCCCAACTCCTTCTGCCAGGCCTTGACGGCTCGCTCGGTGCGCCAGCCGAAAACGCCGTCGGCTTCTCCCTCGAGGTGACCGAGGTCGATCAGCGCCTGTTGCAGTTGGGCCACATCATCACCTTTGAACTTGCGGGCCAGGTCGCGATAGAACGGCACCTCCCCCTCCACCACCCGCACCGGCGTCCCCGCCACGTCGTAGATCGTGTCGCCCTGCTCAACCTCACCCGCAGAAGTGCTCAGCACGACGCCGGGCAGGACATTGGTGGCTACTGTCCGCGCCGGTTGCCGCAACGTCGTCGACAACGGCAGCGAGCGGCCAACGCTAGAGGTTGTCGCCTCCGCCCATACCACGTCCGGTGCCGCGCTCTGCTCATCCTGGGTCTGCGGCTCCAGTGTGGCCCGGGCGGCCCACCAGCCACCACCAGCAGCCACCGCCAGCGCTACTAGGCACGCCAGCGCCACCACGAATCCACGCCCACGTCGCCGTGCCGCCATACCGTGACTACCCCTCAGCCTCGAACGATCCGTCACCCATTACTACCCGTCCTGAGGGCACGATCGGAGTGACCGCCAAGAACCGTAACCCGATCGTGACCCGGGACGGCGGCAGCCTCATCAGCGCTCAGGTGCCGTGCCGTAGAAAACTTCCGGAGGCGGCTGGGGGGGACAGAGCGGTTCGATCCTAGCCCTGTCGTCTGGGGGGAGCATTGCCAAATAATCACTGGGCCACCAGTCCGCTCGGTCTGGGGTGTGGAAGGTGCTGATGTACACCTCGCGGGACGGCTTGTTGGCCAGGTTGACCTTAATATCATGGGCTTCTAGACAGGGGATGAAATACTGGTCCCAATAATCATACAACAGACCAAGTTGTTTTGGAGTCCGCTCTTGCAGAAAGACTGGGTTAATCGGATACATCGCGTTGCATGTGTAGCGAGCCACGTAATACGCCTGCTCCTGTTGAGGCGGGATCGCCATTCTGAATCCGCCACTTCCATCGTGCTCGACCCTGAACCCCCGCTCACCCAGACATTGTTCAATAGCGGTGCCATAGTCGGCAAAGGTCTCCGTCCACCGCACGACCGCAACGTCTGGCGGAGGACCATCAAGATCATCCGCGTACATCGGAAGGTACACATCTTCAAGCCAGGTTTGACGTTCCTGATCGGTAAACGTGGGGGCCACGATGGTGACCGTCGGCTGCCACTCGCTGGGGTCCCACTGCTCGGTTGCCAACTCCTCGCCCAACCCCGACGTGGACACTCCAGCGTCAGACGAAGGATCCGAAGATCCGTCGTCTGCCCCTTGGGTAGGGGCGTCTGACCCGTGGGTAGGGGCTTCGGCCTGTGACTGACACGCTCCCAGCACAGTGCCGACGCACAGGATCAGGACAGTCCCCAGCAATGCATGCCCTGGCTGGCGCGCGCCCCTCACGGGCTGGAGGATTCTTCCGCGCCTCACGATGTCGCGCAGAAGGCGAACGTGCCGGCCTTGTCGAGCCACACCGAGTCAGCGCTCCACGAGCCCGATGCATACGGTGAGTAGCCATACCCGACGTACTGGGTCGCCTTGTCATAGAAAGCAACGCCCCTCACCTTGAGAACCATATCCGCATATGACTGCTGCTCTCCGCGCACCGCGACGGGGTTTGCCGAATTGCACGTTGCTGAGCCAGATTCAGTTCCCGCCAGTGCCGGAACTGCAGCTGGCCCAAAGACCAGCGCACCAGCGAGTGTCAGCGAAGCAAGTTTCCTCATGATCAGATCCTTCCGCCGCCCGAGGAGACCCCAATGTCTCCCGTGTTGCTCGTCAAGCCTCGTCTCTCTATGCCCGAAAGTCAAGGGCTCGGCTGACGTCTTCCCGGCGGCGTAGCCGTTTGTTATACATTCATGAGGTGGCTGAGTTCCTCGACCTCGACCGGCTCGACGAAGACGATCCCTTCCAGGTCGATGCGCAGGCCGCGCATCTGTTCAATCTCGTGATCCCGCCAGATGCCGACCCATCGGCTGCTACGAGGCATCTTCGGGCCTCGCCACTGCC
>CAYVEH010000186.1:2876-5349 GCA_964450585.1 uncultured Ornithinimicrobium sp.
TGAGGAAGTCAGCCACCGTGCTCTCCCACCGCTCGGCATCGGTGTTCCACTCCCGGCAGTGCAGCGGCCCGTCCCACAGGTCGAGGGTGATCAGGTCCGGGCGCTTTCTCGCCAACTCCTCCGAGGGCCCGTAGGGCACCACATCGTCGCTTCGGGAGTGCATCAGCAGGATGGGGTGGCGCAATTCATCAGCGCGGGCCACCCAGTTGGTGACCGTGATGTCGAGCGGCTCTGCCACCCCCACGAGATGCCGCGTTGCCTGACGCCCCATCAACACCCGACCCAGAAGGCTCACGGTGCGAGGGATTCGATTGAGGTCAGCGTGATGACTCAGCACATCACCCCAGTCGATCACTGGGCAGTCCAGGACGACCCGGTCGACGAATCGGGCGTAGTCCGACCGGTCCAGCGCCTGCAGGACCACGGCTCCTCCCATGGACCATCCAAACAGGGTGACCCGGCGGGCTCCCTGAGCGACGGCATACTTGATGGCAGCCTCAACATCGCGCCACTCCGAGAGGCCCAGGTTGTAACGTCCGTCGGCGCTCGGTGGCGCGCCCACATCGTTGCGGTACATCGGAACCAGGGAGGTGCAACCCACCTCATGCAGCACCGGCAATGCCCGGATCGCTTCCTCGCGCTGTGCTGAGCGTCCATGCACGAGCACCGCCCAGTGTCCCGGTCGGTGGTCGGCCCGAGGCGGGACCTGCCAGGCCGGCAGATCACCGATGTCGGAGGGGACGCTGACATTCTCAAACTCCAGGCCCACGGCAGAGCCGGGGTCACCGCAGTAGTAGTACGAGTTCCACCGGGCGGGGCCAGGATCCAGATCCCCCGCATCGACATCGATCAGTTCGCGCACCACGGTGCGGTCACTGGCCCGCCGCGCGGACAGATCGCTGGACACCACTTCGCCGATGCGGGCATGCCCAGCCCCCCGGTCCAGCCACAGTCCGTAGCGTCCCGGCGACAACGTGTGCGGCGCGGCGACCAGTGTGATCGTGTCCGGCCCGGCCTCGTCGTCATCGACGGCCCGGATCATCGTGTCGTCCTTCTTCTCATGCTCGGGGGTGACCACGCGGCGGGCGAAGTAGGTTGCCACCCCAAGGGATGCCAAGGCCGCGGTGACCGCACTGCCGACCCCGCTCAGCGCGAGAACCGTGCTGAGCCGTGGCTTCAAGCGCAGGTCAACCACCGAGCACCTCCCGCAGGTCGAACTCCACCGGCTGCTCGAGCTGCTCGTAGGTGCACGACTCGGATTCCCGGTCCGGGCGCCACCGGAGAAACTGTGCCGTATGCCGAAAGCGGTGTCCCTCCATGTAGTCGTACTTCACTTCGACGACCCGCTCGGGCCGCAGCGGGACGAAGGACAGGTCCTTGCCGGCGTTCCACCGGCTGGTCTCGTTCTTGCGGGGCGTGCCCTCGAATGATGCTGCCCAGTCCCACGGGTGTCCCTCGATGTCGGTCACCAGTGGCTGCAGCTCCTGGAGCAGCTCGCGGCGACGCTTCATCGGGAAGGCCCCGATCACCCCGACCGAGGCCAGGGTGCCGTCGTCGGTGTAGAGGCCCAGCAGCAGGGAGCCGACGGCGTCGGGCCCCGACTTGTGGACCCGGTAGCCCGCCACCACGCAGTCGGCAGTGCGCACGTGCTTGATCTTGGACTGCACCCGCTTGTCCGGCTGGTAGACACCGGCCGGATCCTTGGCGATCAGCCCATCCAGCCCGGCGCCCTCAAACTGCTCAAACCACTCCTGGGCTTGCGCGGTGTCCCGGGTCAGCCGGGTGAGATAAATCGGCGGGTCGGCCTGAGCCAGGGCCTGCTCGAGACGAGCCCGTCGTTCCTCGAGCGGCTGGCCCATGAGGTTCTCATCCCCCAGGGCGAGCAGGTCGAAGGCCACGAAACTGGCCGGGGTCTCCGCTGCGAGTGTGCGCACCCGTGACTCTGCGGGGTGGATCCGCTGCTGCAGCGCCTCGAAGTCGAGCCGGTTGGCTTCGGTGTCGGCGTAGATGATCTCGCCGTCGATCACCGCGCGCTGCGGGAAGTTCGCCAACACGGCCTCGACCACCTCGGGGAAGTAGCGGGTCATCGGCTTCTCATTGCGCGATCCGATCTCCACCTCGTCACCGTCGCGGAAGATGATCGAGCGGAACCCGTCCCACTTCGGCTCATAGAACTGGCCTGCCGGGATCCCCTTGACCGGCTTGGCAAGCATCGGTTTGACCGGTGGCATGACGGGCAGGTCCATGACGCCATACTGCCCGATGGCTCGGACCGCGTGCTGGACATCCCCCTGGGTGCGTGCGCGGTGTCTACTTCCTTCCCTGTGTCCTGCAGTCCCGGCGCTAGCACACCGGGACTGCAGGACACAAGCACGAGGACGACTACTGATCGATGCGGTTGCCGTGCTCATCCCAGTGCTCGGCGACCTTCTTGCTGGGCTGCACCCGCGGTGGCTCCCCGGGCATCTTGGGG
>CAYVEH010000187.1:0-5339 GCA_964450585.1 uncultured Ornithinimicrobium sp.
CCGAAGGTGTCCATCGCCACGATCATCCCGACGGTGGTGAGCAGACCACAGCCGGCCATCGCCACCAGGAACAGCGAGAAGATCAGCCCGCCACCGCCGAGGGTGAACAGCAGGAAGACGGCCCCGGCGATCGTCGCTGCGGTGTAGACGGCCGACTCGAAGCCGACCCCGATGCCGGAGAGCACCACCGTGGCGGGCCCGGTCAGCGAGGTGCGTGCGACGTTGTTGGTCGGCTTGGACTCGGTGCCGGTGAAGTAGCCGGTCAGCCACAGGATGAACGCGGCCAGGATGATGCCGATGATGACAGCGGCCGCCACCCGGACGCTGGGGTCCAGGTCCAGCCCGTCCACCTCCCCGGGCAGGAAGATGAACGCGGCGATGGCGCAGACACCGGCGGCCACCAACGCGGAGATGTAGAAGCCGCGGTTGATGGTGACCAGGGCACTCTCCCCGGCCCGGGCCTTGGTCAGGTACACCCCGGCGATGGCGGTCAGCGCACCGATGGCCGGAATGATCAGCGGGAAGGTGAGCCCCTCGGTGCCCAGGGCTGCCGACCCCAGGATCAGTGCAGCCACCAGGGTGACGGCATACGACTCGAACAGGTCAGCCGCCATCCCGGCGCAGTCGCCGACGTTGTCACCGACGTTGTCGGCAATCGTCGCCGCGTTGCGGGGGTCGTCCTCGGGGATGCCCGCCTCGACCTTGCCGACCAGGTCAGCGCCCACGTCGGCGGCCTTGGTGAAGATGCCACCGCCGACGCGCATGAACATCGCCAGCAGGGCCGCGCCGAAGCCGAAGCCCTCCAGCACCTTGGGGGCGTTGCCCTGGTAGAAGAGCACCACCAGTGCGGCGCCCAGCAGACCCAGGCCGACGGTAGCCATCCCGACGGTGCCGCCGGTGCGGAAGGCGATCTGCATGCCCTTGTCGCGGTCCAGGTTGCGGGCCGCCTCGGCGACGCGCATGTTGGCGGCGGTGGCCAGGTTCATCCCCAGGTAGCCGATGCCGGCCGAGAAGGCCGCTCCGGCGACGAAGAAGACCGAGCGGCCGATCCGCACAGCGGTGTCATCGGCCGGCAGGGCGAACAGCAGGACGAAGGCGATGATCACGAAGATGCCCAGCGTCTTGAACTGCCGTCGCAGGTACGCCTGGGCCCCCTCCTGCACCGCGTGGCCGATCTGCTGCATGTTCGGGGTGCCCGCGGGGGTGGCGAGCACTTCCTGGCGGAACTTGAGCCCCATCGCCAGCGCGGCCAGCGCAATCAGCGCCACCACGATGACGATCGAGATCTCACCGCCTCCGAGATCGATGTCGCCGGCGTTCATGACATCGGCTCCGAGCGCGCGGGTATAGGCATGTGTCCTCCTGGAGACGCCGGTCAGCCATGACCGGAACGGCACAGATCAGTACTGCGGCTTGTCGCCGACACTGTAACGGCCGCCACACTAGGTGACGGCTGTGACATCCCACACACCGGCCCCGGTCACGGGTCGGCATACGGTGAACGGGATGCCTCGTCCTGCTGCCGACCCGCGCACTGCCCTGGACCATCTGGCCAGGGGAGCCCGTCGGCAACGGCTGGTGCACGTGCGGCGTCTGCCGCGTCGCCGGGCCCGGGTCGTGCCCTGGCCGCAGTGGGTGGATCCGGGGGTGTATGCCGCGTGGTCCGGGGCCGGGGTCACCGGCCTGTGGTCGCACCAGGCGGAGCTGGCCGAGCACGCCCGCGCCGGTCGGCACACCGTCTGCGCGACCGGGACCGCCTCGGGCAAGTCGCTGGGTTTTCTGCTGCCGGTGCTGACCGCGCTGGCCGAGGGCAGTGCCGCTCCGACCGGCCGGGGCGCCACCGCCCTGTATCTGGCACCGACCAAGGCGCTGGCGGCCGATCAGCTGGCCAGGTTGCAGCAACGAGCCGTCCCAGGGGTGCGGTCGGCCGTCTATGACGGGGACACCCCGCCCGAGGAGCGCCGCTGGATCCGCGACCACGCCCACTACGTGCTGTCCAACCCGGACCTGTTGCATCACTCGCTGTTGCCGGGGCACCAGCAGTGGGCGCCGTTCCTGCGGGCGCTGCGGTATGTCGTGGTGGATGAGTGTCACGTCTACCGGGGCATCTTCGGGGCGCATGTCTCGGCCGTGCTGCGCCGGCTGCTGCGGGTCGCTGCCCGCTACGGTGCCCGGCCCACGGTGCTCTTCGCCTCGGCGACGGTGGCCTCCCCCGAGGTGCTGGCGGCCACCTTGATCGGGCAGCCGGTCACCGCGGTCACCCGGGACGGCTCACCACGGGAGGCGACGACGTTCGCGCTGTGGGAGCCTCCGCTGGTCGAGGGTGCGGCACGGCGCAGCGCAGTCTCCGAGGCCGCCTCACTGCTGGCCGACCTGGTGCTCGGTGGGGTGCAGACGGTGGCCTTTGCCCGGTCCCGGGTCGGTGTCGCGGCGGTCGCCGCGGCGACCCGACGGGACCTGGAGGAGGTGCACCCCGGGTTGGCTGGTCGGGTCGCGGCCTACCGGGGCGGGTACCTGCCCGAAGAACGCCGGGACCTGGAGCAGGCGTTGCGCAGCCGAGAGCTGCTCGGCCTGGCCGCCACCAGCGCGTTGGAGCTGGGGGTCGACATCGAGGGGTTGGATGCCGTGCTCATCGCCGGCTGGCCGGGCACCCGTGCCTCGTTGTGGCAGCAGGCCGGTCGAGCCGGTCGTTCCGGCACCGAGTCGCTGGCGGTGCTGGTCGCTGGCGACGACCCGTTGGACAGCTACCTGGTGCATCACCCGGAGGCGATCTTCGAGGCGCCGGTGGAGGCCAGCGTCTTCGACCCGGCCAACCCGCATGTGCTCTCCGGCCATCTGGCGGCAGCGGCCGCGGAGCTGCCGCTGACGGAGGCAGACGTGCAGTGGTTCGGGCCCTCCGTGCCGGCGTTGGCTGAGGCGCTGGTGGCCGGCGGTGTGCTGCGCCGCCGCCCGGCCGGGTGGTTCTGGGCCCGCACCGACCGGCCCAGTGACCACGTGGAGCTGCGTGGTATCGGGCGCACCGTGCGCATCGTGGAGACGCGGACCGGGCGGGTGCTGGGCACCGTGGACGAGGCGCGGGCTCCGGCGACGGTGCACACCGGCGCGGTCTATCTGCATCAGGGGCAACCGTATGTCGTCACCGACCTGGATCTGACCGAGGCCACCGCCCAGGTGGTCGCCGGGGACCCCGGGTGGAGCACCCAGGCACGGTCGGTGAGTCAGTTCCGGATCCTGAGCACCGACGCCGAACAGGCCTGGGGTGCGGCCCGGCTGCACTTCGGCGAGGTGGAGGTGACCAGCCAGGTCACCTCCTTCCTGCGGCGGCTTCCCAGCGGTGAGGTCATCGGTGAGCACCCGCTGGACCTGCCCGAGCGGAGCCTGCGCACCCGGTCGGTGTGGTGGACCCTGCCGGCTGCGGAGCTGACCCGGGCGGGCGTCGAGGCCGACGAGACCCCCGGCGCGCTGCATGCTGCCGAGCACGCCGCCATCGGCCTGTTGCCCCTGTTGGCCACCTGTGACCGGTGGGACATCGGCGGAGTCTCCACCGCCCTGCACCAGGACACCGGTGCGCCGACGGTGCTGGTCTATGACGGACACCCCGGCGGCGCCGGCTTCGCCGAGCAGGGGTTCCGCCGCGCAGTCGAGTGGCTGCGGGCCACCGTGGAGACGGTCCAGTCCTGCGACTGCCGGGCCGGTTGCCCGTCATGCGTGCAGTCGCCCAAGTGCGGCAATGGCAACGAGCCACTCAGCAAGGCCGGGGCGGTCCGGACCCTGCTGCACCTGCTCGCCGACGCCCCACCACACTGTTAAGCAGGCGGTCGGTGCAGCCACGGTCTACAGTCACACTCGATGGAGTCGGCAATCACCGATGTGCTGTGAGGTCTCATGCTCGTCCTCGGAATCTTGCTCACCGCCGCCGCACTGGTGGTCTTCGGGTTCTTGTTCTTCGGCACCCGTAACCTGCCGTCGCTGCAGGTCGACCTCGGGGTGCTGACCGTCGAGCTGACACCGCTGCAGTTGTACCTGCTCGGAGCGGCCACCCTGGTCGTGTTGGTGCTGGGCCTCATGGTGCTGGGCATCGGCCTGCGGAGGTCACGGCGGCAGCGCAAGGAGGTCCGGGACCTGCGCCAGGCGGTCCGGGACCGCGGTCTGGACCCGGACCACCCCCGGGAGCCGGCCGCACGGGTGGAGCCGACCACTCCGGTCAGCACTCGGGACGAATCCGCAACGGGCACCCGAACCGCACCGCCACCCCGGGATACTGAGCGGCCGGCCGGGGTGGCCCTGCCCACGGACGAGCCGGACTATCGCCCCGGCCCCGTCACACCCGGGGATGAGACCAGATACCCACCGGAGGAGCCGCGCCGCTGAACCAGGCGGACGATCGCACAGAACAGTCAGCGCGTCGCCACCTGATGACGGCCACCGCGGCCCTGCGCGCCCTCCAGGACAGGTCGGCGCCTCAGGGCCCCTCATCCCCATCCGGCACGGCGCCAGCGCGCGCCACGCCACGGGCCTCGGTGCCCCCCAGCCCGGGAACGGCAAGGGCCACCTCAACACGAACACTGGCTCGCACCCGCCCGTCGGTCCCCGGCTCGGCCCGACACGTCACCAGGCGCGCGCCGTTGCGCTGAGCCAGGTCGGCCGCCAACGCACACGCTGCATCCCTCCCCTGCCCTTCCAGAAGGGCCCCCGCCCCGGCCAGTGCCGCCGCATCGGCAGCACCTCGGGCCCGCAGGCTGCTGTGTACCGCGGCGCCCAAGAGCAGGAACCCGGCCAGGAGGACCAGGAGCACCAGGATCATCCCCAGCCCCAGCACTGTGGCGGAGCCGCGATCCCGCTCGCTGCGACCGCCAGACCGCAGACTCATGGTGACCCCATCCGGGCTGCGGGCTCCAGGAGCACCTCCACCTGTGCGCGTGCCGGAGGCAGTGGCAGCCACCGGGTCCGCGCCGGAGCGGTCACCATCACGCGCACCCGGTCATCCGAGCGGCTCACCTGCACCTCGGCCCCCTCCGGGGCCGCCTTCTGGGCCAGGTCCCGGACATCATTCACCGGCTCCCCCCGTGCCGCAGCCCGCGCAGCGATCCGAGCAGCATCCACGCTCTGCATCTGGTCGACCGCCAATCCCAGACCGGTCAGGCACAGGGCGAGCACCGCCACGAGCGCCGGGATGACCAGGGCCAGCTCGGCCGAGACCATCCCCGCCTCGCGGCGGCACCCGCGCCTGCTCATAGCGAGACCGACAACGCCACTTCGATGACCTTGGTCACCAGTGACTTGATCCCACCGGACTGCACGATGGCCAGCAGCAGAGCAGCGAATGCACAGGCCGCGAT
>CAYVEH010000188.1:0-5317 GCA_964450585.1 uncultured Ornithinimicrobium sp.
GGCGGATCGCCTGGCTGCTGGCGCACCTGGGTGACCTGCCGGGCAGCGGCATCGTGTATGCGCTGACCGTCTCCGCGGCCGAGGACCTGGCGGCGTCGCTGACCCGGGCCGGGCACCAGGTGGCGGCCTACACCGGGCGCACCGACCCGGCCGACCGACTCGAGCTGGAGCGGCGGCTGCGGGACAATGAGGTCAAGGCGCTGGTGGCCACCAGCGCCCTGGGTATGGGTTTTGACAAGCCGGACCTGGGTTTCGTGGTGCACCTGGGGGCACCGAGTTCACCGGTGGCCTACTACCAGCAGGTCGGGCGTGCCGGGCGAGCCACCGACAACGCCGACGTGCTGCTCCTCCCCGGCGTCGAGGACCGCAACATCTGGGCCTACTTCGCCTCCGCCGCGATGCCTCGCCAGGACCAGGCGGACGCCGTGCTGACCGCGCTCGCCGGCTCACCCAAACCGTTGTCCACTGCTGCCCTGGAGACCCAGGTCGACGTGCGGCGCACGCGGCTGGAACTGCTGCTCAAGGTGCTCGACGTGGAGGGCGCGGTGCAGAGGGTCCAGGGCGGCTGGACGGGCACCGGACGACCGTGGACGTATGACGCCGAGCGTTTTGAACGCGTGGCAGCGGCCCGGGACCGCGAGCAGCAGCTGATGCTGGACTACCAGCGGACCCAGACCTGCCGGATGGCCTTCCTGCAGGAGACGCTCGATGATGCGACCGCGGCGCCCTGTGGGCGGTGCGACAACTGCGCTGGCCCGTGGTTCCCCACCGAGATCCCGCAGGATGCCATCGAGTTGGCGCTCGGGCAGCTTGCCCGGGTCGGGGTGCCGATCGAGGCGCGGGCCCAGTGGCCCACCGGGATGGACCGGCTCGGGGTGTCGGTCCGCGGCAGGATCTCACCGGAGGAGTCGATGACCACCGGCCGGGCTCTCGCCCGGGTCTCCGATCTGGGGTGGGGGCAACGGGTCCGCGAGCTGGTGCAGGGCCCGGATGGACCGGTGCCCGAGCAGGTCCTGAACGCGGTCACCACGGTGCTGGCCGACTGGGACTGGATGCAGCGCCCCGTGGCCGTCGTCTCCGTCCCCTCGCGCCAGCGCCCGGAGCTGGTGGGGTCGCTGGCCCGCCGGATCGGCGAGCTGGGCCGGCTGCCCTACCTGGGCCAGCTGACGACCCCGAACGGAGGCCCAACGGGTGAGTCCGGCGGCAACAGCGCCTTCCGACTGGCTGCGGTGTGGGACCAGTTCGAGGTCGGGCCGGAGCTGGCCCAGCACCTCGAGGGCCTGCGCGGGCCGGTGCTGCTCGTCGACGATCTGATCGACTCACGGTGGACGATGACCGTCGCCGCCCGCGCCCTGCGGTTGGCCGGTGCGGAGGCGGTGCTCCCGCTGGCGCTGGCCCAGGCGGGGTAAGCGGCGGGGACGCCGCCACCCACGAGTGATCGGCTCCGTGCAGTCGACCCCCACCGTGTCGCTCCTGGCCAACCTCCGCCGATGACCGGGCCTCGCGGGTGCGTTGGCGTGAGGCATCACACCAGCTCGAGCTGGTCGGCCACGACACGTCCGGCTCGCAGCACCGTGCGATCGGCGGGCCGGTCCATCACCGCGGAGGTGACCGTCTCACCCTCCACCAGGAGCAGGTCCGCCACATCACCGACCGCGAGGCCGGGACGGTCAGTCAGCCCAGCCAGTCGGGGCACCTGCGGCTCGACGATGGAGCGGCCGCCGCGGGTGGCGACCGCGACCGCGTGCTCGATCAGGTCATCGGCGCGGTGGCCCAGGGTGAAGGCCAGCTGCCACGTGCGGTCGAGCATGTCTCCGTTGCCGTAGGGCGACCAGTAGTCCCGCTGGCCGTCCTGCCCCAACCCGACCCGCACACCGGCGGCGGTCAGCTGGTCAGCCGGCACGCGTGACTTCCCACCCGGGGCGACCGAGGCCATCGCGATGTCCGCCTCGGCGAGTCGCTCCAGCAGCCCGGTGACCTTGGTGGGGTCGTCGAACAGCGTATAGCCGTGGGAGATCAGCACCTGACCCTGCATGCCCAACGCGAGTGTGCGCTCGATGATGAGGTCGGCGCTGAACAGCCCGAGGTCACCAGGCTCGTGCAGGTGGATGTCAACCGGCAGCCCATACTTCTGCGCCAGGCCGAAGACGATGTCCAGGTGGCGCACCGGGTCGCGGTCCAGGGTGCACGGGTCAATGCCGCCGACCACATCGGCCCCGACCCGCAGGGCATCCTCCAGGACCTGCGCGGAGCCCGCCTCTCGCAGCAGACCGGCCTGTGGGAAGGCCACGACCTGCACACTCGCCCGCTCCCGGTGTGCCTCCCGGGCGGCGAGGACGGCCTCGAGGCGCTCCAGCCCGGCGTCGGTGTCGACCTGGGCGAAGGAGCGCACGGTGGTGGCGCCGTGTGCGATCTCCACCCCCAGCAGGTGGTTGACCCGCTCGGTGATGCCGACCTCCGCCTCCCGCCAGTGGGCGCGGTCGTTGAGCATCATCGTCCACACCCCGGGCCCACCGGTGTGCGGGCGGAACGGCAGCCCGACCCGGTTGGAGTCCAGGTGACAGTGGGCGTCAGTGAAGGTCGGCAGTGCCAGTCGGCCCCGGCCCTGGAGCACCGTGGCCGGTGGCTCGGTCCCCGGCGCCGGTGCCTCGGCCTGCGGTTGCGTGGGGGAGATCGCGGTGATCATCCCGTCGGTCACGGCCACATCGACGGCCGGACCGCCCCATGGGCGGACGTTGCGGATCAGAGTGCTCGGTGTCGCGGTCACTGGGAAACATTACGCCCCAAGCCGGACCCGCGGTGCGGCCTCCGGGCAGCGGCCGGTGCCCGGCCGCTGGCCCCCGGGACCGACGGGTGACCTGAGACCCGGCCTACTGGCCGGCAGCCGCCAGGATCTGCGCCCAGCTGACCTGCCGGGGAGCTCCCGCCCGGTCCGGGGTGGCCAGGGTGGCGATCGCACGGGCCCGCTCAGTCCGGCCTAACTCGTCGCCGAATCGGTCCACGACCAGCAGGGCACGGGGCCTGGCGATGCCGCCCATCACCTCACGCACCGCCTCCATCAGCTCCACAGCCACCGCGTCGAGGTCGGGATCCGGCCCCACGTCGGCGCTCAGCGATACCGCGGCCACGATGGCCCGCCCCACGGTCGGGTCCTTGCGCCAGGTGACCTCGGCCCCGCAGACATAGGGGTGCTCGGCCAGCACCTCGCGCACCTCGCGCAGCGAGACCAGCTGCCCGGACACCGACACCACGTCATCCGTGCGGCCCAGGAACGAGACGCCCCCCGGTGATTGGCGGACCGCCAGGTCACCGGTGGAGTAGCTGCCCGGGTGGCGGGTCCAGTGCGTGTCGACCACTGGCGCCTGCGCGCCCTCCACACCGACCATGGTGCCGGCCCACGGCAACCGCAGCACGGCCTCGCCGGTGATGCCGTCGGGCACCGAGTGGCCAGCGGGGTCGACGATGTCCAGCCCGCAGTCCGGCAGCGTGCCACCGGTGTCACCGGAGGGTGTCGGCCCGTGGCTGTCGGTGACGCGCACGATCCCGCCCAGCTCGAGCTGCCCCCAGGCGTCGGACACCTGCAGGTGACGGGCGGCGAAGGCCTCCTGCAACCACAGCGCCAACTCCTCCTCGACCGGCTCCCCGGCGGTGGTGACCCGGCGTAGTGAGGGTAGGGCGGAGACCTCCGGCAGCTCCCGGGCCCAGCCCCGCACGGTGCGCACCACCGACGGCGGGGTCACCATGCTCTCCACCTCATACCTGGCGATAATGTCCCAGGCGCGCGTCTGGCTGGGCACATCGAGGGTTCCCTCGTACATCACCGCGGTGTCGCCGTGAGCCAGCGGGCCGTAGATGCCGTGGAACTGGGTGACCGCCCAGGCGATGTCCCCGGCGCACCAGAACACCCCGCCGGTGCGCAGCTCCCGGTGCACGGCGATCGCGCCGGCCAGCATGGTGGCGGTCCCGTGCACGATGGACACGGGCTGACCACCACGGTTGGCCAGTGGCACGGTCGCGATCGGATGCTCGGGCGCCAGGGCCACCGGTGCGCTCAGGTCATCGGTGAGGTCGGGGGCCTGCCCGGGCCGGGTCGCAGCGACCAGGTCGTGGTACCACCGGTCGCCCTCGAACCAGGCGACATCCATACCGGTGCGCCGGACCACGATCGTGTGCTGCACCGAGCCGCCCGCCAGCAGGGCCTCATCGGCGCGGGCCTTCAGCGGCAACACCGTCCCGTGCCGCCAGGCGCCGTCCTGGGTGAACAGCACGGTGAGATCGAGCAGGTCCAGCCGGTCGGCCAGCGGCTCCACCGGAAGGGGCGCCGGCAAGATGGTGTGCACGGCGCCGATACGGGCACACGCCAGCATCGCCACCACCGTCTCTGGCAGCCAGCCCAGGTGCAGACCGACCCGGTCGCCGGGGCCCACCCCCATCCCACGCAGCGCCCGGGCGAGGGCGAGCACCTGCTCGTGCAGCTCGGCATACGTCATCGAACGACGGTCCCCGGGCTCACCCTCCCAGTGGATGGCCACCTGGTCGCCCCGGTCGACCAGGTGCCGGTCCAGGCAGTTGACCGACACGTTCAGGGTGCCTCCGGTGAACCACCGTCCGGAGCGCTCGCCGACCTCCCAGAGGCGCTCGTAGGGCGAGGTCCAGGTGATGAGGTCGGCGACCTGGGCCCACTCCGGAGGCGGGGGAGTACGCAGGAAAGCGGTGTCCTCAGGCATGCCCCAGGGTCCTTCCTGCCGCCCGCGCCGCCCGGGCGAGCTGTCCGGCGGTGCGGGCGACCGCCTCCTCGTCGTCGGGCCGATCGAGGTTGGCGGCCAGGGCGGCCACGGTCACGCCCTGCCCGTCGATCAACGGCACCGCCACCTCGGCCGGCAGCGTCGGGTCATCGGGGGTGTGCGCCAGGTGGTCAGCGCTGGCCCAGGCGGCCCGGACACCGCTTCCCTCGGCCGCGAGCCGGTCGACCTCCTCGGCCCGCTCCAGGGACCGGGCCCATGCCTCATCGGTGTCCCTGGCGGCGAGCAGCCGACCGCCCGCGCAACTCAGCGCCGGGCCGACGCGGTGGGTGTCGCGGTAGGGGCCCCGGTCGGTACCGTCCACCCGGTCCACGTACACCACCTCGCCGTGCACCAGTGTCTCCACATGGATGGTGTTGCCGATCTGATCACGCAACTGGGCCAGGTACGGGCCGAGTGCGCCGAGCAGGGGCAAACGTGACAGGTAGTGGTTGGACAGCCGGGTCAGTTCCGGGCCCAGCCCGTAGCGCGAGGACCGCGGGTCCTGCACCACCAGGTCCGCCAGCACCAGGGAC
>CAYVEH010000189.1:0-5165 GCA_964450585.1 uncultured Ornithinimicrobium sp.
GGATGTGCACCTGGTTGCCGGACTCCTCCAGCGCCGCCCAGTCCACCGGGTTGGGTAGGTCGTAGCCGTCGATCGTGCCGGCCTCGAGCTCCTGACGCCGGGCGTTCTCATCGGCGATGATCTTGAAGACCAACTGCGCCACACCGGCCTTCTCGCCCCAGTAGTCGTCGTTGCGGGAGAGCGTCACGATGCCGCCCGCGTTGTCGTAGGACTCGAACTTGAACGCACCGGTGCCGGTGGGGTGCTCGTTGTACTCGGGGAAGACGAAGGCCTCACCCTCGGCCTTCACGTCGTTGGCGTTGTACTTCTCCAACGCGGTCGGGCTCTGGATGGCATAGGCGGACTGGGACAGCACCATCGGGAACTTGCCGGTCGGCCGGGTGATGGTCACCGTCGCGGTGTACTCGTCGGTGGCCTCACACGAGCCGTACAGGCTGTCCTCGCCGTAGCCGAAGTCGTTGCCGTAGTAGTAGCCCATCGCCGAGTTCTGGCCGACCTCGTTCTGGTTCTGCCAGCGGTCCATGTTGTAGCAGACGGCCTCGGCGTTGAACGGGGTGCCGTCGTGGAAGGTGACGCCCTCCTTGAGGGTGAACGTCCAGGTCAGGCCGTCTTCGCTGCCCTCCCACTCGGTGGCCAGCTCCGGGACACCCTGGGTGCCTCCGGGCTCGATCCCGATCAGGTTCTCGTAGATCTGGCGGGTGATCCGGAAGGTCTCACCGTCACTGGCATAGAAGGGGTCGAAGGATGCGGGTGCCCCGGCGGCGCCGAAGACGAAGGTGGCATCGGAGTTGCCGGCCGCCTCCCCGCCCTCGCCTCCATCGTCGGTGGAGCCGCTGTCATCGGCGTTGTCGCTGGCCGCGTTGCCGCCGCCGTCGTCACCACCATCGTCGCGCTGGGACTCGGCGCAGGACGTCAGGACCAGCGCCAACGCGGCGGTCCCGGCGACAGCCGCCATCTTGCGGATAGTCATTCTGCCTCCTCGTGGGGGCGCCCGGACGCAGGACCGGGGCCGGTTCGCAATGCGCCCCAAGGTAGAGGCCTGGAAGCGATAGGGGAAGGACGTGACCCGGATCGATGCAGAACCTTGACCTAACCGATGCCGACAGGGTGGGTGGCGCCGCGCTGTTGACTTGCGGCAGAGGAGCATCCACCCCGGGCTCCGGGCCACTGGTGGGCTCTAGCCTGGGGACGTGTCTACCCAGCTGGTCGTCGCCGCGGCCCTTGTGGACTCCCTGCGGCAGCCCACCCTGCTGCTGACCGCCCGCCGGTCCGCACCGGCGGCGCTGGCTGGCCAGTGGGAGTTCCCCGGGGGCAAGGTCGAACCCGGGGAGGCCCCCGAAGCAGCGCTCCGGCGCGAACTGCGCGAGGAGCTGGGGATCGGCCTACAGATCGGGGGTCTGATCCGCGGGCCCCGGCGGGGGCACTGGCCGCTGACCGCCCCCGGCTTCACGATGGCGCTGTGGTGGGCGGTGCCGGTGGGGACCCCGCGGGCGCTGCAGGACCATGACCGGTTGCGGTGGCTGACCCGCGCCGAGCTGGGGCAGGTGCCCTGGCTGCCCAGCAACGCACCGATGGTCGCGGCGGTGGAGCGGGCGATGGCCGCGCTGTCCTGAGCAGGGTCCTCGGGATGAGAAAATCGTCCCCATGCCCTTACAGAGCCGCCACGACATCCGCAATGTCGCCATCGTCGCCCACGTCGACCACGGGAAGACCACGCTGGTCGACGCCATGCTGTGGCAGGCCGGCGCCTTCACCGGACACGAGGCTGAGTCCCACACCGTCGAGCGGGTGATGGACAGCGGCGACCTGGAGCGGGAGAAGGGCATCACGATCCTGGCCAAGAACACCGCCGTGCACTACCAGGGTCCCGCCGCCCAGGAGCGTTCTGTTGCCGACGGGGTGACGATCAACATCATCGACACCCCCGGTCACGCCGACTTCGGGGGTGAGGTCGAGCGCGGTCTGTCCATGGTCGACGGGGTGGTGCTGCTGGTGGACGCCTCCGAGGGGCCGCTGCCCCAGACCCGGTTCGTGCTGCGCAAGGCGCTGGCCGCCACACTGCCGGTCATCCTGTGCATCAACAAGGTGGACCGGCCCGACGCCCGGATCGAGGCGGTTACCGAGGAGGTGTACGAGCTCTTCCTGGAACTGCTCGACGACGCCGGCCTGGGCGATGAGGGCCTGGAGTTCCCGATCGTCTACGCCTCGGCGAAGGCCGGCCGGGCCAGCCTCACCGCCCCGGCGGACGGCCAACTGCCGGACAACACCGACCTGGAGCCGCTGTTTCGCACCGTGCTGGAGACGATCCCGGCACCCACCTACGACCCCGACCTGCCGTTGCAGGCTCATGTCACCAACCTGGACTCCTCCCCGTTCCTGGGTCGGCTGGCCCTGTGCCGGGTCCATGCCGGCACCATCAGCAAGGGCCAGCAGGTTGCCTGGTGCCGCCGCGACGGCAGCGTCCAGAAGGTCAAGATCACCGAGCTGCTCCTCACCGAGGCGCTGGAGCGGGTGCCCGCCAGCAGCGCCGGACCCGGCGACATCATCGCGATCGCCGGCATCCCGGAGATCACCATCGGCGAGACCCTGGCGGACGTGGATGACCCCCGGCCGCTGCCGCTGATCACCGTGGACGAGCCGGCGATCAGTATGACGATCGGCACCAACACCTCCCCGCTGGCCGGTCGGGTCAAGGGCGGCAAGATCACCGCCCGGCTGGTCAAGGAACGGCTGGACAAGGAGCTCATCGGCAACGTCTCGCTGCGGGTGCTGCCGACCGAGCGCCCGGACGCCTGGGAGGTGCAGGGGCGGGGCGAGCTGGCCCTGGCCATCCTGGTGGAGCAGATGCGCCGTGAGGGCTATGAATTGACCGTCGGTAAGCCGCAGGTGGTGACCAAGGTGATCGACGGGGTGGTCCACGAGCCGGTCGAGCGGCTGACCATCGACGCCCCGGAGGAGCACCTGGGCACCATCACCCAGGTGATGGCGGCCCGCAAGGGGCGGATGGAGCAGATGTCCAACCACGGCAGCGGCTGGATCCGGATGGAGTTCGTGGTGCCCGCCCGCGGGCTGATCGGGTTCCGCACCGAGTTCCTCACCGAGACCCGCGGCACCGGCATCGCCCACCATGTCTTCGACGGGCACGCCCCCTGGTTCGGGGAGATCCGGACCCGACAGACCGGGTCGCTGGTGGCGGACCGCTCCGGTGCTGCCACGACATACGCAATGTTCAACCTGCAGGAGCGCGGTTCGATGTTCGTGGAGCCGACCACAGAGGTCTACGAGGGCATGATTGTCGGCGAGAATTCCCGGGCTGACGACATGGACGTCAACATCACCAAGGAGCGCAAGCTGACCAACGTGCGCTCGGCCACCTCCGAGGTGCTGGAGCGGCTGATCCCGCCCCGCAGACTCTCGCTGGAACAGTCACTGGAGTTCTGCCGTGAGGACGAGTGTGTTGAGGTGACCTCGGAGGCCGTGCGCATCCGCAAGGTAATCCTCGACCAGACCGAGCGGGGCCGGGCCGCGGCCCGGGCGAAACGCTCCTGAGAGGACCTGATGTCGATGCCGCACGAGGCAGCAACCCGCACCCAGTCCACCGACCGTCTGCCACTGGAGCAGGGGCTGACGCGGGCCCGGCCGTTGCGGGTAGTGGCGGTGCACGCCCACCCCGATGACGAGACGCTGGCCACCGGCGTCGCCCTGGCCCACCACGTGGCCCGCGGCGACCGGGTGCACGTGATCACCTGCACCCTGGGGGAGGAGGGTGAGGTCATCCCAGCCGACCTCGCCCACCTGGAGGGCGACCCGGCACTGGGACCGCACCGGGCCGGTGAGCTGGACCGGGCCATGGCGGTGCTCGGGGTGGAGCACAGTTACCTAGCTGCCGGTGTCAGCCGGGAGACCACCCCTCGCTGGCGGGACAGCGGCATGGCCGGCTCCGAGGCGGCCGCGCACCCGCGGGCCTTTGCCGGAGCCTCCGTCGGGCAGGCGGCCGAGTTGCTGGCCGAACGGTTGGCGATCCTGCTGCCCGACCTGGTGCTGACGTATGAGGCCCATGGCGGGTACGGGCACCCGGACCACATCCAGACCCATCGGGTCACCACAGCCGCGGTCGCCGCGCTGCCGCAGGCGGTGCGCCCACGTCTGTATGCCGTGCTGACCCCGCGGTCGTGGGCGGCCCAGGATCGCGCCTGGCTGGCCGAGCACGTGCCCGCCGACAACGGCCTGACGGTGCCCGCGGCTGACGATCCGTTCCCGCCGTCGGTGGTCGCCGACGAACTGGTCACCCATGCCGTGGACGACCCCGCTGTGGTGACCGCCCAGGTGCGCGCGCTGCGCGAGCACGCGACCCAGGTGCGCATCCTGGACGACGCGGCCCAGCCGTACTTCGCGCTGTCCAACGACATCGCCGCTCGGCTTCCCGGCCGGGAGGGATATGCGCTGCTCGACCCGGAGACCGGTGCGCTGAGCACGTGAGGCAGGATGGCCGGGCCAGGGTGATGGAGACGGAAGGAGGGCCGGTGGACGCCGCGACGCCCAGTGACCCGGTGCCCGTCGACCCCCAGGCCTACCGCCGCGCCATCGGCCGGTTCGCGACCGGCGTGACCATCGCGACCACGTTCGCCGGGCGGCACGATCACGCGATGACCGCCAACTCGATCACCAGTGTCTCGCTGGAGCCGATCCTGCTGCTGATCTCGGTGGAGCAGTCCGCCCGGTGGCACCAGGCCGTGCTGGACTCTGGGGTGTGGGCGCTGAGCATCCTCGGGCACACGGCCAAGCCGATCGCCTCCTGGTTGAGTACCCAGGGACGACCGTTGCACGGCCAACTGGACCGGGTGCCCTATCACCGCGGTGCCGCGACCGGGGTGGCCCTGATCGACGGCGCGCTGGCCACCTTCGAGTGCCGCACCACGGACGTGCACGCCGCCGGCGACCACAGCCTGGTGGTGGGCGAGGTGGTCGGTGTGGAGATCCCGCCGCGGGTGGACCCCGCCCTGGTCCACTTCCGCGGCCGGTACGACCACCTGGACTGACCCATTTTTGGGGAGGTTTGGTACGCCTTCCACCCATTCTTGGGGAGGTTTGGTACGCCTCGCCCTCATTATTGGGGAGGTTTGGTACGCGTCGCACCCATTCTTGGGGTGGTTTGGCACCCCGGC
>CAYVEH010000190.1:0-5127 GCA_964450585.1 uncultured Ornithinimicrobium sp.
CTCCCTCACCATCGGCAGGTGCGGGATGCCGTCCTCGACGTAGTCCGGTCCGCACCGACGGAACCCCAGCGCGCCGTACCACTGCTCCAGGTAGGTCTGGGCGCCGATCCGGGTGCGCCGCGCTCCGATGCGCTCCAGGGCTCGCCGAACCAGCCGGGCGGCATACCCCTGCCGCCGGTGCGCCGGTGCGGTCACCACCCGGCCGATGACCGCACCGTCGGGGTCCTGCAGCACCCGCAGGTAGGCCGCGACCTGGCCGTCCACCTCCCACCACAGGTGCTCGGTGCCCGGCTCCTGGTCCCGGCCGTCCAGCTCGGGGTAGGGGCAGGTCTGCTCGACGACGAAGACGTCCACCCGCAGCCGCAGCAGCGCATACAGCTGGTCGGTGGTCAGGTCCGCGAACGAGGCGACCTGCAGCCGTGGTCCCGTCATCAACCCAGGGTATGCCGTCCCGCACCGGAGTCTCTCGCCTCACCGGGGCGGGACCCGACGGGTCTGCCCGGAGTCCGCGGGGCCGGGGTGAACTACCGTCATGGTCATGACCATCGAGCCGGTCGACGCCCTGCGACGGATCGCCTTCCTGCTGGAGCGCAGCCGCGCCTCGACCTACCGGGTGAAGGCCTACCGGCAGGCGGCGGACACCCTGCTGGGGTTGTCGGAGCAGGAGGTCCACGACCGGGTGGCTGCCGGCAGTTTACGTCAGCTGGCCGGGATCGGCCCGTCGACCGCAACGGTGATCGAGCAGGCGGCGGCCGGGCAGGTGCCGACCACGCTGGCGGAGCTGGAGGAGACGGTCGGTGGGCCACTGGTCGAGGGCGGGGAGGAGCTGCGGAGGCAACTGCGAGGCGACCTGCACAGCCACTCGGACTGGTCCGATGGCGGCTCCCCGATCCAGGAGATGGTGGCCACCGCCCTGGAGCTGGGGCACGACTACCTGGCGCTGACTGACCACTCACCGCGGCTGCGCGTGGCCAACGGACTGTCCGCCCAGCGGCTGAGGCGGCAGCTGACCGTGGTGGAGGCGATCAACGAGGCGGTGGGGCCCCACTTCCGACTGCTCCCGGCGATCGAGGTGGACATCCTGGATGACGGGTCGCTGGACCAGAGCCCGGAGCTGCTGGACCGGCTCGAGGTGCGGGTGGCCTCGGTGCACTCCAAGCTGCGGATGGACTCAGCGGCGATGACCCGCCGGATGGTGGCGGCGGTGCGCAACCCGCACACCACCATCCTGGGCCACTGCACCGGGCGGTTGATCACCGGCAACCGCGGCACCCGCCCGCAGAGCACCTTCGATGCGCGGCAGGTCTTCGAGGCGTGCGTGCAGCACCACACCGCGGTGGAGATCAACAGCCGCCCGGAGCGCAGCGACCCCCCGGACGACCTGTTGGCCCTGGCGCTGGAGGTCGGGTGCCTGTTTGCCATCAATACCGATGCGCACGCCCCGGGGCAGCTGGACTTTCAGGCCTATGGGTGCGCCCGTGCGGCGGAGGTGGGGGTGCCGGCCGAGCGGATCATCAACACCTGGCCGCTGGAGGAACTGCTGGCCTGGGCGGACCCGTCCTCGACGCACCGGCGTGGACCCTTGCAGTTGTGACGCATGGGGCTAATGTGATAGCGGAGACAAGGAGGTCGCCATGACGGATCAGCCTGCAGTCAAGGAAGGTTTCTTCGACGGCCCGTACGGTCGTCTGCTGTTGCCGGGGGTGATTCTGCAGTCGGTGCTGATCGGCGGCGGGTACGCCACCGGTCGGGAGATTGTGGAGTTCGGCGCCAAGTACGGCGCCCTGGGCTGGTTCGCCGGCATCGCCATCCTCATCGGGTTCGGGCTGATGGCCTTCCTGATGTTCGAGATTGCGCGGCGCTTCCAGGCCTTCGACTACCGGACGCTGCTGCAGAAGCTCATCGGCCCGCTCTACTGGCTGTTCGACATCGTCTACATCCTTTTAGCCATCCTGATCATCGCGATCATGGCCGCCGCCACCGGCGAGATCCTGGACGAGACGCTGGGCTTCAACTACTGGGTCGGGGTGACCCTGATGATCATCATCGTCGGCCTGCTCAACTTCTACGGCGAGGGGCTCATCGAGCGGTTCAAGAGCGTCGGCACGGCCGCGCTGTATGCCGGCTACATCCTGTTCGCGACGCTGATCATCACCCAGAACTGGGATGCGATCTCCGAAACGCTCAGCTCCGGGGACCACTCGCTGCACCCGAATGTGTCGCTGTGGGCGGTCCTGTGGTCGGGCATCCTGTATGTGGGTTACAACCTGGCGGTCTACCCGGCGGCACTGTTCACCGCGCGGCGGCAGACCCGGCTGCGGCACACCGTGATCGCCGGCATCGTGGCCGGGCTGCTGATGACGGTCCCGTGGTTCCTGACCTACTTCGCGCTGATGGGCTTCTACCCGGACGCCGGTGTGTTCGACGCCTCCGTGCCGTGGCTGGAGATGCTCAGCACCGAGGCGCTGTGGGTGATCGTCATCTTCGGCATCGTGGTCGGCTGGACGCTGATCGAGACCGCCACCGGCATGATCTACGCCCTGGTGGCGCGCGTCGACCAGAGCCTGGTGGACGCCGACCGCAAACCGATGAGCCGCGCCAGCGCCGGGGCGGTCTCGGTGATCACGCTGCTGCTGGCCCTGCTGCTGTCCCAGGTCGGCATCATCGACCTGATCTCCAAGGGCTACACGGCGATGGCCTACGCGATGATCGCCGTCTTCGGCATCCCACTGCTGGTGCGCGGGATCTACCTGATCGCGACCAAGCAGGGCCTGCCGTTCAGCCAGCCGTCCGACCCCACCGTCCACGACCGCCGGCGGCAGGAACCGCAGCAGGCAGCCTCCAACTGACGGGCCGGGGCTCCCGCCCTCCCGCAGTCACCGCTGGGGATATCGTGGTGGTGTGGCTGGGGCACAGCTCCGCATCCACCTGCTGGGTGGCTTCGCCGTCGAGGTGGAGGGTCAGCTGCTGCCAGCCGCCGCGTGGCACCGGCGTCGCCCGGCCGATCTGCTCGCCCTGCTGGCGCTGGCCCCGGGGCACAGCATGCCGCGGGAGCAACTCGTCGAGGTGTTGTGGCCCGACCTGGGGCCCACCGCCGGGGCGGCGAACGCGCGGAAGGCGGCGTTCCACCTCCGCGGGGCACTGGGGCTGCCGGAGGCGTGCGTCCTCGCGGACAACCAGGTTCAGTTGATGCCCGCCGGTACGGTCTGGGTCGATGTCGACGAGTTCATCGCCCGCGCACGCCGGGCCCTGGCCACCGGCGACCCCGCCGGGTGCCGTGAGGCATCCCAGCACTATCCGGGACCGCTGCTGCCGAACGAGCTCTACGCCCCTTGGGCCGAGGAACCTCGCGCGAGGCTGCGTGAGCTGCACCTCGATCTGTTACAGACCGGGCAGTTGTGGGGCCAGCTGGTGGCCGAGGACCCGACCCGGGAGCTGGCCCACCAGGACTCATCCGGCAACACCTGGCTCGCGGCGACCGCGCAGCCGCAATCCGTCAGTTCGAGCGGGCTCAGGACGTGCTGCGCGAGGAGCTCGGGGTCTGCCCGGGGGCGGAGCTGACGGCGCTGTATGAGGAGGCGCTGGCCGCGCAGGGCCGCGCTGCGGCCACCCCCGCGATGCGAGCTCGGGCGCTCCTGGTGTGGGGCGGCATCCACTATGAGCGGGCTGAGTTGGCGGAGGCCGAGCAGGCGGCCCGCGAGGCCAAGGCCCTGGCCGTTGATGCCGGCCTGACCCGGGAACTCACCGAAGCCAGTGAGCTGCTGGGGCTGTCGGCATACGCCCGGGGTGCCTGGCAGGACGTCTTTGCCGCGGAGTTCCTCACCACCCTCGTGGCAACGCCGGAACTGGTCCCCTTCCTCTATGACGCGAACATGTGCATGGTCGAGTTCGCCCTCGGGGAGGCCGACGGGCTGCGCCTGGTGAGCCAGTACGGCGCCCGCCTGCTCATCGAGGGGGAACAGCGTGATGCCACAGCTGCCCGGGCGCTGGGACGACTGCTGCGCGGAGAAGCCGGGGTGCTGGCCGGTGGGCCCACGGAGGACGCGCGGGAGGACCTCGAGGCTGCGTTAGACCTTCACGGTGACCTGGGCGCGAGGACGGGTCACACGGTGGCCACCGAGCGCCTGGCGCAGCTTGCGGCTCTTGACGGCAACCCGACGGTGGCTGGCCGTGGGCACACCGAGGCGCTGGCTTCGGCCCAAAGGAGTGCGGTGCCGCAGCACCTGGTGCCATGGATCCTCGGCGGCATGGTGGAGTACGCCCCGGACCCGGACCGGGCGATGGCGGTGCTCGATGAGGCCGAGACGAGGTGTGCCAGCCTGCAGGTGTGTGGACCGTGCGCCATGGGCCTGCGGGTCGCCGGGGCCAGGGTGAGCGCCGACCAGGGCGAGCTCGACCGGGCCGCGGCCCTGATCGCCCTGGCCGAGCCCGTCGGCCAGATGTGGGCCGGCGGGCCGTGGCAGGCCGCGCTGCTCGAGGCCAGGGCCCACGTGCTAGCGGGTTCTGGGGGTGCTCCTGATGACGTGGCAGCGCAGTTGGCGGCGGCCGCCGAGCAGTTTGAGGCTGCTCAACGGCCGCGGGAGGCGGCCCGCTGCCGAACGGGTGCCGCAGTGTAGGCGCTCAGCCCTGGACGACTGGGTGGATCTCGTCGGCCAACAGACCATGAGCCTCTCGGTGCACGGCCGCCGCAGTCAGCGCGTCCGGTGCCTCCACGAGGCAGAAGATCTTTCTCGCGTCCGCGTCGAGCCAGTAGTTCAGGTAGCGAGTACGGTACTTGTCCTGCACGGCCAGGTCAGCTTGGTGGGCCTGGGCGACCGCCGCGGCGTCCGCACCCTCGGGGATCGCGTGATGGACATCCATGAACAGGGCCATGGTGGTGCTCCTTTCGATGCTCGCGAAGGGCCTCGCCCATCGCTGCTTCGACGGTAGGCGCCGATGCGTTCCCGCGTCGTTCCCTGCCCAGATGAGGGTGGGACGGCGCCCACGCGGTCTCGCTTTGGAGTTTGGTCCTTGGCTGACGTATGCTCTCGGACGTCCTCGACGGATCCGAGCTGCGCTTGGCGGCGGGGGGCCGGCAGGACAGGGTCCCCATCGTCTAGCGGCCTAGGACCCCGCCCTTTCACGGCG
>CAYVEH010000191.1:0-5052 GCA_964450585.1 uncultured Ornithinimicrobium sp.
GCCCCAAGGGCAAGATGATCAACCAGATCCAGGAGGACACCGGCGCCGACATCTCGATCGAGGACGATGGCACCGTCTACATCGGCGCCACCGACGGCCCCTCGGCCGAGGCGGCCCGGGCGGCCATCAACGGGATCGCCAACCCGCAGATGCCAGAGATCGGGGAGCGCTTCCTGGGCACCGTGGTCAAGACCACGACCTTCGGCGCGTTCATCTCTCTGCTGCCGGGCAAGGACGGGCTGCTGCACATCTCCGAGATCCGCAAGCTCGTGGGTGGCAAGCGGATCGACGCCGTCGAGGACGTGCTCGGAGTGGGCCAGAAGGTCCAGGTCGAGCTCAAGGAGATCGACCCGCGCGGCAAACTGTCGCTGGCCGCTGTGGTCGCCGAGGATGACCAGAACGGCTCTGCCGCAGAGGAGTCCGCTGCACCGTCCGAGTCGCAGGCTCCGGAGGCCCCGGCCCACGTGCCGGCTGCCCCGGAGGATGCCGCTGAGGACACCGAGGTGCGCGACCGCCCGCGGCGGAACCGCCGTCGCCGCGGTGGCCGCGGACGCGGTGGGAGCAATGACTCCGGTGACAGCGGGTCCTCCGATCAGGACAACGGCTGAGGATCAGCACTCGGAGCGCCGGCGGCTGAGCCGCAGCGCACGACGAGGCTGATGGGCTGAGCACCCGCTGGCCTGACGACCGCTGCCTCAGCCTCCTGGCCTGGGCCGGGTCCCTCCCTGGAGGGGCCCGGCCCTTGTCATGTCGGCTCGGCGGAGGAGCTACGTGCCGTGAGCTGATCAAGGTCGCGCACGGCATACCGGTGGTGCTCCCACTCCTCCTCCAGGATCGTGTGCAGGCAGGACAGCACCGTCTCCGCCCCCTGAGCATCGTGGGGATTCCTGCGCGGGGACGACAACTGCTCACCGGTGACCCGGCCCAGGAACTCTCGCACCATGGCTTGGCGGTCGGCCCGCACCGCCAACACCTCAGCGAACGTCGATGGCTCGGTGGTGAAGTCACCGGGCTGATAGGCCGCGCTCTCCCCGTCGTTCGGTAGACCGGCTGGGTGGTAGGGGTGCTCCAACTCCAGAATCGCTCGCCCCAGCCACGTGTCGGTCGCCATCACCAGGTGTCGGAGTGTCTGCGCCAGCGACCACTCGCCATCCACCGAGGCGTCCACGGTCCCGTCCGGCATGGCAGCAGCACGCTCTAGGGTGGCGGCCCAGGCCCGCTCTAGAGCCGTCCAGGCGGCACGCAACTGCACGCTGTCGCTGGCTGTCCGCAGCTCCCGGCCGGGGAACCGGCGGTTGAGCTCGGCATCCACCAGCGGGATGACATTCACGCCATTGACCAGCAACTCTCCGTCACCCTCCAACAGCCAGGGTGAGTCCAACTCGAGACCGGCCAACTCGCTCCCACGGACCACGACCTCGCTCAGGTCGCACCCCACGAAGCGGGACCCGCGCAGGCTACGGTGACGTAACGTCCGACCGGTCAGGGACTCGGGGCCCGGCGCGGGGGCCGGTGACGGGGTGTCGGGGCTCATGACCGTCAGACTGGCACGGCGCACCGACACTCCGCCAGGATCAGCGCGTCAGGCGGCGCGTGAGGTGCGGTGAACTCCGGCCACGTGCCACCGCATCTCCATCCGGGTGCGGCCGGCAGCGTCGGTCACCGGGACCCACCGGACCATGGGCGCCTGCTGCTTCGGCTCACGGATCGAATGGACCTTCATCATGACTGCGTCACCTCGTGTTCACCTGTTGTTCACCTAACGTAACCAATCGGCCACCGGAAGTACAGGAACGGTCTGTGACTGCCGAGGCTGATGTGGCTGATGTGGCGAACATGGTGCGGGCGCGAGCTTCGGGGCTTGTGCCCCCTAAGGGCGCAGGCCGGCGGCCCGGGTACTGACCTGGGAGACCAGCCACTCCAGCGGCCCGCGCCACCGAGCCAGCGCGAAGACCGCGCCGATCAGGAGCGCCCCGACCAGGTGCCACCCCAACTCCAGCGACCACGGCACACCGGCGGTCGCGGCCCCGCCACGGCCCAGTGACACCACCACGATGTGCGCGGCATACAGGGTCAGCGTCATCGTCCCCGGACCGGCCAGCACCCGCACCACCGGGGACCCGCTACGGCCCACCAGGGCCACCACCAGCAACGCCATGCCGATCAGGAACATCGAGCAGCCCACCGTGTGGGCCAGATCGACGACCGACCCGCTGTGCGGAGACCACACCCACAACCAGGCGAACGACCCGGTGGGTGTCGTGCCGTACAGGCCGGTCTGCAGCACCCGGTCCAGGTCCGCCCAGGTCTGCACCGGCTCCCAGCGGTCATAACTGGCCACCAGCTCGGCACGCACCGAGGCGCGGCTGAGCACCACCCGGTCGACGGCCAACGCAGCCACCCCCAGCCACGCGCCCAGCAGAATCAACCAGCGCCGCACCTGCGTCGTGCGCAGCGGCAACCGACCGATGGCCATACCGGCCCACAGGTAGGTCGCCCACGTCAGCACCGGGTAGTAGCCGGTGACCGTCAGCTCGCTCAGCAACTGCAGCGGGTCGGTCAGCGTGCCCGGGTCGGGCACGGCATACGTGCTGACAGGCAGGTGCCGGCGCAACAGCAGGCTGATCACCGGGGACAGCAACCCCCACCCCAGGGCCAGCAGGGCCAGCGACCGGGCCGACCAGGTGATCACCGGCACCGCCACCAGGAAGAGCACCCCGTAGTAGGTCAGGATGACCGCCAGGCCGGAGTCCGGGACGCCCAGGGCCAGCCCGAGGACGGCGATCACGAGGGCGCGTGCCACCAGGGCCCGGCGTAGACGATGCATGTTGCGGTCTCCCCGGTCGCGGGTCACCAGGGCGATGGAGACCCCGGCGAGCACCGCGAACAGGGCCGCCGAGCGGCCAGAGGTCAGCTGGAACCACCCGCTGACCTGCTCCGCCGCGGCACCCTCATCGACCAGATGGGCCGTGATCATGCCGAGCAGGGCCAGGCAACGGGCGAGGTCGATGCCGACGATGCGAGCCACGGCCACCGATCCTGCCACGCGCACCCTGGGGCCAGTCGCGCGCTGGGGCCGTGCCGGTCGCCGGGCCCGCCGCGGAGCCTCAGGTCAGGGCCCGCACCAGCGCAGCCGTGACCCCAGCGGCCGCCACCACCAGGAGGAACGGTGCCCGGAGCACAAGCAAGAGCACCGCGACACCCACCCCGGCGGCACGGGCGTCCAGCACCAACGTGCCGTCAGCATCGAGCGCGGTCTGCGTGACGATCAGGGCCGCCAGCAGCGCCACCGGCAGCAGCGGGGTGACCCGATGTACCCAGGGAATCTCCAGGACATGCTGCGGCACGAGGTAACCGGCCAGCTTCAACGCGTAGGCCAGTGCGCACGCCGCGAGCACCGCCAACCATGTGCTCATGGCTGCTCCCGCAGGCGTCGGCGTTGCGGCAGCCCCACGACCAGGGCCGCCAGGACCGCTGCCAGCACCGGTACCCCGGGAGCGACAAACGGGGCCACTGTCACCGTGATGATGACCGCCAGGGCAGCCACCGCCAGCGGGTCACGCCCCCGCAGCCGGGGCCAGAGCAGTCCTACGAACGCGGCGGCCGCGGCGGCGTCCAACCCGTAGGTGCGGGGGTCGCCCATCGCCTCGCCAGCCACCGCGCCGATGAAGGTGGTGAGATTCCACAGCACGAAGATGCCGACGCCGGTCAGCCAGAACCCGATCCGCTGCTGGCGCGGCTGCTCCTGGGTGATGGCAACCGCGGTGCTCTCATCGATGGTGAAGTGGGCCGCCAGCGGTCGGGCCCACCGGTGCACCCCCAGCAGCTGGGAGACCTGCAGGCCGTAGAAACCGTTGCGCACTCCCAACAGGGTGGAGCTGGCCACAGCCGCCACCGGGCTGCCACCGGCCCCGATCACCCCGAAGAAGGCAAACTGGGAGCCGCCGCTGAACAGCAGCAAGGACAACACCATCGCCTGCAGCACGGACAACCCGGCCGCCACCGCCAACGCCCCCGCGGTCACGCCATACGCGCCCGTGGCCACCGCCACCCCCAGAGCCTTGCGGATGACCAGGGCGTCCTGCGGGCTGGGCGTGCGGGCCGCAGCGGTGCGTCGACCCTCCGCGGTCAGTTCATCACCCTGGGACGACCGGGTCACAGATCCGCCCGCACCCGAACCTCACGGACCCGCTCCCCGCCCGGGCCGACGACCCGTTCGCGCCAGGCACCGTCCGGGCTCAGCCCGGCGGCGTCGGTGAAGGCACGAGCCCGTTCGTCCTCGGCCGGCAGCCACGTCAGCACCCCGGTCCGGTCCCCGGCGCGCAAGGTGTCGGCGGCCGCGTTCAACAGGCGAGAGCCGTGGCCCTCCCGACGGGCCTGCGGGTGGACGCCCAGCACCAGGATCTCACCGTCGGTCTCGGCGACCGTCGGGTCGGTCACCTCGGCCGGGCCGATCGCGACAAAGCCGACGACCTGGTCGCCGGCACAGGCGACCAGCAGCCGGTGCAGCGGCGTCGGCGGGTCCTGCAGCGACCGGCGCCAGACGCCGGCGAAGGACGGCCCCTCGAAACTGTCCAGCACCTCCGGGGGCAGCGCCCCGGCGAAGGTCTCTCGCCAGACCGTGGCCTGCACCAGCCCCACCGCGGGAGCGTCGCTGACGCGGCCGGTGCGGACGCTGGCGTCGGCCAGGGGGCCGGGCTCGTGGTGGTGACTCACCCTCCCAGTGTCCAACATCCAGCCCGCGGGCCACCCACCCGGCCACATGTGACGCTTTTGGTGCCGAACGACGGTTCTGGTGTTACAAACTGGCTGCGGTGCGGCATACTGGAGATATGTATGGCAACGACTTCGGCGAGCCCCTGAACGCAGCGGAGACCGCTGACTACACCGAGGCGGTCCAGGAGTACTTCGACGGCCTGATCGAGGCCGACCAGCGGATCGAGCCGCGCGATGCGATGCCGGAGGCCTACCGCAAGACCCTGATCCGGCAGATCGCGCAGCACGCGCACTCCGAGATCATCGGGATGCAGCCGGAGGGCAACTGGATCACCC
>CAYVEH010000192.1:0-5013 GCA_964450585.1 uncultured Ornithinimicrobium sp.
GACCGGGGGTTCCGTCTCACAGTGCTCGAGCACGTCACCCATGATCTCTGCCTCCAGGTCGGGCGGCAGATCGTCGGCGAAGAACAGTAGTTCTCCCGTTGCGCGATAATTCGCGATGAATGTCTCACGAGTTGGCGGCTCAGCCACTGGGTGACCACGCTCGCGCATGCAGGCCACTGGATGAGCGAGCAACCAGTCGTAGTACCTGTCCAATTGGGCATCTGCGAGCTCCCCTGTCATTCGGGGGTCCAGCGGATATTGGGCCATGCACACGTATGAAGCACGATTGTAGTCCGAGGTTTGCTCGGGTGAGGCGAACTCCATCACGACGGCACCATCGTCGCCCACAGTCACCGGGAAGCCGGCCTCGGTCAGACACTCCTTCATCACGTCGGCCCGTTCCTCCCCGCTGCTCACGTATCGTATGGGCTCGACGTCCGGGGGGTCCTCCACTCCGAACGTCTCAGCGAACTGCCGCAGCGTGTCCTCGTGTTGTGAGAGTCCTCCGGATTGGCTCGGACCAGGTTGCGAGCCCGGTGTCTCGGGTGCGGGAGGAACATTGCTACCCGCGCCAGTGTCGTCGGTGGCGGACTTGCTTCCCGGCCCAGAACATGCAGTTAGCGCGGAGCATAAGACGACGACTAGTGCTGCCGCGCCCATTCGAGTAGGGCAGGGTGCCGTGTCAATCTCCTCTCTGAGACCTTCCCAAGTCACCATAGCCACCGACCGATGTCAACACCTCGCATCAGACCCATCTCATCCACGGCGCCGGGTGTCAATGGCCAAGCGCAGGTCCCCGGTTTTGGCCAGGTGGAAGTCCCCACCCTCTGCGGGGTTGATCACTGACTCAGGTGCTCACCTCCTTGGCGTTGGCGTGCTTGGAGCATGCGGTAGGACTGGCCGTTGGTGACCACGGTGGTGGCGTGGTGCAGGAGCCGGTCGAGCATGGACACGGCGGTGGTGTGCTCGGGCAGGAATCGTCCCCAGTCCTCGAAGCTGTGGTGTGACCCGACCCCCAGGGAACGGCGTTCGTAGGCTGCGGCGACGAACCGGAAGAGCAGTTGGGCTCCGGTGTCGTCCAGCGGGGCGAAGCCGATCTCGTCGACCAGGACGAGGTCGTTGCGCAGCAACGTCTCGATGGTCTTGCCGACGGTGTTGTCGGCCAGGCCGCGGTAGAGGGTCTCGACCAGCTCGGCCGCGGTCAGGTACCGGACCCGGTGCCCGGCCAGGACCGCCGCGTGACCCAGGGCGATCAGGGCGTGGGACTTGCCTGTCCCGGCCGGGCCGATGAGGGCAACGTTCTCCTTGGCGGCCACCCATTCCAGGCTGGTGAGGTAGGCCCAGGTCGGTGCTGGGATGGAGGAGGCGGCCAGGTCGAACTCCTCGATCGTCTTGGTCACCGGGAACGTCGCGGCCTTCAGTCGTGCCCGCTGGTTGGAGGCGTCACGGGCGGCGATCTCGGCCTCGACCAGGGCCCGCAGCACCTCCTCGGGTGCCCACCGTTGGGTCTTGGCGGTGACCAGCAGCTCGGCGGCGAGCTGGCGCATCGCGGCCAGCTTCAACCGGCGCAGCCCGGCGGTCAGGTCCGCGTCCAGCACCGGTGGTGTTGCCGCGCTCATGAGGACACCGCCTTGGGTGCGTACTCGGTCAGCGACCGGCCCGCGGCTGTGGGCAGGTCGAGGACGAGCGCCTCACCAGCAGCCCGTGGGGTGGGGACCCCGGTGCCGGCGGCCAGGATCGAGCGGACATCGGCCACGCGCCACCGCCCGAACGCGGTGGCCCGTTCCAGCGCGGCGACCATCGCTGCGGTGCCGTGCGCGGCGGTCAGGGTGTTCAGCTCGGCAAGCTCTGGTCCCAGGCGGGTGTGCCCGGCACCGGCAGCGCCGGCGATGAATGCCTCCGCGGCCGGGCCGAGCTGACAGAACTCGACCTCCGCAGCGGACCGGGGCCGGATCGCCCGTACCGGCACCGCGGGGCGGGGTCCGCCGTAGTGCTCATCGAGCACGGAGGCCTGCCCGGGCGCGACCAGTGGGTGTTCGGCGTGGACCTGCCCGGTGGAGGTGTCCAGGACGAGCACCCGGGCCCCGTCGACGAGCACCCCGACCGTGGCGCCGATCAGGACGTTGGGCACCGAGTAACGGGCCGAACCCAGCCGGATCGTGGACAGCTTGTCGACCTTGCGCCGCTGCGCAGCAGGGCCGAGCGCGGGGCGTAGCGAGGGCAACGGGGTGAGCAGCCCGACCTCGCTGGCCAACCGCTGGTCCGGCACCGCAGCGGTCTCGGAGTGCACGGCCGCGTTGACCTCCGCACACCATGCTGCCGCGCGCCGGTTGGCGCTGGCCAGGTCACCCAGGACCTGTACGGCGCCTTCCCGCTCATCGCGGCCGGATCCTTGCGCGTGTTCCAGCAGCAGCGGCACCAGCAGGTCCTCCTTGCAGTAGCGGACCAGGGCCTCCACGATCCCCTTGGACTCCGGGTCGGCCGCCTCACAAAAGTCCGGGCGGAACCGGTAGTGCGTCGCGAAGCGGACGTACTCCGGTGTGGGCACCACCCGGTTGGCGACCACCCCACCTTTCAGGCAGCCCATCCGGTCGGCAAGCACCACCTTCGGGGTCCCGCCCAGGGCCTCGAAGCACTCGGCCAGCATGGCCATCGTCGTCGTCGCTTTCTCGTCAGCGGCGAACCGGACGAACCGGAACCTCGACCAGGCCAGCACCGCAGCGAAGACGTGCACCCCGGCGATCACGCCCCAGTCGATGACCAGGTGCTCACCCGGGGACCAGGACGCCGGCCGGCGGGTCCGGCCGTGCTCAGCACGCCAGGTCTTCTTCTCCTGGGCGACCAGGCGCCGGAAGTTGCGGGCCGAGCCGGTGTACCCCGCCGTGCGGGCCTTCGGCAGCAGCCGCTTGGCGCTGATCCGGGCCTTGGAGGTCTTCACGCTCTCGGCGACCAGGTCGCGCACGGACTCATAGTTCGCCGGCCGCGGCTCCCGCACCGGACGTTCCTGCCCGCCAGCATGACGCTCCACGACGCGCTTGACGGTCTTGTGGGTGGTGCCGCACACGTCGGCGGCAGCTCGGTAGGTCCCGAGCTCGGTATAGGCGGTGATGATGTCCAACTCTTCCCTCATGTTCTTCAATGGAGCTCCCTGGGCGGTGCGGTAACTGGCTAGACACCGACACCGTCACCGCTCAGGGGCTCAGCTCATGGACGACACGAGCAGAGGGTGGGGACTTTTACTTGGCCACCAGCGGGGACCTCACCTGGCCACCAGTGGGGACTTTGCCACGGCCATGGACACCGGGGCCATGAAAACCCTGTCGCAGCTTCACGGGAACTCGGTGGTGTTCGACGACTCGAATCTGATCTCGACCGCTGGTCTGGCGGGCGCGACAAGCAGGGTGCGGGTCGTGCGCGCTTGAGGGATGTGTGACCACCACTTGGGCGGCGCTGACGGGGCGGACTCGGCGATCGGCATACGGCCTCGTGGCTCCCCGGTAGACTGGACCGGTGGATGAGTCGGTCAGGCGGCCGCGTCGAGCCCTTCGGGGACTCGCCGAGGAACGTCCGGGCTCCACAGGGCACGGTGGTGGCTAACAGCCACCCGGGGTGACCCGCGGGACAGTGCCACAGAAAGTAGACCGCCTCCGGCTCCGGCCGGGGGTCAGGGTGAAAGGGTGGTGTAAGAGACCACCAGCGCGTCGGGTGACCGGCGCGGCTCGGTAAACCCCACCGGGAGCAAGGTCAGACAGCACGCGCTCGAGGGCGGCCCGCCCGAGCGTGCGGGTAGACCGCTAGAGGTGGCCGGCAACGGTCACCCGAGATGGATGGTCGCCACCGCCGCAGCGCCGGCAACGGCGCGGCGGGACAGGACCCGGCGTATCGACCGACTCATCCACCTCACCCAGGGGTCTTAGCGCAGGTCAGGCACAGGATGTGTCGTTGCCCAGATCATGAAATGGTGCGATGGGACCCGCTGTTTCCGCGCCGCAAACTGACCATGATTGATGAACTTTGCAGACCACCTCAGGTGGTCGAGAAACCGGCCTGCGCATTCTGTGACAAAGGCCGGTGCGGAGCCGTAAAATGAGCTGCGATTACCCGGTGAACGAGCCGGGGAGCAGCCGGGTCCGCAAGAGTGCGATGACCCGCTCGTCAACGCCGGCCGAGGCCAGGTAGCGCAGCACCCCACCACGCTCGGTCTGCAGCCACGCGAGGGTGTCGCCCAGGACCGGCGCGGGGGAGTGCGCCAGGATCTCCAGCAGCGAGTCGGTGACTGGGACCCGGAACCGGCGCACCTTGCGCAGCATCCGCTCGGTCCACTCCCCGTCCAGGTTGGCCTGGGTGGCGGCATAGTCGGCGACAATCACGTCCTGGTCCACGCCCAGCGCGCTGAGCACCAGGGCCACCACCAGGCCGGTGCGGTCCTTGCCTGCGGTGCAGTGGATTACCACCGGCCCGGTGGCCTCGGCAATCACCCGGATCGCCAGGCCGAGCTCGGGTGCGTACGCGGTCAGCGTGTTGCGGTACACCCAGCGCAGGTCGATGCTGCTGGGGTCCGTCTGCGGCGGGGCACCCGTGATCGGGACGGCCAGGCGATCGGCGCCGGTGCCGCGCAGCCGGTCCCGGCCGCCGAACCGGCGGTCGAAGTCGGAGCGCAGGTCCACCACCATCTCCACCTCGAGCTCAGCCAACGCACGGCGACCGGTGCGGCTGAGCCGGTGCAGGCCGTCCGAGCGGTACAGCAGACCCGGTGTCAGCACTCCCGGCGCGACCTCGCGGAAGTTGTGGGTGCCCGGTACTTCCAGGCGCCCGAGGGCGCTGGGGGCCACAGAATCCGACGGGGAAGCCATGGGGGAATTCTAGAAGAATCGCCACGCGCGCGCACGCGCGTGCACCTTGGGTATCATGCCGGAATTCAACCTAGCAAGGCTGCCCCCATCCTTGGGTATACATCGCAAAGTCGTTAGAGTGTTGCGACGTCCAGTCCTCAACCCCTACACGGAGTATGTA
>CAYVEH010000193.1:0-4983 GCA_964450585.1 uncultured Ornithinimicrobium sp.
CCACTTCCTCAGCCAGTTGACTCCGAACGGTGGGCGGAGCCCTTTCCAGACCCCCGCAGCTCAACACCCTGGAGCGTGATCACGTGAGCACCAGTACAGCAGCACCCCCCAGCGCCCCACCGGTGGCGTCGGCCCGGGTCGCCTTCGTGGGCGCCGGTCCGGGCGATCCGGGACTGCTCACCGTGCGGGCCCGGGAGTATCTGTCCGCCGCACACACCATCGTGGTGGACGACCCCGAGGCACGGACCTGGCTCAACGGTCTGCTGCGCGAGGATGTCCAGGTCGTGCAGACCGGTGCCGTCGGTGCCCCCCGGCGATCACCGGCCGCCCGCGCCAAACTCCTGGTGCGCTCGGTGCGCGCTCTCAAGGAACCGGACGCTCTCGTGGTCCGGGTGATGGACGGGGACCCAGCCGCCTTCAGCACGTTGAGCCAGGAGGCACGGGCCTGCCGCAGCGCAGGCGTGCCGTTCGAGATCGTGCCGGGCGTCTCGGCTGCCTGGTCGGTGCCCACCTACGCCGGGGTGCCGCTGACCGCCGAGGGCGGCGAGGTGCATGTCATCGATGCCGCCGAGACCCGCACCGACTGGACCACCTCGGTCGCCGACGAGGTGACGGTGGTGCTGCTGGGCACGCCGACCGTGCTGCGCAAGGCCCTGGGTGGGCTGCGCCGGGCTGGGCGGGACCCGCTCACCCCGGTGTGCGTCACGGAGCAGGGCACCACGGTCTCCCAGCAGAGTTACGTCACTGACCTGGGCCATGTGGAGAGCGCCCTGGAGGAACAGTCCTTCGATGAGGCGGTGGCGGTCATCGGACGGGCCGTGGACCTGCGTGAGGAACTCAGCTGGTTCGAGACCAAGCCGCTGTTTGGTTGGAACGTGCTGGTGCCGCGCACCAAGGACCAGGCCAGCGAGATGACGGAGCGGATCTCCTCCCACGGGGGCACCTCCACGGTGGTGCCGACCATCAGCGTGGAGCCGCCACGGACCCCGCAGCAGATGGATCGGGCAATCAAGGGGTTGGTGACCGGCCGTTACGAGTGGGTCGGGTTCACCTCGGTCAACGCCGTGAAGGCGGTGCGGGAGAAGTTCACCGAGATCGGGCTGGACGCCCGGGCCTTCGCCGGGCTCAAGATCGCGGCAGTCGGTGGCGTGACGGCCGACGCGTTGCGGCAGTGGGGCATCGAGCCGGACCTGATCCCCTCCACCGAGCAGTCCGCCCAGGGGCTGTTAGCCGACTGGCCCGCCTACGACGATGTGCTGGACCCGATCAACCGGGTTTTCCTGCCGCGAGCTGACATCGCCACCGACACCCTGGTGGCCGGTCTGCTGGAGATGGGCTGGGAGGTCGATGACGTGACGGCCTACCGCACGGTTCGGGCCGCTCCGCCGCCCGCGCCGGTGCGGGACGCCATCAAGGGCGGCAGCTTCGATGCGGTCTGCTTCACTTCCTCCTCCACCGTGCGCAATCTGGTCGGCATTGCCGGCAAGCCACACCCCCACACGGTGGTGGCCTGCATCGGCCCGGCCACGGCCCGCACGGCTGAGGAGCACGGGCTGCGCGTCGACGTGGTCGCCCCGGAGCCGCGGGGCCCGCTGCTGGTGGACGCCCTGGCTCAGCACGTCGCGGACCTGGCGGTCAGCGCGCGGGAGGCCGGGGAGCCCCTGCTGCGGCCCAGCCAGCGCCGCACCACCGGGCGGCGTGGAGCTACCCGGGCCCGCGCGTGAGCGAGGGCCCGATCCGTCGACCGGTGGAGCGTCCCCGTCGGCTGCGCACCACCCCCGCACTACGGCGTCTGGTGGCGCAGACCCGTCTCAACGCTGCCGACCTGGTACTGCCGATGTTCGTGCGGGAGGGACTGACCGAGCCCGCCGCGATCAGCTCGATGCCTGGCGTGGTGCAGCACACCAGGGACTCGTTGCGTCGTGCCGCGCAGGAGGCCGTGGACGCCGGGGTCGGCGGGCTGATGCTGTTCGGGGTGCCGACGCCTGAGCACAAGGACGCCCAGGGGAGCGACGGCACCCGCCCGGAGGGCATCCTCAACCTGGCCCTGCGGGATCTGCGCGCCGATCTGGGCGATGCCACGGTGCTGATGGCCGACCTGTGCCTGGACGAGTTCACCGACCACGGGCACTGCGGGGTGCTGGATGCCCAGGGTCGGGTCGACAACGACGCCACCCTGGCTCGGTACGCACAGCTGGCCGTGGCGCAGGCTCGTGCCGGCGCTCACGTCGTGGGCCCGTCGGGGATGATGGACGGTCAGGTCGCGGTGATCCGGGAGGCGCTGGATACCGCCGGCTTCACCGACGTGTCGGTCTTGGCCTACACGGCCAAGTACGCCTCGGCGGCTTACGGGCCGTTCCGGGAGGCGGTGGCCTCCAGCCTGCAGGGCGATCGTCGGACCTACCAGCAGGACCCGGCCAACGCGACCGAGGCATTGCGCGAGCTGCGCCTGGACCTGGCCGAGGGGGCCGACCTGGTGATGGTCAAGCCGGCCCTGCCCTACCTGGACGTGCTGCACGAGGTTGCGGTCGCTGCCGACGTACCGGTGGCCGCCTACCAGGTCTCCGGGGAGTACTCCCAGATCGAGGCCGCCGCTCAGCGCGGCTGGATCGACCGGGACCCTGCGGTGCTGGAGTCGCTGACCTCGATCCGACGCGCCGGAGCGCAGATCGTGCTGACCTACTACGCGGTGCACGCGGCCGGCCTGCTCGATCGCTGAGCCGGCTCCCCGGCATACCGCAGCGAGCCCCCGCACCAGAGCGGTGCGGGGGCTCGTTCGCCCGGGCACCGGCTCCGCCGTTCCCCGCCGGAGGAGCCGGTCGCCCGACTCAGGCCTGAGCGTCCGGCTCGGTGGGGACGACCAGCTCCACGTCCAGCTGCAGCTTGACCTTCTCCGAGACCAGGACCCCGCCGCCCTCGACGGCCACGTTCCAGGTCAGGTCCCAGTCCTTGCGGTTCACCTCGGTCGTGGCCTCGAAGCCGGCGCGGGTGCCGCCCCAGGGGTCGGGGGAGACCCCGTTGAACTCCAGGTCGAAGGTGACCGGGCGGGTGTTGCCCTTGATGGTCAGGTCGCCGGTCATCGAGGTCTCGGTGATCTCGGTGGAGCGGAAGGTCATCGTCGGGTGGTTCTCGACATCGAAGAAGTCCGAGGTCCGCAGGTGGTTGTCCCGGTCCTCGTTGCGGGTGTCGACCGAGTTCAGCTGCACCTCGGCGGTGACCGTGGAGTCAGCGAGGGTCTCACCCACCACGACCTCGGCCGAGAACTCCTCGAAGGTGCCCCGCACCTTGGCCACCATCATGTGCCGGGCGCTGAACCCGATCTCGGTGTGGCTGGGGTCGACGGTGTAGGTGCCCGGTGCCAGGCTGTTGAAAACGGTCATGTGAGAACTCCTGTGGGGTTGTCTGTGTGGTCCACGGTCGGTACGGTAACCGTTGAGAGTTCAACTATATTCCCAGTCGGTACGATCGTCTGAGGTACTACCGCCACCCCATCACACTCCCATCCGTCCAGCGAGCGCAGGAGGCACCACATGGAGGATCAGGTCCGGTGGCTCAGCCCCCAGGAACAAGCGTCCTGGCGTGCCTACCTTCGCGGCACCCGACTGATCGCGGTGGCGCTGGATGAGGGGTTGACCCAGCACGGCACCCGGCTCACCGAGTACGAGATCCTCTCCATGCTCTCCGAGGCACCGGGTGGCCGACTGCGGATGTCCGCCCTCGCGCAGCGGGTGGTGCAGTCCCGCAGTCGGCTGACGCACACCGCAACACGCCTGGAGCGGTTGGGCTGGGTGCAGCGGCACGCGGTGCGCGAGGACCGTCGAGGGGTGGAGCTGAGCCTCACCGCGGAGGGCCGGGCGATCCTGGAGGAGTTGGCCACCGTCCACGTGGCCGACGTGCGTCGCGTCCTGGTTGACCAGCTCACCTGCGAGGAGTTCGCCGCCCTGGGACAGGCCATGGCCCGCGTCGTCGAAGCTAATGATGTGACTGAAGGAGACTGTTGAACACCCCTTACCCCGCGCAGGCGCCCGCCTCCGAGGAACTGCTGACCCGTGCCCGTGGCGTGATCCCCGGCGGTGTGAACTCCCCGGTCCGGGCCTTCGGCTCAGTGGGTGGCACCCCTCGGTTCATGCAGTCGGCCGTGGGCCCCTGGCTCACGGACGTGGACGGTCGCCGGTATGTGGACCTCATCGCCAGCTGGGGCCCGATGATCCTGGGGCACGCACACCCGGAGGTGTTGTCAGCGGTCCGTGACGCGGCGGCCGCGGGGTTCAGTTTCGGCACCCCCAGCGAGCACGAGGTGGCGCTGGCCGAGGAGATCGTCGCCCGGGTGGACCCGGTGGAGCAGGTACGCCTGGTCAACTCCGGCACCGAGGCGACGATGAGTGCGATCCGGCTGGCGCGCGGGGCCACCGGACGCAGTGTCATCGTGAAGTTCGCCGGCTGCTACCACGGGCACGTGGACGCGTTGCTGGCGGCCGCCGGCTCGGGCCTGGCGACCTTCGCGCTGCCCGACTCCGCCGGGGTCCCCGCCAGCGGTGCCGCCGAGACGATCGTGCTGCCCTACAACGACCTGCCCGCGCTGCAGGCGACGTTCGCCGAGCGTGGTCAGCAGATCGCGGCGGTGATCACCGAGGCCTGTCCCGGCAACATGGGGGTGGTGCCACCGCAGCCCGGGTTCACCCAGGCGCTGCGCACCCTGACCCAGGAACACGGGGCCCTGCTGATCTCCGATGAGGTGATGACCGGCTTCCGGTGCAGCCCGGCCGGCTGGTTCGGGCTGGAAGGGCCGTATGCCGAGGGGGCGCCGGACCTGTTCACCTTCGGCAAGGTCATGGGCGGAGGGTTCCCCGCCGCCGCCTTCGGCGGGCGGGCCGATCTGATGGGCCTGCTGGCTCCCGACGGGCCGGTGTACCAGGCCGGCACCCTGTCCGGCAACCCGGTGGCCAGTGCCGCCGGGCTGGCCACCCTGCGCCAGTGCACCCC
>CAYVEH010000194.1:0-4955 GCA_964450585.1 uncultured Ornithinimicrobium sp.
CCCGCACCTGACCTACTTCGCCAACAGCGACTACATCTTCGCCAGCTTCGCCGAGGAGCTCGGCCTCATCGGTGTCTTCGCGATGCTGATGCTCTATGCGTTGTTGGTCGAGCGGGGCCTGCGCACCGCGATCGGCGCGCGGGAGGGCTTCGGCAAGCTGCTGGCCACCGGACTGGCCTTCTCCATCGGGCTGCAGGTCTTCGTGGTGGTCGGCGGCATCACCCGGGTCATCCCGCTGACCGGGCTGACCACCCCGTTCCTGTCGGCCGGTGGCTCCTCACTCATTGCCAACTGGATCATCATCGCGTTGCTGCTGCGGATCAGTGACCATGCTCGGCGCCCGGTGGCCGAGCGGGTCACCGACGACGACCCGGTGCCACCGTTGGCCACCTCGAGCCCGCAGCCGGGAGGTGCCCGGTGAACTCCCCCATCCGCAAGCTCGCGGTCGTGGTCTCGTTGATGTTCGCGGCGCTGCTGCTCGCGACGACCTGGATCCAGTTCTTCCAGGAGGAGGCCCTCAGCGAGCGTGCCGGTAACCGTCGGACCCTGCTGGAGGAGTACGGCCGGGACCGCGGGGCCATCCTGGTCGATGGCACTCCGGTCGCCGAGTCCGAGCAGACCGATGACGACCTGCGGTGGTTGCGAACCTACAGCCAGGGGCGGCGGTATGCCCACATCACCGGCTACTACTCCTTCACCTACGGTGCCGGGCTGGGGCTGGAGCGCTCCGCGAACGCGCTGCTCGCGGGCTCGGACAGCTCGCTGTTCTACCGTCGACTGCCGGACATCCTGATCGGGCGGGAGCCGACCGGCGCCACCCTGGAACTGACCATCGACCCGGAGATTCAGCGGGTCGCCGACGAGGCGCTCGGTGACCGGCGCGGCGCTGTAGTGGCGCTGGACCCCTCGACCGGCGCGATCCTGGCTCTGGTCAGCCACCCGACCTATGACCCGAATGCGCTGTCCTCGCACAACCTCACCGCGGTGCAGGAGGCCTACGAGCAACTGCACGCCGACGAGTCCCGACCGCTGGTCAACCGGGCCACCGCCGGCGACCTGTACCCACCGGGCTCGGTGTTCAAGCTGGTCGTCGCGGCGGCGGCACTGGAGTCCAACGAGTTCGACCCGGACACCGAGTTGCCCTCCCCGCTGCAGTACCGGCTGCCCGGCACCGAGACCTACGTCCCGAACTTCGCCGGCTCCTCCTGCAGCGCGGGGGAGACCACCAGCCTGTTCGACTCGCTACGGGTCTCCTGCAACACCGCGTTCGCCTGGTTGGCCAACGAGCTGGGCGCGGAGGCGATCAACGAGCAGGCCGAGGCGTTCGGCTTCGGCCAGTCCCTGGAGGTGCCGCTGCCGGTGACGGCCAGCAGTTACCCGGTGGAGGCCAACCCCGCCCAGGTCGGGCTGACCGGCATCGGGCAGTATGACGTGCGGGTCACCCCGATGCAGGTGGCGATGATCTCGGCCGGCATCGCCAACGGCGGTCAGGTGATGACGCCGTACCTGATCGAGACGGTGCGTGACAAGGACCTGTCGGTGATCGACACCACGACCGCGCAGGAGTTCAACGACGCGATCAGCCAGAGCACCGCGGAGGAACTGACGGAGATGATGGTGGCCGTCGTGCAGGACGGCTCCGGCTACCGCGCGGCCCTTCCGGAGGTGCAGGTGGCCGGCAAGACCGGCACCGCGGAGTACGGCAGCAGTGGCGCTGCCCATGCCTGGTTCACCGGGTTCGCCCCGGCGGACGACCCACAGATCGCCGTCGCGGTGATCGTGGAGAGCGCAACCGATGACTGGACCGGCGAGACCGGCGGAGTGGTGGCCGCTCCGGTGGCGCAAGCGGTCCTGAAGGCAGGAGTCAACAGATGAGCGAGGAGCAACAGGTCCTCGGGGGGCGGTACGAGGTCGGCGAACTCATCGGCCGCGGTGGGATGGCCGAGGTGCACCAGGGTCACGACCTGCGTCTGGGCCGCACGGTCGCGATCAAGATCCTGCGCACCGACCTGGCTCGGGACACCTCCTTCCTGGCCCGGTTCCGGCGGGAGGCCCAGTCCGCGGCCGGGTTGAACCACCCCTCCATCGTGGCGGTCTACGACTCGGGTGAGCAGGAGATGCGGGAGAGTGGCGGCGCCCCGGTATCGGTGCCCTACATCGTGATGGAGTTGGTGGAGGGGCACACCCTGCGGGAGATCCTGAACACCGAGAAGGTGTTGGACCCCGACGAGGCCGCCCGGATCACCGCCGCCGTCCTGTCGGCGCTGGCCTACTCGCACGAGCGGGGCCTGGTCCACCGGGACATCAAACCGGCCAACGTCATGGTGACCCGCGGTGGCGCCGTGAAGGTGATGGACTTCGGCATCGCGCGGGCGCTGGCCGACACCGCCGCCACGATGACCCAGACCCAGTCGGTGCTGGGGACTGCCCGGTACCTCTCGCCGGAGCAGGCACAGGGCGAGGACGTCGACGCCCGCTCCGACCTGTACTCCACCGGGTGCCTGCTCTATGAGCTGCTCACCGGACGCACCCCGTTCATCGGTGACCCGGTGTCGTTGGTGTACCAGCACCTGGGGGAGCAGGCCAAGGCTCCCTCGAGCTACCAGCACGACCTGTCCGAGGCGGTCGATGCCATCACGCTGCACGCGCTGCGCAAGAACCCCCAGGACCGCTACCAGGAGGCGGCCGACTTCCGCAGGGACCTGCTCGCGGCCCGGGCCGGTGAGCCGATCAGTGCCGCGGCGTTGGCCTCGCTGGCCACGGTGGCCGGCTCCTCCGAGGCGCTCGGCGGCGGGGTGGCCTCCAGCGCCGGCTTCGAGACCGAGCCGCATCCGGCACCCGGCAGGGTCACCTCCCGTGGCCGTGCGGCCGCCGCGGCGGCTACCTCGATGCAGGACCTGGACGACGACGGTTATGAACGCACCGACGAAATCCCGGTGCGCGAGCAGCGCCACTCCGGCGGGTGGCTGGTGCTGACCATGTTGGCGCTGCTGGCGTTGGCCGGGGTCGGGTGGGTGGTCTACCAGACATTGGGGCCCGGGGAGCAGGACGAGCCGGTGATGGTCTCCGTGCCGCACGTGATCGGTCTGACCCAGGTGGAGGCGGAGTCCACCATCCGGGATGCCGGACTGCAGCTGGCCGAGCCGGAACTGGTCTCCGACCCGCGGGCCGAGGGCACCGTCATCGACCAGGACCCCGACGCCAACCAGCAGATCGAGCAGTTCGGTGAGGTGACGCTCACCATCTCCAGCGGGCCGGACTCGATCGCGATCCCGGATGTCTCCGGCGACGATGAGGACTCGGCGCGCACCATCCTGGAGAGTCGCGGGCTGACCGTGGCCGATGAGGTGGTGGAGGAGGACAACCCCGACTACGACCAGGGCATCGTCATCCGTACCGACCCCTCTGCCGGCAACGACCAGGCCCCGGACGACCCGGTCACCCTCATCGTGGCCAGCGGGATGACCGAGATGCCGGATGTGGAGGGTCTGGACCAGTTCGAGGCGATGATCGAGCTGCAGGAGGCCCGGCTCAACACCAACGTCACCCGGGAGACCGAGGAGCGGGACGACGTTGAGGAGGGCACGGTGGTGAGCCAGTCGATCGACGCTGGTGACATCGTCGACTACGGCGCCGAGCTCACCCTGGTGGTGGCCACCGCACCGCCGGAGGTGATCACCGAGACCGAGACGGTGACGACCACCCCGACCGAGACCGACGACCCGACCGAGACCGACGACCCCACCGAGACCGACGACCCCACCGAGACCGACGACCCGACCGAGACCGACGAGCCGCCGCCGTCGATGATCCCGGGGCCGACTCACCCCACGTCTCCGCCGACCGGTGGTCCGACCCTGCCGACCGACGAGGACCACGCGCTGCCCACGCCCACCGGAGACGCCGTCGTGGTGCGTTGACGCCCCGGCCCACCGACCTACCGCCCCGGTGGTACGGCATACCGTCAACGTCGCTGCAGTGGCCCTTCCTCGGTCGGCTCCGGGCGGGGCGGGAGCAGGTGGGCGTGCTGGGCGCGAATCGTGCCCGTGAAGGCCGGCATGGTCACCATGCCGACGTCGTCGACCTCATAGCCCAGCCCGAGGACGTCCGCCCACGCCCGGTAATTGCTCACGGTCGGGTCCTGCTCCAGTGCCTGCAGCAGCTTCTCCTGGTCGCCGATGGCGGTGATCGTGTACGGCGGGGAGTAGACCCGGCCCTGCAGGTACAGGGTGTTGCCGACACAGCGCACGGCACTGGTGGAGATGATCCGCTGGTCCTGCACCATCATCGCCTCGGCACCGCCGGCCCATAAGGCGTTGATCACGGCCTGGACGTCCTGTTGGTGGACGACCACGTCATCGACGGTGTAGTCCTCCGGCAGCGTCTCCAGGGTGTAGCCGGCGTCGTCCAGCGCCACCTGCACGGCCGGTCCCTGCACTGCGGTCGTGCCCACCAGGGGCGCCAACTCGTCCGCCTGGTCGCTGGCCGGGAGGCGTTCCTGGGTGCTCAGCTCCTCCACCTGGGCCCGCAACTGGGTGGCCTTCTCGGCCAGGGCGGCCACCTGCTCGTCCCGCTCGGTGATCAACCCCGCCAGGGTCTCCGGCTGGGACTCCGCCGGGTGGTCCTCAGCCAGCGCGGCGGAGGTGCCGAACAGCAGACCGGCGCCCAGCGCCATCACCGGGACCAGCACCTGCCACGGGCTGCTCCGGCTGGCCCGGTGGCCCGGGACCTGCTGTCGCTCGTCCATCCCTGTCCCCTGTCAACGTGTTGCCGTTCCAGCCTATCCGGGCCGACCCGTATCCTGGGTGTGGCGACCGGCCCGGAGTCCGGTCGTGGAGCCGGCGGCAGCACAGTCGCTCCGCCTCCCCCAGCGAAGGAGTAGCAGTCGTGCCGAAGTCCAAGGGCCGCGCCAAGAAGAAGCCGCGCCAGGAGCGACCCGTCGACGTCGCCGCACC
>CAYVEH010000195.1:0-4950 GCA_964450585.1 uncultured Ornithinimicrobium sp.
GCGGCAGCCTGCTCGCCGTCCTGCTGCTCGATCGCACCGCTGATCGTGCGCTGACCCTCGTGGGCCACCTGGATCTTGCGTGGCTTGGCCTCGTCGGCCACCGGGATGGTCAGTCGCAGCACGCCGTCGGCGTAGCCGGCGTCGATCTTGTCGGTGGCCAGGCCCCGGCCCAGGGTCAGTTGGCGCGCGAAGGTGCCGGTGGGACGCTCACGCGTCACCCACTGGCCGGACTCGGTGCTGCGGCTGGGCCGCTCGGCCCGGATCGTGAGGTTGCGGTCGTCCACGTCGATGTCGATCGTGCTCGGGTCCACACCGGGCAGATCAACCTCGACGATGAACCGGTCGCCGTCGCGGTACAGATCCATGGGCATGCCCGCCCCGGACTGAGTGCGGCCGACCGACCCCAAGACACGGTCGAGCTCACGGAACGGGTCAAAGGTGCTGTAGGTGCTCATGCTTCTCCTCCTGTTCGGTCAGCAGCCACCCCACGTGGCTACCTTGAGTCTAGCACTGTCAACTTTCTTGCTATAGGTCATATTCCCCGGCAGTCGGAGCAGCGACATGACGGCCCTGGGAGAATGGCCCCATGCCACCTGTGCCGGACGCACCCGCGCTGACCCTGCAGGTCGGCGGAGACACCCGCGCCCAGCTGCTTCGCCGGCTGGAGCAGGCCGACGTGCACCTCAACGAGCACGCCCGGACACTGCTGGATGACCCCGCCTTCGACGCACCAGCGCCGCAGACCCTGCACCTCGTGCAGCGATCCGTGGGGCAACTCAACTTCCCGGACGGCGCCACCCAACCTCAGGCGTTCGCGGCCGCCCGGCAGCAGGGCCTGCAGTTGTGCCCCGTGGTGACCGGCCCCTACCTGCGTCTGGCCCTGACCGAGCAACGCAACGCACCCGACTCGGTGCTGTCGGCCGGTCGCCCACCCAGCGGTGCGGTACACGTGGCCTCCCCGCCGGTGAGCCAGGACGTGGACCACCCCAAGGGGTTCTATCTGCGCGTGGTCGATGGCCAGGCCTGGCTGCGCGGCTACCGCTGTGACGACAGCTACGTGTGGCCAGCAGACGTCTACTTCACCTTTGCGCTCCGCCCATCCCCTCGCTGAACGGGCCCGGTCCGGGCATGCGGAATCACTGACCACCTGGCAGCGTGTCGGCATGGGCGCGGATCGGCATACCGACAGCACCGGCCCGGTGGGCCGGGCCTCGGAGCGGCTGGCGCGCTATCAGCAGATGCGGGACTTCGCCCGCACCCCGGAGCCGGAGGGCCAGCACCGTCCTGATCCCCGCGGTGAGCAGCCGGTCTTCGTCGTGCAGCGGCACCGAGCCACCGCTCGGCACTACGACGTCCGCCTCGAGGTGGACGGGGTGCTGGCCAGTTGGGCGGTGCCCAAGGGGCCGACCCTGGACCCGGAGGTGCGCCGCCTGGCGATCCACGTCGAGGACCACCCGATGGAGTACCTGCACTTCGAGGGAGTGATCCCCAAGGGTGAGTACGGCGGCGGTGACGTCATCGTCTGGGACACCGGCACCTGGCAGGCCGGGCAGGGTGAGGACCCGGCCGCCGCGATCCGCGCCGGCACCCTGCACGTGATCCTGCACGGCGAGAAGTTGACCGGCCAGTTCATGCTGATCCGCACCGGCCAGCAGGGCGAGAAGGAGCACTGGTTGCTCTTCCACAAGCACGACGAGCACGCCGTGGCCGGGTGGGACGCCGAGGACCACCCGCGCTCGGTGCTCAGCGGCCGCACCAACGAGCAGGTGCGTGCCGACCCCGACCAGCTGTGGCACTCCGACCGGCCGGCGGCGGAGGCGGCCGAGCCCCTGCGCCCGCCGGCACCGGACCCGCCCAGTGACCAGGAGCTGGAGGCGCTGGATGAGGTGGGCAGCTCCGGCAGCTGGCACATCTTCGGGCGAGAGCTGCGGGTGACCAACCTGGACAAGGTGCTCTTTGACGGCCGGGAGGGCCAGGAGCCGGTGACCAAGCGTGAGTTCCTGGCCTATGCCGCCCGCATCGCCCCGGTGCTGCTGCCCTACCTGGCCGGCCGGGCCCTGAACATGCACCGCTACCCCGACGGGTCCACGGCCGGCTTCTGGCACAAGGAACTGCCCGAGCACGCCCCGCAGTGGCTGCCACGCTGGGACAACCCCGCGGCCGACCCGGGCGAGACGCAGACCTACCTGGTGGTGGATGAGCCGGCCGCCCTGGTCTGGGCGGCCAACTTCGGTGCGCTGGAGTGGCACCCGTGGACCTCACCCACGGATGCGCCGGACCGTCCCTCCTACGTGATGTTCGATATCGACCCCGGTGAGCAGACCAGTTGGGAGGAGACGCTGCGGCTGGCCCGGTTGCACCGGACCGCCTTCGAGCACCTGCAGGTGCGCGCCTACCCCAAGGTGACCGGTCGACGGGGTCTGCAGATCTGGGTGCCGATCCGCTCCGGGCCACGTTTCAGCGAGACGAGGGCCTGGGCGGAGAAGGTCTCGCGCAGCATCGGCGCCATGGAGCCCGACCTGGTCAGCTGGCGGTGGGAGGTGCGTGAGCGCAGGGGGCGAGCGCGGTTGGACTACACCCAGAACGCGGTCAACAAGACGCTGGTCGCGCCCTACAGCCCCCGCCCGTCGGCCGGTGCCCCGGTGTCCGCGCCGATCAGCTGGGATGAGTTGGACGACCCACAGTTGCGCCCCGACCGGTGGAGTGTGCGCACCATCCTGGATCGACTGGCCGGGACCGGGGACCTCTTCGCCGGGGTGGTGCACCACGACCAGGACCTGCCCAGGATTCGCTGACCGCCGAGGCACCGGCGGTGCGTCGGCAGGCGCGGCAGGCGCGGCGGCCGGTGCGGCCGGGCCGAACCCACCGTCGGGTTCCTCGACCGGGCTGGGCACGGCAGGCGGATGACCACGGCACCGAGTCGCACCGAGCGATCTGGAGACTCGCCGTAGCGACGACCCGCTCCTGGCCTGACTCACGCCTAGCCTGATATCGCCCGTCCCACCTGCCCCAGGTGAGATCGCACCACCACCGAGGCCACCGGAGACCTCAGATCATGCTGCACCGGACATGGGTGCTGTTGCGCCCAGCCCTGACCATCCTCACCGTCCTCGCCCTGGCCATCGCTCCCTCCTCCTGGGCAACCCCCTCGCCGGCGACGGCCGCGGCCCCGGCCAAGCACCCCATCAGCGGATTCTTCGTCGCCGCGGGGAGCACCCCGGCGGAGAACGCCGCCACAATGCGCCAGGTGCAGCGGGTCGGCGGGGACACCGTCATCACCTTCGGCAACACGCTGCAGCGCAGCAGCCTGGACTCCCGTGGCCGCATCCGCACCGACGGTGAGCTCGACCCGACCTTCACGGACTGCCGCCTCAAGGGCAAGCCGTGCGCCGCGGCAGTGGGTGGCAAGGGGAGGATCCGCACGGTCCTCACCTTCGCCAACCACAGCCACTTCACCCAGGGCGCCCTGCAGTGCCCGCAGGACCGCACGTTTGTCAGCCGTGGTCAGCGGTTCACGCTGCTGAAGATCCCCACCGAGGGCCACGGCTGCTCCTCGCCGAACGGTGTCTACGACCTAGTGGCCATCCACGGCGGGCCGGCCCAGGGGGTCGACCGCACCACCTCGCTCCTGCGTGCTGCCCAGCAGGCCGGGGTGCGGGTCTACATTGGTATGCCGTCCGTCGAGAAGCGCAGCGACGTCCCGTGGCTGCCGGACCTGAGCTATCGGCATACGGTCGCGGTCTTCACCGAACGGTTCCTGCGCTATCACAAGTCGGTGGGGCAGACCGCAGCGCTGGCGGGCTTCTATCACCACACCGAGATGCCGGTGGCTGCCGGTGAGGTGTGGCAGCCGGTCCTGGATCTCTACACCTTGCAGAACCGGGCCATCGCACGGGTCTTCCCCGACAAGGGCGCGTTGGTCTCGCCGTACCTGGACAACCGCAAGACCAGCAACCGAGGGCTGAGCAGTGCAGAGCTGTTGACCAAGACCAGGTCCGGGGCCCGGGCGATCGCCGCGACGTCCGCCGGGGTGCCACTGACCATTGCGGTCCAGGACGGCATGGGCACCGGCAAGGCGGGGGCGTACCTGGTCAATCAGGCCGATACGCCGGTCGACCCCTACGCGGCAGCGTTCGTGGGCCAGGGGACCTGGGAGTCGATCTACCTGGTCTCGGTCAGTGCCTCCTTCGGTGCGGTGGCCGAGGGCCTGCAGGGCACCGGTGCCACCTTGTGGGCCAACCTGGAGGGCATGACCCCGGAGGTCAGTAGCGCCCAGGGGCTGTGCGGCAGCGGATTTCCTCGCGGGCCGTCCACCAAGCAGCGGTTGGACCAGCAGGTGCAGGCCGTGGGCCGGTACACCGCCAAGAACATCTCGTTCATGTGGGACCCGTACTACACCTGTGCCGTCGGCGGGGTCTCGCTGGCCCAGGCGCTGCATCGACAGGCGGAGGAGCCGCTGATCACCAACGCCGCGATGAACTCCAGCAACGACGCGCTGTGGCTGGCCGGGTACAACCTGGCCGGCTCGACGGCGACCGTGAAGTATGTCGACACGCACGGCCGAGTGCACCGCACCACCGCGGAGCTCAGTGCCTTCTCGTCCGACTACGGCAAGCAGGCCGGGCTGGACCCGCGACTGGAGGGGGCCAGTTACCCGGTGGAGTTCGTCGCCCCGCAGGACGGCAAGATCTTCATCGTCTCGGTGACTGGCCGCACCGGGGCCACGTGCAACCACAACTTCTCGCTGCGCTACTGACTGACCGTCACCGACGCTTCGTCTGAGAGCAGGTTCGGCGTCTGACAGCGCCCTATAGCCGGCTGTGAGAACGCCAACCTGCTGTCAGACGCCCCGGGAGACGGTCGGGTCCGCCGCGGGAGACCGCCGCCTCAGCCGCCGGTGATGTGCTTGGGCTGCGTGATCCCGCCGCCGTAGCCGAACGGGCGGGACGG
>CAYVEH010000196.1:0-4919 GCA_964450585.1 uncultured Ornithinimicrobium sp.
GCGGGCTCCGGGTCACCATGCAGAAGCTCGACCCGTACATCAACGTCGACCCCGGCACGATGAACCCGTTCCAGCACGGCGAGGTCTTCGTCACCGAGGACGGCGCCGAGACCGACCTGGACATCGGTCACTACGAACGCTTCCTGGACATCAACCTGCGCGGGCGTGGCAATGTCACCACCGGTCAGGTCTACAACGACGTCATCGCCAAGGAACGCCGTGGCGAGTACCTGGGCGACACCGTCCAGGTCATCCCGCACATCACCAACGAGATCAAGGCCCGGATGCGGGCGGACGCCCACGAGTTGCCCCCCGAGCAGACCCCCAACGTGATCATCACCGAGATCGGCGGGACCGTCGGTGACATCGAGTCGCTGCCCTTCCTGGAGGCGGCCCGGCAGGTGCGCCACGACCTCGGTCGGGCCAACTGCTTTTTCGTGCACGTCTCGCTGGTGCCCTACCTGGCGCCCAGCGGAGAGCTGAAGACCAAACCCACCCAGCACTCGGTGGCCCAGTTGCGTCAGGTCGGGATCACCCCGGATGCCCTGGTGCTGCGCTCGGACCGGGACATCCCGATGTCGATCAAGCGCAAGATCTCGATGATGTCCGACGTCGACGTCGACGGCGTCGCGGCGTGCAAGGACGCCCCGTCCATCTATGACATCCCCAAGGTCTTGCACGGGGAGGGCCTGGACGCCTACCTGGTGCGCACCCTGGGGTTGCCCTTCCACGACGTTGACTGGCGCGACTGGGACGCCCTGCTGCAGCGGGTGCACCAGCCCGAGCACGAGGTCGAGATCGCGCTGGTGGGCAAGTACATCGACCTGCCGGACGCCTACCTGTCGATCACCGAGGCGCTGCGCGCGGGCGGCTTCGCGCACCATGCGCACGTCTCCATCCGCTGGGTCGCCTCCGATGAGTGCCGCACCGAGGCCGGCGCCAGTGCGGCCCTCTCCGGGGTGGATGCGGTGCTGGTGCCCGGCGGTTTCGGGATCCGCGGCATCGAGGGCAAGATCGGCGCGCTGCGCTGGGCCCGGGAGCGTCAGGTGCCCACCCTGGGTATCTGCCTGGGGCTGCAGGCGATGGTCATCGAGTTTGCCCGCAACGTCGCCCAGATCGAGGGCGCCAGCTCCACCGAGTTCGACCCGGACACCCCCGCCCCGGTCATCGCCACGATGCAGGAGCAGCGGGAGTTCGTCGAGGGCGCCGGTGATCTGGGCGGGACGATGCGGCTGGGGTCCTACCCGGCGTCCTTGACGCCCGGTTCGGTCATCGCCACCGCCTACGACACCACCCGGGTGGAGGAGCGACACCGGCACCGCTACGAGGTCGGCAACGCCTACCGGGAGCAGCTTAGCGAGGCGGGCCTGGTGTTCTCCGGCACCTCCCCGGACGGGCAGCTGGTGGAGTTCGTCGAGCTGCCGGCCGAGGTGCACCCCTACTACGTCGCCACCCAGGCCCACCCGGAGTTCAAGTCCCGGCCGCACCGGGCGCACCCGCTGTTCGCCGGCCTGGTCTCGGCCGCGCTGGACGTGCAACGCAGCCAGCGGCTGGTCGAGGTCGAGCGGACGCCCGCCGGCTGATGGCACTGGATGCTGCCCGCCTGGGGTTGCCGGACCTGGTCGATGTCCCGGCCCAGCCGCCGGTGACCGACTCGGAGACCGTCTTTGCCGGGCACGTGTGGGACGTTCGCCGGGACCGCGTCGACCTCGGTGCGGCCGGCACCGTGGTGCGCGAGTACGTCGAGCACCCTGGTGCGGTGGCCGTGATCGCGTTGCGCACCGACCGCGAGGAGCCGGAGATTCTGGTGATCCGGCAGTACCGCCACCCGGTGGGCGCTCAGGACTGGGAGTTGCCTGCCGGGCTGTTGGACGTGCCGGGTGAGAGTGCCCAGCACGCGGCCCATCGTGAGCTGGCCGAGGAGGCCGACCTGCAGGCGGCGAGCTGGGAGCCACTGATCTCGGTCACCACCTCCCCGGGCGGCAGCAGTGAGGTGATCACGATCTTTGTGGCCACTGACCTGTCCGACGTGCCCGCCGCACAGCGCTTCCAGCGGGAGCACGAGGAGGCGGACATGCCGACCGGTTGGGTGCCGCTGTCCGTCGCGGTGCAGGCGGTGCTGGCCGGGCAGGTCCGGAACGCGCCCATGGTGGTGGGGATCCTGGCCCTGTCCGCCCGGCTGTCCGCCTCGCGGAGCTAATCCGCAGGGCCCCTGCCAGGGCAAGCCCACCAGGCGCTACCGCCGCGTGGGGCGCTAGTTGGCCATGACGAGCCCCGCCAGCCGCTCGAGCTCACTCGCTGCCTGAGCGTCAGTCACCCGGCCGGACTGATCGGTCAACCGGTAGGTGGACACGGCCTCCGGGGAGCCCTGGTGCTGCCGGACCAGGTAGAAGTCGGTGATCGGGTCGGTGCCGTCGGCGAAGCTGGTCGTCACCCGGTAGGCCCCGGAGAGCTCCAACGGCTCGACGTCCAGGGAGATGTTGTCCGCCTCGGCCGGGGGTTGACACGTCTCCAGGGCCGTCTGAAGGTCGTTGACGTACCCGGCCGCGGCATCGGCGGACTCCAGCACCCGCACCCGCTGAGCGCCGAAGGCCGAACCCTGGGACCAGATGGTCATCAGGCCGAAGGTGCCCTCATCGGCGGCACCCCACATCACGTCGTCGGGGTCGCAGACAAACAGGGCCGTGGACTCGAAGTCACCGGTGCCCGCCTGGGTGGCCGCCCCGCCGGTGAAGGCCTCTGAGGCCCACTGCGTCGGCGGCACGAACAGGGCCAGCTCCGGGCCGCCCGACTCGGCCAGGACCAGGTCCTCGGCCTGCACCAGCGGCGCGCCCTGCTCCCCCTCGGTCGTCTCCGGATCTGTCTCCTGGGAGGGGTGCTCGGTGGCCGTCTGCCGGGCCCGCTCCCGCTCGGAGGGGCTGGTCTGCCCGGCCGGTGCGGTACTCGGGGTCTCATCCAGGGCCACCTGATAGCCGAACCAGGACAGCCCGACCACGGCCGCGGCTCCAGCCGCGATCCCGACCACCGCCCGGTGCCGCTGCCGGCCCGCCCGGCGCAGGACGAACCGCACGTCAGGAATGCCGGCCGCATCGACGTCGGCCCGCAACGACCCCAGGGACGCGCGCAGCCGGTCGTCCTGCTCCGGGGTCCAGTCCGCGGTCCAGTCGTGGAACTCGTGCTCCTCACGCATGGTCGTTCTCCTTGATCTCGAGCGCGGCGGCGAGCTGTCGCCGGCCGCGGTGCAGGTGGGACTTGATGGTGCCGACGGCGGCGCCGGTCTCCCGGGCGATCTGCTCGATCGACAGGTCGGCGATGTAGTACAACGTGACCGACTCCCGGATGGGGTCGGTGAGGGTCTGCAGCGCCTCCAGGACGGCGACCCGGTCGACGCCGGGCCCCTCGGCGCTGGCCGGTGCCCCGTGCCGGACGTAGGCACGATCCTGGGCACCCTGCTTGCGCCACGCCGAGATCGCCAACCGGCGGGCGACGGTGCGCACCCAGGCCAATGGCTCGTCATAGGTGCTGATCGTGGACCACCGCTGCCACGCCCGGGCGAAGGCCTCCTGGGTGCTGTCCTGGGCGATCGTCATGTCACCGGTGCTGGCGTACACTAGATGGACTACCCGGGGTGCCGCTGCGGTATAGAACTCCTCGAACTCGCGCTCGGCCTGGCTCCGGCTCATCGATGCCTCCTGCCCCACATTGTGGCCCCCTCAGTCGTGGATGCGGTCGGTTTCCCAGCACGCCCCAGGTCAGCGGGGGCGGCTCACTGATCCATACGCCTCGGCCACCGAAGAGGTTGCACCCGAGGTCACACCGCCGGTATGCCGAGCGGCCGGCGGACCGTAGAATGCCTCCTGTGTCCGGGGCGGAGTGACAACCCGCCGAGTCGGCTCGAGCCGACTCACCGAGGCATCGCGCGTCCGGCGGTCCCGACGAGAGGCCGAGAATCTCTCGGCGAAGGTGTGGTGGCACCGCGATCTGGCCCCCGCCCACACCTCCCGGGCTGCCCTCCCGGAGGCAGCTCGTTCTCCGGGACCGATCCTGAGAGGAGACCTCATGCTTCGCACCCACGAGGCCGGCACACTGCGACCAGAGCACGTCGGCACCACCGTCACCCTCGCCGGCTGGGTGGCCCGTCGCCGAGACCACGGCGGGGTGGCCTTCATCGACCTGCGCGACGCCAGCGGCATCGTGCAGGTGGTGGCCCGCGACGAGGTGCTCACCGGCACCGCCCACGATCTGCGCAGCGAGTACTGCGTGCAGGTCATCGGTGAGGTGGTCGCCCGCGAGGACAAGGACATCAATCCCGACCTGCCCACCGGCGCCATCGACGTGGTCGCCACCCGGATCGAGGTGCTGGCGGCCTCCGAGGCGCTGCCCTTCCAGATCGATGAGCGGGTGAGCGTGGGGGAGGAGGCCCGGTTGCGGCACCGGTACCTGGACCTGCGCCGCCCGGGCGCCCACGCCGCCGGACAGAACCTGCGGCTGCGCAGCCGGGTCAACGCTGCTGCCCGGCAGGTGCTCAACGACCGGGACTTCGTGGAGATCGAGACCCCCACGCTGACCCGCTCCACCCCCGAGGGTGCCCGCGACTTCCTGGTGCCGGCCCGGCTGCAGCCCGGCAGCTGGTATGCCCTGCCGCAGAGCCCACAGCTGTTCAAGCAGCTGCTCATGGTGGCCGGCATGGAGCGCTACTACCAGATCGCCCGCTGCTACCGCGACGAGGACTTCCGCGCCGACCGTCAGCCAGAGTTCACCCAGCTCGATATCGAGATGAGCTTCGTGGAGCAGGACGACGTCATCGCCCTGGCGGAGTCCATCGCCCGCGCTGTCTGGCAGACCATCGGGGTGGACCTGCCGACGCCGTTCCCGCGGATGACCTATGCGGAGGTGATGCGGCGCTACGGTACCGACAA
>CAYVEH010000197.1:0-4918 GCA_964450585.1 uncultured Ornithinimicrobium sp.
TCATCACCGGTGGTGTCTGGAATGGAGGGGACATGGAAGTCCAGTGGTGGAGCATTCTGCCGTTCGTGGCCATGCTCGCAACCATCGCCCTGGCCCCGCTGATTCCAGCGACCGCCGAGGCCTGGGAGAAGCAGCGCGTGCAGTTGCTGGTGGCCCTGGTGCTCGGGGTGCCCGTGGCGCTGTGGTTCATCGTCGGCGGAGACACCCCGGCCGTGGTGCACGCGCTCATCGAGTACGGCCAGTTCATCGCCCTGTTGCTGGCGCTGTTCGTGGTCTCCGGGGGGATCTTCCTCAAGGGCGACATCGAGGCCACGCCTCGGAACAACACGCTCTTTCTGGCCTTTGGTGGCGTGATCGCCTCCTTCATCGGCACGACCGGAGCGGCGATGCTTCTCATCCGGCCACTGCTGAACACCAACCACGAGCGCAAGTACCGGGTGCACACGGTCGTCTTCACGATCTTTATCGTGGCCAACTGCGGTGGCCTGCTGACCCCGCTGGGTGACCCGCCGTTGTTCCTGGGCATGCTGCGCGGCGTCCCGTTCACCTGGACCTTCGGACTGTGGCCGATGTGGCTGTTCGTGAACATCCTGCTACTGGCGACGTACTTCGCGCTGGACACCAAGTACCACGCCAAGGAGAGCCCCGAGTCGCTGCAGCTGGACCGCACGACCGTGACCCCGCTCGGGGTCAAGGGCAAGGTGAACTTCGCCTACCTGGCGGTGATCGTCGGGGCCGTGGCCCTGGCGCCCTCCATCGACATCCACGCCATCGAGGAGGGGACCGCGGCCTTCCTGGACTGGATCCCGGTCCGGGAGATCATCATGCTGGGAGTGGCCGCCATCTCCTATCTCACCGGCGACAAGGTCGCCCGGTTCCAGGACAACAAGTTCAAGTGGGGCCCGATCCTGGAGGTCGCCGCGATCTTCATCGGCATCTTCCTCACGATGATCCCGGCGCTGAAGTACCTGTCGCAGCTGGCGCCCAAGCTGCCGCTGAACGAGGTCACCTTCTTCATCTTCACCGGTGGCCTGTCCTCGGTGCTGGACAACGCCCCCACCTATGTCACCTTCTTTGAGATGGCCTCCGAACTCGGCGGTGACCCATCCGTGGCGGACACCGGCATCTACGAGCCATACCTGATCGCCATCAGCCTGGGCGCCGTGTTCTGCGGCGCGATCACCTACATCGGCAACGGCCCGAACTTCATGGTCAAGGCGGTCGCCGACGGCGCCGGCGTGCGGATGCCCAGCTTCGGCGGCTATGTGCTGCAGGCCTTCATCTACCTGGTGCCGACCCTGGTGGCCATGGTGCTGATCTTCATCGCCACCTCGACCTGGAGCACCATCGTCGGCATCGCGCTGACTGTCGCGCTGCTGGCCTGGGCAGTGCTCAGTGCCCGAGCGCATGGTGCACCGATGGCTCCAGCAGACACCGCTGAGATGCGTGAGTCCTGAGTCAGGACGGGTCAGTGTGCAGCGCTGACAGCTCCGCCTCCCGCACCGTCTCGGGGGCGGCATCGAGGCGCACGTGCGCCAGCAGGCTGTGCAACACCCGGGTCGCGGAGGCGAGCCGCTCACCCCAGGTGGAGAGATAACTGAACTGCCACCACCACAGCGCTTCCTGCCAGCGGCCGTCCTCATAGTGGTGCAACCCGTGCGTCAGGTCTGCGGCCACCTGCGCCAAGTCATCGGAGATCAGCAGGTGAACTACCTCCCCGGAGACCACCGGGTCCTCGACCTCGACGTAATCATCGACGCCAGCCAGCAGCTCGTGCAGGCCGGTGCGAATCCCCTCGACGTTCGCATCCGGGCCCGGGTCGGTCTCGAACTGCTCGTGCGGGACCACGTCGACCATGGCCCCCAGGCGTGCCCCAGCTGCCTGCACCTGGGTCGACGCCAGCAGGAGGAGCGGCAGCGCGGTGTCGGAGGCGCTGCCCGAAGCCAACTCACGCAACGCCATGAGGTAGGTGCTCGCCTCCCGGGCGGTCTCCTCGGCCAGCGTGCTCAGATCCCGGTCCATCGACTCGCTCACGACGCCTCCCCTGTCATTCCCGCAGGCTCGGTGCCTGCCGTAGCAGCTCACGCTTCGATCAGCCTACGCCCTTCGAAGGCTCGGCCCAGGGTGACTTCATCGGCATACTCCAGGTCGCCGCCGACCGGCAGCCCGGAGGCCAGCCGACTCATCCGGATCTCCAGGGTGCCCAGCATCCGTGCCAGGTAGGTCGCGGTGGCCTCGCCCTCGAGGTTGGGGTCCGTGGCGATGATCACCTCGGTGACGGTCCCGTCCGCCAGGCGGGACATCAGCTCCCGGATCCGCAGGTCGGCCGGGCCGATCCCGTCGATGGGACTGATCGCGCCGCCCAGCACGTGATACAACCCACGGAACTCGCGAGTGCGCTCGATCGCCACCACGTCCTTGGGCTCCTCGACCACGCAGATCAGGCTGCGGTCGCGGCGTTCATCGATGCAGATGCGGCAGCGCTCGGCCTCCGCCACGTTGCCGCAGAGCTCGCAGAAGCGCACCTTGTCCTTCACCTCGGTGAGCGCCTCGACCAGCCGAGTGACATCCTCAGGGTCGGCGGCCAGCAGGTGGAAAGCGATCCGCTGCGCGCTCTTGGGCCCGATGCCGGGCAGCCGGCCGAGCTCATCGATCAGGTCTTGAACCACACCCTCATACACAGTGACCTGACTCTATGCGCTCTGCCTGACAAGTCGTGCCAGGCGCACTGGAGCAAGCCCTGAGCCGACCACGTCAACGCCGCCCTGCCGTGCCGCAGTGCCGAGTGCCGAGTGCTTGACCGAGTCCAAGTGACTGCGCTAGCCTCAGGCATGGACCTCCGTTCCATATGGCTAGGAGCCATATTTCCCCTGCTCCTGATGTCCCGCCCTCGGGTGTGTCTGCGCAGACACAACCCACTCCTGAGTCTTCGGTAAGTATGGCACACGTTTCCGACGATGGACCTAACGTCGGACCGCATTTCAATTGGTTCGGATGTTGGCACCCGACATCCACGATCACCTACCGCACAACTGGCGCGTCCGCCAATTGGGCGTCGGCTACAGTCTTGGCGGCGGCAACCAGGACCAATTCAACCCAAGTCACCCTCAATCAGGTGTCAAGCGGCGGCCGCATTGTTGTGACCTCGGCCAACTATCCGACTTCAACGTGGTCAGGGCAAGCGCCAGGATCCGCGACATGCTCGGGAAACACTTACGGTTTTGGCGATGTATCCATACGATTTAATGAGCGCTTCGACCACTATTCATCCAATGCCGAAAGGAGTGTCGCAATGCATGAGTGGGGACATGCTATGGGCCTTGCCCACAAAGGCACGAGCACCACACCATGCCAGGACGTTGTCATCATGAACGGTCACGATTCGAGGAGATTCTTTGACTGCGGACTAGTCAACCCAACTCAAGACGACAGGAATGGCGTCAATTACCTTTATTAAGGACGAACCATGTCGAGAGTGGCGTTCATCGCGATTGCTGGCCTGACACTCACGACCTTGGTGGCGTGCGACTCGAGCAACGACATCGAGGCGCATCCAGTCCCCCACGGTGAGGCACTCAACGTCAGCTTAGCGCACTCGTATGTCAGCCTCGACGAGGTGGTGCAGGGGTCGGATGCTGTCGTCAAGGTTCGCGCGGGTCAGGCGCTGACAGAGGAAATCGGCGAGATTGTGTTCACGTTCACTACCGTGGAGATCCTTGACACAGTCGTGGGACAGTCGGGTAGCAAGGAAATCCAGGTGGTCCAGACTGGTGAGCCAGGCTCCTGGTACGTGCCGGAGTTACCACCTTTTCTGAAGCAGGGAGACGAGTATTACCTTGCGGTCACCTCCGTCGATGATGCCTACGACATCGTGGGGACCGCTGCCTGGGTCGTTGATGGCACGCAGGCTGAACTGTATGCCTGGGAGTCCGAAGGCGGGACGGTCGATATCAAGTCCGGCGTCGACCTACCGCAGACCCTGCCCGTGGCCGAGTTGGAAAACCGGATCCGCAACGCTGGTTGAGCTGAGTCTCAGGCCAGGGCGCGGAGTAGTTCCTGCACGGTGGTGGTCACCTCGTCGGGGCCGGCCGACTGCAGTTCGGCCACCGTCCCGGCTCCCCAGGCGACGCCGATGGACCGCATCCCCGCAGCGCGGGCGGCGCGGATATCGACGACGGTGTCGCCGGCGTAGGCACAGGCGGACGGATCGACCGACAGGGCCGCTGCGGCGTGCAGCAGCGGGTCCGGGTGCGGCTTGTGGCGGGTCGTCGCCTCCAACCCCGCGATCACGGCGAAGTCGTGGCGTAGCCCGACTGCCTCCAGCCCGCGCCGGACCGTGTGGGCGCTCTTGGAGGAGACAACGCCCAGCCGAGAGCCGGCCGCCACGAGGGCGTCCAGGACGTCCGGGAGCCCGTCGACGGCGCGGATCAACCGGTCGTGGTTGGCCAGGTTCCAGGTGCGGTAGGTCTCCGCCAGGTGCTCGGCATGGTCGGGGTTGCGCTCACCGAAGATGTCCACCAATGTGCGCCCGATCCAGGAGCGGGCCTCGGTTTCAGTGACTTCCTCGCCCAGCACGGAGCGCACCGTGTGCTGGAAGGAGGCCACGATCAGCGGGATAGTGTCAGCCAGCGTGCCGTCGAAGTCGAAGAGCACGACGGGATGGCGCGGGGCGGTGTGATCACGGGACGTGGCCCGGGGGCGCGACAGGGTCATGCTGGCAGGTCCGGCGAGCGGTCGTTGTACCTGCCGGCGAACTCCTGGCCGGACATCTGCTGGATGGCACGCATGATCTCGTCGGTGGCCTGCCGCCGGGCCCGCCCGGCGGGCACGTCCTGGAACCGCCCGGTGAAGTCCAGCGGCGCGCCGAACTCCACCCGCACCTTGGCCCGGGTAGGAAGCCGGGAGCCGACCGGTTGCA
>CAYVEH010000198.1:0-4887 GCA_964450585.1 uncultured Ornithinimicrobium sp.
TCACAACAGCGCGGGGTTGTTGATCCGCAACAGTTGGTCGTCGGTGCGGCTCGCCTCACCCCGGAAGGTGTTGCTGGTCAGCACCCACAAGTCGCCCTGTGGCCCAAAGGCCACGCTGCGCAACCGGCCGAAGGTGCCCTCCAACAGCCGCTCCGGTTCGCCCACGATGACGGACTGACGGTCGGTGCCGGTGCCCCGGTCGATCACCGGGATCCGCCACAGCGACTGCCCACGCAGCGCGGCGACATACAGGCTGCCGTCACCGGCGACGGCCAGGCCCGAGGGTGAGGCGTCCTCGGTGGGCCAGCTGACCACCGGGTCGGTAAAGCGCGGCTCACCCCCGGGGCCCTCGATCTGCGGCCAGCCGTAGTTCTCCCCGGGTTGGATCAGGTTCACCTCATCGCGAGCGTCCTGCCCGAACTCGCTGGCCCACACCCTCCCAGCCGCGTCCCAGTCCAGACCCTGCACGTTGCGGTGCCCCAGGGAGTACACCGGGGAGCCCTCCGTGGGGTTGCCCGGGGCCGGCTGCCCGTCGGGGGTGATGCGCAGGATCTTCCCGCCCAGGGAGTCCGGGTCCTGGGCCATCGTCCCCTCCGAGGCATCGCCGGTGCTGACGAACAGGTTGCCCCGCGGCCCGAACACGATCCGGCCCCCGTTGTGGTTCCCCGCCCTCGGGATGCCCTTCAGCACCACCTCCACGCTGGGCTGTGGCCGTCCCGGGCCGGCCACCGTGCCGGGGTCCACCCGCAGCACGCGGTTGTCCGTGGCGGTCGTGGCATAGGCGTAGAACACATCCGTGCCGCCGTCGTGCCAGGCGGAGTCCTGCGGCACCGCCAGCCCCAGCAGGCCACCCTCACCGTCGGCCACCACCCCCGGCACGGTGGTCACCAACGTCGGGTCGCTGCCGGGCACGACATGAAACACCCGGGCGGAGTCCCGCTCACCCACCAGCAGGGTCCCGTCCGCCAGGGGCACCAGCCCCCAGGGGACCTCAAAGCCGGTGGCGATGACGCTCACCTGGTCGGCGAGCTCCTCCGGGACGCCCTGGTCCTGCTCGCCGGTGGGCTCGGCCGAGGGGTCCACCGCATCCGGGGCCGTGGGGCCCGTGCTGGGCGGTGAGCCGGCCGACGGGTCCTCTCCGTCCTGCCCGCTCCCGGTCGGCGCACCGGCCGAGGCAGAGTCCTTTGCGCCACCGGAAGTCTGCCCAGACACGTCAGGACCGCCGGCCCCGTCCGGTGCGGGGACCGGCCCGGCTTCGCCGTCCGCACTCGAACAGGCCGTGACGATGAGTGCCCCGAGTGCGACCGCCACCACGCCGTGGACACGCCGTCGCATATCCCCACTGTGCCACGCACCAGGCCCAGCCGCAGCCACCCGCTGGCTCGGCTAGCGTGGAGGGGTGCCAGTCATCAGCGTGCCCAGCCTCATCGCCGAGCTCCTCGAGCCGATCGAGGGCGCCCAGATCACCTCCTGGGATATGCAGGAGGAGCCCCCGCGGACCGACCTGGAGCTCATCGTGGTGCCACAGTTCAACGCGCCGCTGGTCTCCACCCTGGGCCGGTTCCCGCAGCTACGAGCCGTGATCACCCTCACCGCCGGATATGAGCACGTCACCCCGCACCTGCCCGCGGGTGTGATGTTGGCCAACGCGGTCGGGGTCCATGACGCCTCGACCGCGGAGATGGCCCTGGCCCTCACCCTGGCGGCGCAGCGCGACATCCCGGCGTTCGTCCGCCACCAGGACGCCGGGCACTGGCTGGACCAGCAGGTCAGCCGGGCGTTGGCCGACGCCCGCGTGCTCATCGTCGGCTACGGCGGCATCGGACGGGCGCTGGCTCAGCGGCTGGCCGCCTGCGAGGCCAGGATCACCGCGGTGGCCAGCCGTGCCCGCCCCGGGGATGAGTACGCCCAGAGGGTCCACGCCATCGAGGACCTGCCGGACCTGCTGCCCGAGCACAGCATCGTGGCCCTGGCGGTCCCACTATCACCGGACACCCAGGGGCTGCTCGGAGCGCGCGAGCTCGCATTGCTGCCCGCTGATGCCCTGGTGGTCAACGTCGGCCGCGGCGGGCTCATCGACACCGAGGCGCTGCAGCGCGAGTGCGCCCACGGTCGGTTGCGGGCAGCGCTGGACGTCACCGACCCCGAGCCGTTGCCGCAAGGCCATCCGCTCTGGTCCACCCCCGGGGTGCTGATCAGCCCGCACCGCGGTGGCAGCAGCACCGCCTTCCCGCGGCGGGCCGCGGCCTACACCACCAAGCAGATCCAGCACTACCTGGGCACCGGCACGATCCAGCACCTGGTCGACCCAGGACCCCAGGAGCCGTCATGACCCAGGACCCGGACAGCACCCGCCCGCGTGCAGCCCGCACCCTGTTGCTGGTGCGGCATGCCAAGACCGAGCAGGCCGCCGGCGCGCCCGATCACGCCCGCCAACTGCTACCCCGCGGGGTAGCCGACGCCCGCGCCGGGGGCGCCTGGTTGGTGGCGCACGCCCGGGTGCCCGACTTGGTGCTGTGCTCCACCGCCACCCGCGCCGAGCAGACCTGGGAGCAGCTGGCGGCCGGCGCGGAGGCGGCCCGCGTCGAGGTGTGGCCGGACCGTCGCATCTACAACGCCGACCCCGAGCAGATCCTGGCGGTGATCCAGGAGGTGCCGGTGGAGACCCGGACCCTGCTGGTCGTCGGGCATGCTCCCGGCATCCCATCCCTGGGCATGGGGTTGGCCGACCGGCACACCAGCACCCCGGAGACGTTGGCGACCCTGTCCGAGGGGATGCCCACCGCCGTCGCCCTGGAACTGGAGGTGGACACCCCCTGGGCGGACCTGTCGGCAGAGTCGGCCCGGCTGGTCGCCGTCCACCGGTGGCGAGGCAAGGAGGAGACGTGAGCCGCCAGGCGAGGCAGCTGGACCCGGACACAGCCGACCTGACGCTGCTGCAGGACCGCCAGGTGGCGGTGCTCGGTTTTGGCCCCATCGCCTCCGGGCACGCGCTGAACCTGCGCGATAGCGGGGTCGACGTCCGCGTGGGGGTGGACGCCGAGAGCCGGGCCGCCGCCCGCGCCGAGATCGAGGGCCTGCTGGTCACCGAGCCGGAGGCCGCGGTGCAACAGGCCGACATCATTGTGCTGCCCTCCGATGACTCCGTCGACCCAGCGACGTTTCAGCACCTGCTGGACGCTCACCTGGAGGCCGGTGACCTGATCCTGCTGACGGACCCGACACCGGCACACCGGGAGCGAGTCCGCGCCCCGCAGGGGGTGGATCTGGTGGTGCTGCAAGGCATCGGCGGGGCCGACCGGTTGCGCTCCGAGTACCTCGATGGTCGCGGGGTCCCGTGCCTGGTGGCGGTGGCCGCCGACGCGACCGGGGTCGCCTGGCCGGTGCTCACGGCATACTGCCAGTCCCTGGGATCACTGCGTTCCGGTGCCCTGGTCACCGGCGTGGGTGAGCTGGCCGAGGCCACCGCGTATGCCGATCGTGCGGTGCACACAGCGGTCCAGCGACTGGTGGAGGACGGTTTCGACACCCTGGTGCAACAGGGGGCGACCGAGGAGGTCGCCTACCTGGTCACGCTGCACGAGCTGAAGGACCGGGTCGATACCGCCTGGGCGGCGGGCTTCGGCACCGAACAGGTCCCGGATGCCGATGCCGCCGCGCTGCCGACCCGCAGCGCGGTGGCCCGGGCGGCCCACCCGATCGAGCAGGCCGGACGGCGGGTGCGGGCGCTGATGAGCTGGATTCGCTGAGGTACTTTGGAGATCCCGCAACGACGCTGCCCAGGAGGACGCATGACCACCCAGACTGCACCGACGTTCACTGTCGAGCAGCGGCCCGACCCCGCCACCGATGAGCAGGTGGCGGAGCTCCTGGCCAATCCGGCGTTCGGTGCCAAGTTCACCGACCACATGGTGCTGGTGGACTGGAGCAAGGACGGCGGGTGGACCAACCCTCGAGTCACCGGATACGGGCCGATCCCGCTGGAGCCGGCCGCCTCGGTCTTCCACTACGGGCAGGAGATCTTCGAGGGGATGAAGGCCTACCGGCACGCGGACGGCTCGATCTGGACCTTCCGCCCGGAGGTCAACGCCGCCCGGTTCGCGCGCAGCGCCCGCCGGTTGGCGCTGCCGGAGCTGCCGGAGGACCTGTTCGTGGAGTCGTTGCGAGTGCTGGTGGACGTCGACCAGCGGTGGGTGCCGGACCAGTCCCTGGGTGAGGTCAGCCTGTACCTGCGGCCGTTCATGATCGCCACCGAGGAGGCGCTGGGGGTGCGCCCCTCCCACCGGGCGCTGTACAGCGTGATCGCCTCCCCGGCCGGGGCCTACTTCGCCGGCGGGCTGAAGCCGGTGAGCATCTGGCTGTCCGAGGACTACGTGCGGGCGGCGCCCGGCGGCACCGGCACCGCCAAGTGCGGCGGGAACTACGGGGCCTCCCTGCTGGCTCAGGCCGAGGGCGCGGAGCAGGGGTGCGACCAGGTGGCCTTCCTGGACGCGGCCGAGCACACCTGGGTCGAGGAGCTCGGCGGGATGAACCTGTTCTTCGTCTACCGCGACGGCAGCATCGTCACCCCGGAGCTCAGCGGCACCATCCTGGAGGGGGTCACCCGCAGCGCGCTGATCGACCTGGCCCGCGAGCGGGGCCATGAGGTGGTGGAGCGGAAGTACTCGATCGACGAGTGGAAGACCGACGCTGCCAACGGCGAGCTGGCCGAGGTGTTTGCCTGCGGCACCGCGGCGGTGATCACCCCGGTGGGGCGGCTGAAGTGGCGTGGGGGCGAGGTCGAGATGGGCGGCGGTGACGTCGCCGAGACGCTGCGCAACAGCCTGCTGGACATCCAGTACGGGCGGGTGGCCGACACCCACGGCTGGATGCACCGGCTCGTCTGAG
>CAYVEH010000199.1:0-1907 GCA_964450585.1 uncultured Ornithinimicrobium sp.
CACCAACCTGCGCTTCGAGCCGGCCGGTCTGACCGACGACCCGGACGTGCGCATGTCGCAGTCGATCATGGACTACGTCTTCCGTCGCCTGGCGCTGGACTACCTGGACTTCGAGACCCGCGACTACATGGGCATCCACACCGCCGAGGAGCGGGCCCGGGAGCTGGAGACCGGGTCCTACCAGGCGGGCACGGCCTCCGATGACTCCGATGATGAGTCGTTGGAGGACGAGCTGGAGTCCTACAGCCAGTCCGTGGCGACCTCCACCAAGCGGGCCGAGAAGGAGAAGGTTGAGGACACGAGCGGCTCAGGTGCCGCCGTGGCCCGGGAGGTCGACGCCGCGATCCACTCCTCGGCGGACCTGATGGACAAGTTCCAAGGCAAGTCCGCTGACGCCCCGATGTGCATGACGTGCGGGACGAAGATGCAGCGCGCCGGCTCCTGCTACGTCTGCGAAGGCTGCGGCTCCACCAGCGGCTGCAGCTGACCCTGACTCCGCCGTGGTGCGGGGCTTGCCCCTGAGGCCCCCGCACCACGGCGGCGCCATGTCTCGCAGGAATCCGGGTTTGACGGTGGCATGAGCCACGCGATTGAGTGGCCACATGGTGGGGACAACAGATCACATGAGCAGTCGGTTCGCTGGGCGGGGGAACGACAGCCGCCGCCGGGCGACCACCACCGGACTGGTCGCCGCCCTGGCTGTCTCCACCAGCGCCTGCAGCTCTGGTGGAGACGAACCGGATGTATCCGATGAGGGCCAGATCGAGTATGCCTGTGCGCTCGCCGACCACGTCGGCGCCGACGCCGACATCTCGTCGTGGACCCTGATCGGTGATGACGCTGATGAGGGGGCACGGGTAGTGGGGGCGATGGCCTCCCTGACGGGTGCGAGCGGTGGCTACGTCCCAGACGGGCATGAAGACCTTGCGAAGGCGGGTCAGGCCATCTTCACAGGGCTGACCACAGCCGACGTAGAGAGTATGCAGCAGGGCCTCCAGGAGTTCACGCAGCAGTGTGCTGACGTAGCTGACTCCTCGGATGCTGACGTGTCGGCACAGGGTCAGGTCGCGTACGCGTGTGCCCTAGCCGGTCACCTCGCCGACGAGCACGGCCCGATCGACAGCTGGGGCAATATCGGTCAGGAACCTGCCTGGCATGAAGCAGCCAGTATCGGGGCGCTCTTCGGCGGTCTGAACGGGCAGGTTCTGCCTGACTACCCCGAGCTCTCGGAGGCAGGGCACGAACTCGTGGCGGGTGTTTCTCGGGTGAAGGCCGACCAGTTGCAGACCGGTCTGGACGAGATCAACGCCCATTGCGAAGGAGTCGAGGCCTAACGAAACGGTTCTGCGTCTCGGCCGGAGCGCCACGTTCAGCCGCCTCTGGCCCGACGACGTGGGCCGCCTCTTGTCACCGTTTGCCTCCCATGCGAAGCTCAGTTCGTGGCAATCTGGTCGCAGGCCCGTGATGCTGAGCTAAGAGCCGCCGCGATGGCCTGGCTGGCCGCACACACCGGAGATGGCGAATCACCGATCTCCACCGAACATCTGCAGGACTTCCGTTTCGAAGGCTCACCTTTTGCCTTGATGGACCGGCAACGCGGGATCCGCAAGCCGCAGGTCCTTGAGGCGGCGCTCAGTATCCGCACGGTTTACCGGCCGGAGGGCTCCTCCCGTCCGTACGAAGACAGCTTCGGGGATGACCACCTGATCCGATACAAGTGGCGTGGCGACGATGGCGAGCACCCAGAGAACCGAGGGTTGCGCCGGGCGATGCAGCAGCGGGTGCCCCTGATCTGGTTCTTCGGAGTCGGTGTTGCGCTCTACCAGCCGGTGTACCCCGTCTATGTCGTGGGGGAAGAGCCTGCGCAGCAGCAGTTCCTGCTGACTGTCGATGAACTCTATGGGCTC
>CAYVEH010000199.1:2007-4871 GCA_964450585.1 uncultured Ornithinimicrobium sp.
ACGAAGTGTGCCATCTGTTCGCTGGGTCACAGCCAACTGCTCGACGCAGCGCACATCGTGCCTGACCGGGAGGAGCTGGGCGAGTCATCCGTGCGGAACGGCTTAGCTCTCTGCAAGATCCATCACTCGGCCTACGACAGCTTTCTCCTGGGCGTGAGGCCTGACTACACCGTTGAAGTCCAGCCCAGGATCCTGAACGAGCGCGATGGTCCCATGCTGCTTCATGGGCTGCAGGGCCGTCACCGACAGAAGCTCATGGTGTTGCCCTCTGCGCGCGTGGAGCGACCAGATCCGAACCTTCTGGAGATCCAGTTCGACCAGTTCCGTGAGGCAGGCGCCTGACCCAGGCCTGGCAGGAACCACGGCCCAGGGTCTGACTGATCAGGGAACTTCTTCGCGGCACGCCTGGGAGCGTCAGTTGGACATTTGCCACGAATCCGCGCACAGTGGACTGTCCTCGTGACTGGGATCCTGCGACCTGGGGAGCCTGCACTATGACCCACACGATGAAGGAAGCGTCATGACTTTGACTCGCCGCCTGCTGGCGCTGTTTGTCGCCCTGTGTCTTGCGCTCACTGCATGCAGCAGTAGCGACGACACCGAGGAGCCGGTGCAGCAGACCGACAGCGCTCCGACGACATCCGATGCGGCACCCACGACTGCTGACGCGGCCCCGACGACCGCGGCGCCGGACACGGATGAGCAGACGGCCACCGCCAAGCCGGCGCCCACGGATGACCAGGCCAAGAAGACCAGCCCGCCGCCGACCGAGGACAAGGCGAAAGAGACCGAGAAGGACGAGCAGGACGAGCAGGCCGCCGGTGAGCCGCTGCCGGATGGCAACATCACGGCCCTGGTCATCGGCAACGACTCGCGCAGCAACGACTTCTCGGGCCGCTCGGACGTGATCGTGCTGGTCCAGCTCACCGAGGACCGGGAGCACCTCAACCTGGTCTCCTTCGCCCGGGACTCCTACGTCGAGATCCCCGGCTACGGCAAGAACAAGATCAACGAGGCCTACGCCCGCGGCGGCATCCCGCTGCTGCGCAAGACCGTCTCGAACACCCTCGGTGGCCTGGAGATCGACTTCGTGGCCCAGTCCAACTTCGACATGTTCATCGCCCTCACCCGGTGGATGGACGGTTTCTGGGTGGAGAACGAGCACGCCACCACCGTGACGGTGGGTTCGACCGGCCGTCAGGTCGTTTTCGAGAAGGGCCGGATCAAGCTGGAGAACACCGACGGCCTGATCTACGTGCGCGAGCGCAAGACCCTGCCGCTGGGCGACCTGGACCGCACCGAACGGCACCGCGCCGCCCTGATCGGCATGATGGAGCGCCTGGTGCAGATCCGTGAGGAGAACCCCAAGAAGCTGCTCGAGCTGCTGCCGATGCTGCACAAGAACGTCAAGATCGAGGGCGACGTCTCCATCGAGCAGATGATGACCATGGTGGAGATCGGGTCCCAGCTGGACGAGGAGGACATCACCTCCCTGATGGTGCCGGTGGCCTACTTCGACATGACCTCCTGGGGCGCCTCGGTCGACATCCTCGACTGGGACCGCACGGCGGCACTGGGGGAGGCGCTGCGCAGCGGTGACCTCTCCGGGTATGTCGAGAAGTACGGGACCTCCGAGGCGCTCACCGGGGGCTGATCCGGCCTGAGACCAGTCCTGCGGCGTCCCCGACGTGGCTATCCTCAGCGGGTGACCGACCCCGAGGACCTGCTGGCCCGTGCCCACGTCGACCCGGAGGTGTTCCGCCTCTACCCCGACTACCGGGCCTTGCTGATCGTGCTGCACGGGCTCACGCCGGCCCCAGGCGACAGGACCAGTGAGGCACTGCTGGTCGCGGCCGAGCAGCATGCCCAGTCCCTGCTGGCAGAGCACGCCGTGGACGAGCTCCCGCACATCCAAGCCTGGCGTGCGGCATACCGACAGTTCGGCGCCAAGCCGCAGCGCACCCGCAACAGTCTGGAGGCGCTGACTCGCCGTGCACCGCAGGGTCTGCCACGGGTCAACCGCCTCACCGACACCTACAACGCCGTCTCCGTGCTGCACCAGCTGCCGGTGGGTGGGGAGGACCTGCGTCGGTATGCCGGAGCCCCCCAGTTGGTGCGCGCCGACGGCACCGAGCCGTTCGACACCATGACCAACGGTGCCGAGGTCGTGGAGCACCCCGAAGCGGGAGAGGTGATCTGGCGGGACGAGGCCGGGGTCACCTGCCGGCGATGGAACTGGCGACAGGGCCGGCGCACCCAACTGCGGGAGGGCACCACGACGGCGCTGTTCATCCTGGACGCGTTGGATCCGATGAGTGATGAGGCTCTGATGGCGGCTGCTGAGGATCTCATCGACCACCTGACCACCGATCCGTCGGTGCGCTCGTGGCGACGGCTGCTGGCGCCCGAGGCCTGAGAGCGTGCCGCTGGGCGCGGCGGTCTCAGTGGTTGGTCCAGGAGTCCAGCAGCGCGACCTCCTCCGGGGTCAGCACCACCCCGCCGTGACGTGCGCGCTGCAGGGTCTGGCGGCTGCTGCTGCCCGGTTCGGTCGCGCCGGCGACGGCGATCCGCTCCCGCAACTCCTCGGCGATGGGTGTGCCGGTCGCCAAGGCCATGACGGTCGCGGCACGCCAGCCGGGTGCCGAGCTCCGGCCGGCCAGGCCGCTGGTGAGCGCCTCGACGAGCACGGCGGTCAGGGTGCCCATCAGCCCGCCACGAGGCAGCAGCGCGGCGACCTCGGTGGGGTCGGTGACCTGCTGTCCCCGGGAGTCCACCGCAGTCCCGGCTGGGAGTGGTTCACCGGAGGACCTGGCGGCGGTGAGCGCGGCGGCCGTGATCGAGGCGGTGCTGGCATCCACGACTAG
>CAYVEH010000200.1:0-4837 GCA_964450585.1 uncultured Ornithinimicrobium sp.
TTGCCCAGGATCAGCTCGCGGGCCCTGGCGGCGTCCGCCTGACCCCGCATCTCCTTCATCACCTGACCGATGAGGGCACCGGCGGCCTGCACCTTCCCGCCGCGGATCTTCTCCGCGACATCCGGGTTGGCCTCGATGACCTTGTCGACCGCGGCCTCCAGCGCGCCGTCGTCCTGCAGCTCGAGCCCACGGGCGTCGGCGATCTGCGTGGGGGTGCCCTCACCGCCCAGCACACCCTCCATCACCTGCCGGGCCAGCGAGTCGTTGAGCCGCCCGTCGCGGACCAGCCCGTCGAGCTCGGCGATGTGCTCCGGGGTCACCCCCAGCTCGGTCACCGCGGTGTCGGCCTCATTCGCCCGCCGCGCCAGGTCACCCATCCACCACTTGCGGGCGGCGGCGGGGGTGGCGCCGGCGGCCACCGTCTCCTCGATCACCTCGGTGGCACCGGCATTGACCACGTCGCGCATCTCCAGGTCGGAGTAGCCCCACTCGCCCTGCAGCCGCTTGCGACGCTGCGCCGGCGGCTCAGGCAGCGTGGCCCGCAGCTCCTCGACGCGCTCCGGCGCCGGAGCCACCGGCACCAGGTCCGGCTCGGGGAAGTAGCGGTAGTCATCGGCGTCGGACTTGGGCCGCCCCGAGGTGGTCACGCCGGTGTCCTCGTGCCAGTGCCGGGTCTCCTGCAGGATGCTGCCGCCGGCGGTGAGCACCGCGGCGTGCCGGCAGATCTCGTAGCGCACCGCCCGCTCCACCGAGCGCAGGCTGTTGACGTTCTTGGTCTCCGTCCGGGTGCCCAGCGGCACCTCCTGCTGCGGTGGCCCGGCCGGGTCGTCCCCGGCCCGCGCACGCAGCGAGACGTTGGCGTCGCAGCGCACGTTGCCCTGCTCCATCTTCACCTCGGAGACGTCCAGCGCCTTGAGCAGGTCGCGCAGCGCCGCGACGTAGGCACGGGCCACTTCCGGGGCGCGCTCCCCCGCTCCGGTGATCGGTTTGGTGACGATCTCGATCAGCGGGATGCCCGCCCGGTTGAAGTCGACCAGGGAGTACTCGGCGCCGTGGATCCGCCCGGTCGCCCCGCCGATGTGCGTGGACTTGCCGGTGTCCTCCTCCATGTGGGCGCGCTCGATCTCGACGCGGAACACCGTCCCGTCGTCCAGATCCACGTCCAGGTAGCCGTCGAAGGCGATCGGCTCGTCGTACTGGCTGGTCTGGAAGTTCTTCGGCATGTCCGGGTAGAAGTAGTTCTTCCGGGCAAACCGGCACCAGTCGGCGATCTGGCAGTTCAGCGCCAGGCCGATGCGGATGGCTGACTCCACCGCCCGCTGATTGACCACCGGTAGGGCTCCGGGCAGACCGAGGCAGACCGGGCAGACCTGGGTGTTGGGGTCGGCACCGAAGCCGGTGGCGCACCCGCAGAACATCTTGGTCGCGGTGTTCAACTCGACGTGGACCTCCAGGCCCAGCACCGGGTCGAACCGGCTCACCGCCTCGTCATAGGCCAGGACGTCCTCGCCGTGCAGGCCCGGGGTGTGCGTGCTCACTGTGCCTCCTCGCGGCTGGGGGACGTCGCCCCGGTCATCACCTCTGGGGCCCGGTCCAGGACGCTGCCCGACCCGCCCCACTGCCGAGCCAACAGGGCCTCCAGGGCCGCCCCCACGGCATACATCCGCTGGTCCTGGGTGGCCGGGGCCAGCACCTGTATGCCGACCGGCAGGCCGTCCTCCTCGCTGACTCCGCTGGGCAGCGACAGCCCCGGGATCCCGGCCAGGTTGGCCGGGATGGTGGCGATGTCGTTCAGGTACATCGCCATCGGGTCCTGGAGCTTGTCGCCGATCCTGAAGGCGGTGGTCGGGGCGGTCGGGCTGATCAATACATCGGCCTGGGTGAACGCCGCCTCGAAGTCGCGGGCGATGAGCGTGCGGACCTTCTGCGCCTGCCCGTAGTAGGCGTCGTAGTAGCCGGAGGACAGCGCATAGGTGCCCAGGATGATGCGCCGCTTGACCTCCTCACCGAAACCGGCGTCCCGGCTGGCGGCCATCACCTGCTCGGCGCTGGGCGCAGCCACCCCTTCGGGGCCGACGCGCAGGCCGTAGCGCATCGCGTCGTACCGGGCCAGGTTGGAGGAGGCCTCGCTGGGCAGGATCAGGTAGTAGGCCGCCATCGCGTACTCGAAGTGCGGGCAGGAGACCTCGACGATCTCGGCGCCGGCCTCCCGCAGCAACTGCACGGACTCATCGAAGCGGGCCTGCACCTCCGGCTGGTAGCCCTCGCCGGTCAGTTCGGTGACGATGCCGATGCGGGTGCCGGTCAGGTCCCCGGAGGTCGCGGCCTGCACCGCCCCGGCCAGGTCGGGCACCGGGGCGTCGATGCTGGTGGAGTCCATCGGGTCGTGCCCGCCGATGACCTCGTGCAGCAGCGCCGCGTCGGTGACGGTGCGGGCGCACGGGCCGATCTGGTCCAGGCTGGAGGCCAGCGCGATGATGCCGTACCGGGAGACCCCGCCGTAGGTGGGTTTGGCCCCGACCGTTCCGGTCACTGCGGCCGGCTGTCGGATCGAGCCGCCGGTGTCCGAGCCGATGGCCAGCGGGGCCAGGAACGCGGCGACCGCTGCGGAGCTGCCGCCACCGGAGCCGCCCGGGATGCGGTCCAGGTCCCAGGGGTTGCGGGTGGGGCCGAAGGCGGAGTGCTCGGTGGAGGAGCCCATCGCGAACTCGTCCATGTTGGTCTTGCCCAGGATCGGCAGGCCGGCCTCGCGCAGCCGGGTGACGATGGTGGCGTCATAGGGCGGGATCCACCCCTCGAGGGTCCGCGACCCGGCCGTGGTGGGGATGCCCTGGGTGCAGGCGATGTCCTTGACGGCGATCGGCACCCCCGCCAGGCGCGGCAACTGGTCACCGGCTGCGCGACGGGCGTCGACGTCCACGGCGGTGGCCAGGGCACCTTCGGCGTCCACCTGCAGGAAGGCGTTGAGCACCGGGTTCAGGGCCTCGATCCGCTCCAGGTGCGCCTGGGTGAGCTGCACCGAGGTGAAGTCCCCGGCGGCCAGCCCGTCGGTCATCTGCGCGGCGGTGAGCTGGGTGAGGTCGGTGGCCGTCGGCATACTCGTGCTCACTCCTCGTCCAGGATGCGGGGGACGCTGAACCGCTGCTGATCCGCGGCCGGGGCGCCGGCGAGCGCCTGCTCCGGGGTCAGGCTGGGCCGCACCTCATCGGGGCGCGTCACGTTGGTCAACGGCAGCGGGTGCGACATCGGCGGCACGTCAGCAGCCGCCACCTCACGGATCTGGCCGACCCAGTCGACGATCTGGTCGAGCTGGCCGGCCAACGTGTCGAGCTCGGCATCGGTGAGCTGGATGCGGGCCAGCATGGCGACATGCGCGACATCGTCGCGGGACAGTGCGGACATGGGGGTCAGTCTAGATTCCCCCACGCTGCCGCCTGAAACCGCTCGCTCCCGCCTGCTCGCGCTGGAAGAATAGGTCGTATGCCGAGCCTCGCACCACTGCCGAGCGCGCCCGGTCCGGACGACTTCCGGGCCCTCGCCCGGTCCTCGCCGTGGCGGTTTGGCACGCTGCACTTCACCCACCGTGCGGAGCAGGCCCACGGCCAGGGGCCGGTGGAGGCCTGGCTCAGGCGGCCCGGACACTTGGAGGTGCTGTCACAGGGGCAGCGGCACGTGGAGACCGGCGTGCCCTACACCCGCACCGGGCTCTATGCCGAACAGCCGCCGGCCGAGTGGCGGCTGCTGCCGACGCGAGGATCACGACTCGCTCGCTTCCTGCGGCGGGCCGAGCCGGGGCTGGCGCCGCCGGAGGAGCGCGACGACCCGCCGGTGCGCCCGCCGCAGCGCATCGAGCCCGAGCGCCGGGACGACGGGTTGGTGCTGCAGCGCCCACCCGAGGCGGACTATGACGACCCGATGTGGGGCAACTACCGCTGGGTGGCGATGCTCGACCCGGTCGAGTTGTCACGCGGCGTCGAGGTGAGTGACGTCCACGCGGGGGGACGGTTAGGACGTCTGACCTGGACCGCGACGGTGCGGGCCCTGCCGGAGTCCGCCCAGGAGGCCGGCGACGGGTATGACCCGCGGTGCTCCTGCTGTCCGCTGTTGTTCGGTGCGGTCAGTCAGGCGCTGGAGGCTGCCAGCGGGAGCGATGCCGCCCCGGAGGAGGAGGCCGCTGGCTACCCGTCGGCATACCGGGTCAGCCTGGATGTCGAGACCGGCATCGTCGTGGCCCTCGAGCCGCAGGACGGAGACCGACCGGACCAGGCGTTCGGCAACGAGATCCACCAGGTCGGCCCGCTGCGCTGAATCGGTGGGGTCACTGTGCGGGCGGGTCAGCCGTCCAGGTGCTCACGCAGCAGGTCCGCCAGCACGACGGCCTGATTGTGCTCGGTGTCCTTGGCGCCGTAGAGCAGCACCACCCGCTTGGCGCCGCGCACCTCCTCCAGCAGCTCCTCAAAGGCGTCCGAGCCGTTGAGCTCCCTGCGGTAGCGCCTAGCGAACTCCTCGAACTTCTCCGGGTCGTGGCCGAACCACTTCCGCAGCTCGGTGGAGGGCCCGACCTCCTTCAGCCAGGTGGCCGACAGGTCGTCCTTGGCGATGCCGCGTGGCCACACCCGGTCCACCAGGACCGCGTGCCAGCCGGGAGGGGCTCCGTCGTAGACCCGCCGGGTCGAGACCTGCGTCATGCCAGCACCTCCAGTCGCTCGCGGACCAGATCGGGGTCAGGGTTGGTGTGCGGCTGCCCGTCGATGACCACCGTCGGCACGGTCTCGTTGCCGTCGTTGACGCTACGCACGAAGGCTGCCGCCTCCGGGTCCTGCCAGATGTTGACCCA
>CAYVEH010000201.1:0-4779 GCA_964450585.1 uncultured Ornithinimicrobium sp.
GTGTGCGAGCGTGCCATGCGGTGGGGTCCTCCGTGTCTGTCCAGGCGTCGTGCCACGAGCCCGGCCCCGGACTCCTGACCCTCAGGTTAAGCGCTGTGGCGCGTAGCACCTAGCGCGTGCGGGCGTCCTCGCCGCGCACGGCCGCCGCCAGGTCCCAGGTCGGTCGCAGCTCCAACCCGGACTCGCCCTGGTGTGAGGTGCGCACGCCGAGGACCTGGTGCAGCTGGATGTTGTTGTGCTCGAAGTTGACTCGTGACCCGGCCAGGTAGACGCCCCACACCCGGGCGGTACCCAGACCCGCCTCGGCCACGCAGGCCTGCCAGTTGGCTGACAGGTTCTCGGCCCAGGCGCCCGTGGTGCGGGCATAGTGCTCCCGGAAGTTCTCCTGGTGGCGCACCTCCAGGCCCTGGTCCTCCATCACCGAGATGATGTGTCCCACCCCGGACAGCTCGCCGTCGGGGAAGGTGTACCGGTTGGTGAACGGGTCCTTCAGCAGGCCGTTGCGCCGGTTGTCCGGGCGGGTGATGCAGTGGTTCAGCAGGCGTCCTTCGTCACGGAGCCGCTCACGCAGGAACGCGAAGTAGGCCGGATAGTTGCGGACCCCGATGTGTTCGGTGAGCCCGATGCTGGAGACGGCATCGAAGCCCCGCTCGGTCACGTCCCGGTAGTCTCCGTGCCGGATCTCGGCCCGGCCGGACAGCCCCTCGCGCTCAATCATCTGCTGGCCCCAGCTGGCCTGGTTGCGGGACAGGGTGACCCCCAGCGCGCTGACCCCGTAGTGGGTGACTGCGTGGCGTACCATCCCGCCCCACCCGCAGCCGACGTCCAACAGCCGCATGCCGGGAGACAGACCCAGCTTTCGGCATACCAGATCGAACTTGTAGGACTGGGCCTCCTCCAGCGAGGCCTCGGTGTCCGGGTAGATCGCACAGGTGTAGGCCATCGAGGGGCCGAGCACCATCTCGTAGAAGGCGTTGGAGACGTCGTAGTGGTGCGAGATCGCCTCGGCATCCCGGGCCCGCCCGTGGCGCAGCCCGTGGGTCAGCCGGCGCCACGGGGCCGGAGCCTCCTGGGGTGGCAACGGCGGGACGTGCAGACCGGTCTCGGCGACGAAGCGCGCCAGGTCCGGCAGCTCCCGCAGCCGTGGACGCCGGACGGACAGCCGGGTCAGGTAGGTGCTCAGCTCCCGGTAGGGATTGCCCTCATCCATCCCCTCGATGGTCAGCTCGTCGGACAGGTAGGCGCGCATCATGCCGATGGACCGGGGCGCGGTGAGCAGGTAGTTCAGCGCCTCCGGACTGCGCAGCCGCAGCACCTGACCGTCGGGGTCTCCGCCGCTGGATCCGTCGTAGGCCTCGATCCGGAGCCCGCTGCCGGGGCCGATGTACCGGTCGAAGGCCTCACCGACCGTCATGCTCATCGTGCGCGCACCGCCTTGTCGAACAGAGTGGGGAACCGGCCATCAGGGTCATAGCGCCCCTTGACCTGGTCGTAGTGGTCACCGCCGTAGAGGGCGGCGAAGGTCGTCGGGTCGTAGAACGCCTCGGAGTACAGGCCCTTGTGCCCACCCAGGGCGGTGACGTGCTCCTCGATCGCCCGGTTGGTGTCGCCGTAGCTGGCCCCGTCGGTGATCGGCACCGCCGACCAGAAACCGACGTTGACGTAGGGCACCCCGGCTGTCATGGGATACAGGGGCCACGGTGTCCCACCCATTTTTGGGGAGGTTTGGTACGGCGCTCGCGCATTTTTGGGGAGGTTTGGACCGCTGTCCCGCAACTGGACGGGGCAGATCCAGAGCGGCTCGATGGGGATGGTGTCCAGGAACCAGCTCAGGAACTCAGCGGTGCGCTCCAGCGGGATCTCCACGTCCTGGATGACCCGCTCCTGAGGTGGCTTGCCACGCAGCCGGTCCAGACCCGCCACGACGCCGTAGCGCGTCTCCAGGTTGACGATCCGCCAGTAGAAGTCGCTGCGCAACCACCGCCGTGGCCAGAACCGTCGGAGCGTCGGTCGCTGGGCACCGAAGGCCCTGGAGCACCAGAACCAGTCGGTGTCCCAGCGCCACAGGTAGTCCCGCACGGTGAGCAGGTCGCGACGCTTGTGCTGGATCGAGCGGTAGTAGATGTGCTGGCCGGTGTAGTCGCTCGGCGTGGCGAACCCCTCGGTGCCCGCGGCCCACCGGCCCAGCGTCAGATAGCTCTCGGTGGCGCTGAACACGACGCCGTCCAGGAAGTCGACCGGCTCGCCGTCCCATTCGTGGGAGGCCATGATGTGACCGATCGCCTCGACCACCTCGGTGAGGCTGGTGAAGCGCACGTGCCGCAGCGCCACGTAGGGCTGGACCGGGGCGGTCTCGATCGTCAGCGTCAGCGCATATCCCAGGGAGCCGTAACTGTTGGGGAAAGCGTGGAACAACTCAGCATGCTCGTTGTCCGCGGTCGCGGTGACCGCCTCACCGGTGCCGGTCAGCACCTTCAGGGCGACCACCGACTCGTGCGGCAGCCCATTGCGGAAGCTGCTGGACTCGATCCCCAGACCGGTGACCGCCCCACCCAGGGTAATGGTCTTCAGTTGCGGCACGACCAGCGGCATCTGGCCGCGTGGAAGCAGCTCGTCGACCAGTTGCTCGTAGGTGGTCAGCCCGCCGACCGTGGCGGTGGCCGGCCGGTCGGCGGTGGCCTCCGTGGTCGCGAAAACCCCGGTAAAGGCGGACAGGTCCAGCCCGGCCGGGCCGTCCGAGCGCGGGCGGAAGAGGTTGGAGGTGCTCTTCGCCAACCGCACGTGCTGCAGCGCACGCACCTCGGCCTCAGCCCGGGAGACGGCCAGGTCAAGGTCTGCCTGGTGTACCGCCATGCGCCTATCCTGCCGCAAGGTGCGGACCGTCGCACACGGGTTCCGCCCGGTAGCTCAGCCCGCCGCCAGGTGCACCCAGCCCAGCCACACGTTCGCCACCGGCGACTGCAACCGCATCCGGTCCTCGCGCTCCCGCAGGTCCAGCTTGCGGTCCAACACGGTGTCGTAGAGCACATAGTGGGTGTCGGCGGTGCCGCCGGAGGCACCGCCGATGATGCCACGGGCCGAGAGCGTCTCGTCGGTCTGGATGAAGGCGAACAGGATCGGGTGGGCCGCCGGATCGGTCACGGTCTGCACGGCTCGCAGCATGCCGTTGCGGGGGTCGACCTCCACGGAACTGACGCCGGCGCACAGGTGAGCCCCGTTGGCGTGGATCGACGGCCAGCCCTCGGGGTCGGAGAAGCGCACCACGCAGCCGCTGATCAGGACGTTGCTGCCGGGGATTGCATCGGTCATGAACTCGTTGCTCATGACGACGACGGTACTCACCGCAGGTGAACTAACGGGTAGGTCACAGGACGTGGACAAAGATCACAACTCACCCAAGCAACGTGGACGGTTCGGTCAAGATTCTCTGCGGTGGCGCACCGGCGGACTACCTTCCGGTGCAGTCCTGTGGTCGCGCTCGTCCTGGGCGTGTCCTGGTTTGCAACTGGAGATCCCCATGTCGCTGCGCGCTACCGCCTCCCGCCTGCTGGCCCTGCTGCTCGGGTGGGCCCTCGTCCTGAGTCTGCTGGGGGTGGCTCCCGCCGCAGCGGTGGAGCGCCCCGCTGCCGGGACGTCACCCGCTGAGGCGATCTCCGGGGCGGAGACGCTTCGCGATGCCGTGGCGGCGCTCGCGAGTGCACCACAGGCAGCACCACCAGCAGCATCGGCAGCACCGGGCGTGGCAGCAGCAGACACCGAGCGGGCTGCGGAGACTGAGCTGAAGGGGGACAGCACCTCGCTGTTGGACGGTCTGGACGTGCCGGTGGCCGACATCGACCCGGCGGCTGCCCAGGTGAGCCGGCCGGGAGCAGCGCACAGCGACGCCGACGCGACCGATGACGCTCAGACCGAGGCCGCCGCGGCCGCCGTGCCGGAGAGCCCGTTGACCGCAGCACTGGTGCGGCCGGAGCCGCCGGCCAGCACCATCAACCCGGCGGTGACGGAGGCGCTTGCGGCCGATGAGGACGGCCTGGTCACCGTGGTGATCGAACTGACTGGCTCGGCCGACCTGACCGACGTGAACAACCGGGCCCAGGTGGCCGCGCTGGAGGCGGCTGAGCAGGTGCGGGCCGGTGCCCGCTCCTATGGTCCGCAGACGGCCCGCGCCGCCGACCAGGCAGCCGATGAGGCCCGCACCGGCGTGGTCGTCCAGGCACTGCAGTCCGCCGGTGCGCAGCAGCGCGCCGACCTGTTGGCCGACCTGCGCACGGCCACCCCGCAGGAGGGCAACCAGGGCGCGGCAGCCGCAGACCCGGAGGCGGATCCCTCGACCCCGGCCGACGCCGCAACCCAGGAAAGCACCGGTGCACCGGCCCCCGGCGAGCCGGTCGAGCTGTGGATCGTCAACAGCGTCGGCGCCACCGTCGACGCCGCCACCCTGGCCGAGCTGGCCGACCGGGACGACATCGTCCAGGTGCGCCTGGCCGAGCAGGTTCAGTTGCCCGACCTGCCGGCATCCGACAGTGAGCCGGCCCTGCCGACCTGGTCGCTGGAGAAGGTGCACGCCCCGCAGACCTGGGGCGAGTACGGCTATCGAGGCCAGGGAGTCACCGTGGCGGTGCTGGACACCGGAGTGGACTTCGAGCACCCGGCACTGGCGGGCCAGTACCGTGGCCGCGATGGTGACCACTCCGACTCCTGGTTCGTCACCACCGGCGAAAACTATCCGGTGCCCGGTGATGGCAACGGACACGGCACCCACGTCACCGGCTCGATCGC
>CAYVEH010000202.1:0-4735 GCA_964450585.1 uncultured Ornithinimicrobium sp.
GGGCCGGTGGCCACGTGCCCCGAGACGTACGGGTAGGGGCGCTGGAGGACCTCGGTCACGATCTGCAGGAGGCGTTGGGTCATGGCGACCATCCTGCTCCCTACGATGACCAGGTGAGCTACTACCTCCCCCTCGGTGAAGGGGTCTACCGTCCCACCCAGCACGCCCAGGGCGCCTGGTCGGCGCACGAGCAGCACATGGCCCCGGCCTCCGGCCTGCTGGCCCACGCCATCGAGCGGCACGAACCGCGCGAGGACCTGCAACTGGCCCAGATCTCCTTCGACATCCTGGGGATGATCCGGCTGGAGGACTCCACGATCCGCACCCGGACGGTGCGCCCGGGCCGGACGATCGAGTTGGTCGAGGCCACCATGGCCTCCGGCGGCCGGGACGTCATCCGGGCCACCGCATGGCGGCTGTCCGTGCAGGACACCCGTGCCGTCGCCGCCGTGGCCGAGGAGCCGATGGCGGACCCGGAGACCCTGCCGGCCTGGCAGGGGATGGAGGTGTGGGCCGGTGGGTACATCGACTCGGTGGAGTTCCGGCCGGTGGAGGAGCCGGAGCCGGGCCGTGGGCGGGTCTGGCTGCGGACCGACCAGGAGCTGGTGGAGGGCGAGCCGAGCACGGACCTGGCCCGGTTCGTGGGTCTGGTGGACACCGCCAACGGCATCGCGGTGCGCAACTCACCGGCCGAGTGGCTGTTCCCGAACACCGACCTGACGATCCACTTCCACCGGGCCCCGGTCGGGGGGTGGGTGGGCCTGGACACGCGGGTCTCCTGGGGTGGCACCGGTCTGGGCGTCAACGCCACGACGCTGCACGACACCCAGGGTCCGGTCGGGCATGCGCTGCAGGTGATCACGCTGCGCCCGATGCCGTGACCTGGGTGTCACCGGCTCCCGACGCCAGGAGACATATGTGATGTAGATCACAGGATGCTGATGCAACGGCAGACGCCCGGGTGGCGTCATTCCTAGTGTGTGGGTCCGGGGCAAGATCCACACCCGGTGCAGGGGAGGCCTCCTGTGGAGGTCGCACCAGGGGCATTAGGGGAAGGGGCGCCGACGCAGGGGGTCGGCGCCCCTCCTCTGTCTCCGGGCGGGGTGCTGCGGCACAGGCGCCGCCCCTCAGCACCTGTCGCGAGAAATCGGGGCCGGGGTGGGAACCCGGCGGCGGGGACGGCACGTCATACACTCGGGAACCGACGAGAGGTGATGACGATGAGGATCTCCCGAACTCGTGTGGCGGCGCCGTTGCTGGCGCTGACCATCGCCCTGGGGCTGGGGGCCTGCGGGGATGAGACCGAGACGCCGGCTGGCACGACCGAGGACAGTGCGCCGACGAGCAGCGAGACAGCGCCACCGGATGACAGTCAAGAGACCACCAGCCACAAGATCATCGGCGACCCCGAGGAGCCACCCGTGACTGAACTGCCCCCGCACGAGAGCGGCGCACTGCCCACCGGGCCGGTCCCCCAGGAGGTGCTGGACTCCGATGAGGTGCAGACCGCGATCAAGGACCTGGCCAAGCGTGAGTCCGTGGACCCGGAGCAGGTGACCGCTGCCGGCTACTTCGCGGTGACCTGGTCCGACGGCAGCATCGGGTGCCCCAAGCCGGGGATGAGTTACACCCAGGCGCTGGTGCCCGGTCACCTGTTGGTGCTGGAGGTCGACGGCCAGCAGTTCAGCTACCACCAGGGCAACCAGCCAGGCTTTAGCTACTGCGCCAACCCGAGCCTGCCCGGTGGCACCACGGGTGGCGCCACCAGTTGAGCCCGATCGTCAAGGCACTGGAGCGTCACGCCCAGATTGCTTGTCCTGCAGGGTGACTCACGTGCCATTTGGCATCTGAGTCATCCTGGAGGATGATGCAGAGTCAGTACCTCGTGCGTAGAATTACGTATTGCCAGACACCCCGAGAGTCCGCCACGCTAGAAGCAACGCGTCAGCGGCGTGCAGAAGGGTCATTCGTGCTCGCCGTCGGCAACGGGTTCTCACACTGCTTGGAGCGCGCACATGCACATCCTGCTGGACACTCCAGTTGATGCTCAGCGTGCCCGTAACCCTGCCGCCCTGTGGCCGGTGGCTGCGATCGGCACCGCGGTGCTGTTGGCGTTAGCAGTCAGCACCGCGGCCACCACCGCCGAGCTGCCTGATGACACCAGCGGCGGCGGCGCCGTGGTGCAGGCGCTGTAACCAGAACCACCGCCCGGGAGCTGGGGGGTCGACGTGCCGCCGCTGGGCAGACCGGGATAGCGGAGCGCCACCGTGCGCACCCGCTCGCGCTGCAGCGACTCACCGCGTGTCGGGAAGCCGGGCATCGGCCGGTCGGGCGTCGGCGGGCAACAGTGCCATCCCGGTACGGTCCGTGCGCAGCTGGACCCGATCACCGGCCTCCAGCACGGCGTCCTGACCGGCGAGCGCCTCGACGCGACCCACCTCGTCCACGTCGAGTTCCACCCGCACGGCATCAGTCGTCGCCGCCGCGCTGTGCACCGTGCCGGCCAACGGGCCGTGTGGGTCCACCCGCAGGGCCGCGCGACGCAGCGCGAGTATGCCGTCCTGGTCGAGCCGGTGGGCTGCCTCGTCTGCGCCCTCGCTCCCTGAGTGCGGCTCCGCGGCCGCCTGCAGCACCCGGTCAGCCGCGGCCCCGTGCAAGAACACGCTGAACCCGGTGAACTCGGCCACCTGCCGGCTCACCGGCTCACGCCACACCTGTTGGGTGGGGCCGTGCTGCACGATCCGCCCGGCAAACATCAACGCCATCCGGTCGGCCAGGGTGAACGCCTCGTCATGGTCGTGGGTCACCAGCAGGGCCGTGGTGCCGGTGCCGGTCAGGATCGCGCGCAGGTCAGCTGCGAGCCGCTCCCGCAGCGAGCGGTCCAGCGCCGACAGCGGCTCATCCAACAGCAGCAGCCGTGGCTCAGCAGCCAACGCCCGCGCCAGGGCCACCCGCTGCTGTTCTCCCCCGGAGAGGGTGCTCACATCGCGCGCGCCGTAACCGGGCAACCCGACCCGCTGCAACAACTCCGCCACCCGCGCCCGCACCTGGGGGCGGGGCAACTGCCGGAGCCGCAACGGGTAGCCGATGTTGCCGGCCACATCCAGGTGCCGGAACAACTGCCCGTCCTGAAACATCAGCGCAAAGCCCCGCCGATGGGTGGGCACCCCGGCCAGATCCCGGCCCGCTGCCCGCACCACACCGGTGTCCAACTCCTCCAGGCCAGCGACCGCCCGCAGCAGCGTCGACTTGCCGCACCCGGACGGCCCCAGCACCGCCAGGACCTCACCCTCGGGCACCTGCAGGCTGACCCGGTCCACCGCGACCGTCGGCCCGAAGTGCACGCTCACCTCATCCAGGGTCAACATCAGAACGTCCCCACACTTCCGACCCGGAGGCGTTCCACCAGGCCCATCACGGTCACGGTCAACACGCTCAGCAGCACCGAGGCGGCCAGCGCCATTCCCAGGTTCTCTACCCCGGGCCGACTGATCAGCTGGTAGATCACGACCGGCACCGTCGGCCGGTCCGGCCGGGACAGGAAGCTGGTGGCACCAAACTCCCCCAGGGAGACGGCGAAGGCGAAGCCGGTAGCGGCCAGCAGCGGGCGGCCCAGCACCGGCCCCTCGGCGGTCCAGGCCGCTCGCACCGGGCTGGCGCCCAGGGCGGCTGCGGCCTGCCGGAGCCGTGGGTCCACCGACCGGAGCACCGGGGTGATGGTGCGCACCACCAACGGCAGGGCGACCATCGCCTGGGCGATCGGCACCAGCACCGCCGAGGTGCGCAGGTCCAGCGGCGGCCGGTCCAGCGTGATCAGGAAGCCGAAGCCGACCGTGACCGCGGAGATACCCAACGGCAGCATGAAGACCCCGTCCAGGGTGGACACCACCCGGCGGGCCCAGCGCGGACGAGGCCGACGGGAGACCACGACCGCCACGCAGACACCGAGCACCATCGCCAGCACCGTCGCATCGACAGCGGTGCTCAGCGAGTTCTGCACCGCCTCCAGGATGCTGACCCGCAACGCCGGACTCGCCTGCGGGTCGGCCAGCATCCGGTAGTGGTCCAGCGTCCAGCCGCCACCATCGCGCAGCGAGCGCCACACCAGGGTCAACACCGGCAGCAGGATGAAGGAGACCACAACCGCAGCAGCCCCCAGCAGCGGCCAGTCGCCCCGGCGGGGAGGGCGCGCCACCCCCTGGGTGCGGGTGAGGCTCTGCTCGGTGCGGGCCCGGCCCCGGGCCGCCAGCGTCAGCATCGCCACCACCGCGACCAGTTGGATCACCGACAGCACCGCGGCTCCCTGCAGGTCCAGGAACTCTGTGGTCAACAGGTAGATCTCGCTCTCGATGGTGCCGTACCGCAGCCCGCCGAGGGTGAGCACCACCCCGAAGGCGGTGGAGCAGAAGAGGAACACCAGCGTGCCGGCGGAGATGATCGCCGGCGCCAGCGCCGGCAGCGTCACCGACCGGAAGACCTGCCCGGGGCTGGCCCCCAGCGCTGCGGCGGCGTCCTCGGCGCGCCGGTCCAGGCCCTGCCACATCCCGCCGACGGTGCGCACCACCACCGCCAGGTTGAAGAAGATGAAGGCAGCCAGGATCGCCATCCAGTGCCGGTCCCACCCCAGGAAACCCAGCGGCCCGCCGGTGGACAGCAGGGCCCGGAACATGACACCGACCACGACCGTGGGCAGCACGAACGGCATCACCACCACGGCCCGCAGCACGGCCCGGCC
>CAYVEH010000203.1:0-4650 GCA_964450585.1 uncultured Ornithinimicrobium sp.
GTGCACTGTTGCTCTGGTGCCGCCGATCGCGGAGTTGTGGGCGAGGCCTCCAAGGTCGAAGGCTAGTTGGTGGTAGGCGGCAAGTTGCATCCGTTGGACCTGTTTGGGGGCGAGGCTCAGCATCGGCGCGACACGCGCCGCCTCCGTCTCCGCCATCGTGACGCCGAAGCGTCCTGGCCACCGACCACGAGCGTCTCGCAGGCCTAGATGGCTGCCCATCCCGGCCAGGGTTGTTCCGTGCTGAGCGGCCTGTCGTGTCAGGTATGAGGGCCACGCCTCGTCCTGGAGAGGCGCGAGTGCGAGAGGCAGACGTGTCATGCCGCTGACTCCTCGAAGAGTCGAGCGAGGGAAGCCCGCATACCGGCCCCGTAGAGGCGGTCGAAGTGCTCGATGCTGCCGTCGCGGACGCTGGGTCGGACATTGCTGGAGGTGTAGGTGCAGGCCCACTGATCGACGAGCCAGGTCCGGACGGTGCGGGCGTAGGCAGAAGGCTCGGCGGAGGTTGCGGCGAGGTACGCCTCCTCGTCGGGGCAGACCTGCTCCCGGTGGCGATAGTCGACAGCTTCGCTGACGAGCTGGCTCGCGGCAGCAGTGCACAAGGTCCAGAACCGTTCTGCGCGTCCATCGCGCTCCAGCTGCACGAGTTCAGCAAGGAGCAGGGACGAGGTGGTTCCACGTCGCCGCGGAGGTAGCACCGCGGCTGCGGCACCAAGGGCCAGGCCGGTGGCACTCATGAGCGTCCCGAGGGCAGCCACAGCTCGCGCCGGTCTGATCTGGTTCCGCTGCAGCAGGTCAGACAGCCCTGCCGTGAATAGATGCATGGGAAGCAGGTGCGGGAAGATGTCTAGCGTCCCATCAAACCCCCACGACCGGGGTGCTCGCAGGTGGCGCGTGGCCAAGCGAAGTGGCCAGTCTCCGAGACCCTGGTAGTCCGGGTAGCCCGGGGACAGGACTCTGGTGACGGACAGGTCGAACGCCTCAAGCGCTGTCTCGGGTGAAGACAGAGCCATTCGGTGTAGCTTCCCCTTCCAGGTGCCGAGCACGGTGACGAGCTGTGCGTAGAGGTGCTCGAAGAAGGCTCTGTTATCGCGCGACGGGACGAGGCGAGACAGGACGGCCGCTTGCCTGTCTACGGTCCAGGGCGGCGCGGCATTACCTGCAGCCGGCCCGGTAGCGGACAACAGCGCTCCGTGCCTGGTGCACACCAGGTGGACCTGGAGCCTCCAACTCTTAGCCCGGTACCCGGGACTCTCCTCTTGGCAGCGCGGGCAGTAGCGGTCGTGCGTGACGTTGACAAGCGGCCCTGTACTGGCGAGTGGAAGTCGGTCCACCGTGGACGCTAGTGCGGGGTCGAAGCCTTCGAGGGGGCGGCCGGCGAAATCGAGGGCTGAGCCGTCGTAGGCACTCAAGTGCATGGCTTGGATCCCTTCCGGTTCGAGATTTATTACCGCTCCTACCCGTCTAGCCACTGGTTCGGACATGGCGATCCCCACCCAACGCATGTGTCGCCGGTTCGCTGACTCAAGTCCATGAAGGCGCTGCAACAGGCTCAGGGGATCCACCCCATACATCGCTGCTACTCGCAGGAGGTAACCGCGCCACCACTCGCCAGGCATCGGCTCGATCCGGAGCGGCAGCCGTGTCGTCATGACGTCTCCAGTGACGGAAGGCCAACTGTGGTCGCGTCCAGCGCGGCGACGTCGAGGTCCGTGTCGTGCCACACGGCATACGAAGCAGCCCTCTTGGCCCACTCGACGGCCAAGCCGGGACGACCCCGGCTGCCCTCGTGGAGGGTGTGGACCGCGCGGCGAGTGGTCAGCCGGACACGCATTCCATCGGCAGGGAGGACGAGGCGTTCGTTGAGGCTTCGCGCGAGGTACTCCCAGTCGCCGATCTTCCTAGGGGACGGTGGCTCCCATCGCCCGATGTCGATCCATCTGGCACCCCGGAGCCGGACTTGGTCTCCAGCGGCTCCATGGAGAACCCCAGACTCGCCAAAGCCGGTGCCGATGAGCACAATGGTTGCGGGGAGCCCAGTGATGATGCCCTTGAGTACGTCGGCCAGGAGCCGTGAGTCCTTGTTCTGTCCGGCGCCGATGCCGTGTCCGTCGTCGATGATGATGCCGCGCAGACCAACCTTTGGCGCGATCGTGCGGAGTGCCTCGAGGTAGTCAGCTGTCGTAGCGCCCTGAGGTAGCGGGGGCGGCCCCAGGAACGTCCAGATCGCTTTGAGCAGCGAGAACCCTCGGGCGAGTTTGGGTACCTCGACGTAGATCCACGGGACACTTCGATCGTGCTTGGGGTCGTCCGGTGACCGCCCAAGTGCCGACCAGATCTTCTTGGTCTCGCTAAACGCTGCAGACAAGGCGGCGTGTGTCTTTCCACTCATCGGCTTGCCGTCGAGGATCACGCAGCTTGCACTCCCATACGCCGAGTTGTCGTTCTCGAAGTGTGCCCGTCGGATAGCCTGCGCGACCGCTGTCGTGTCGCGCGTGGTCAGGGTGCCGATGCGCTGGTTGTAGGCGTCGACTCGCCTCCGAAGGTCTTCCGTGATGGGCCCGTCCAACTCGGGCCTTGGGTTCTGGCCCATGACCAGATGTGGCCAGTCGTCGATGTCCTGCGGCATGAGCCTGAAACCAATCGGTGTGCTCATGACAGCCCCCAGACCGAGTCGTCCTGGATGTTTTCCTCGACGTCCTCGTCGAAGGTGATCTCCTCGTCGTAGTCGATCTCGGCGTCGTCGTCGCGGGTGTCTGGGTACTCCTGCAGCTCCTGTTCATCCTCAGGGGCGGGAAACGCCAGGGCACGGACTTCGTCGCTGGCCTGCTCGAGATCGTGCGCGTAGGTGCGTTGCCTCCCTCCTTCGATGGCGGCATACCTGGCGTCCTGGCGGTCGGTGAACACCCCGTCGAGCCACCGGGTGAGCAACGCGGCTTCCCGGCGATGGGTCTCGGCCTCAGTCAGGGTGCGTCGGGTCTCCCGGTCAGTGTCGCGAAGCGCGAGCTGACGGACCAGACCGCTCATCGGAGCAACACTGCCGTTGCAGTCGATGGCGCGGGGTACGACCATCCAGTGCCTTTCTACCGGGTGGACTAGGAAGATTCGGGTGGTGTCGAGGCGGTCGTAGAAGACCGTCAACGGTCGTGCCCTAACACCGATGCCCTTCATGGCGATGGGCCGCAACTGCTGGAGCTGGCTGGAGTTGTAAGTCACCTTGTGCAGCCGGATGCCTTCCGGGCTCAGATGGCGCTGACTCCGTTCCAGACCCTTGAGAAAGACCCAGGGGTCGACCGGTACATCAAGCTCACCGTAGGAGGTCACATAGTCGGACCACACCATCGCCGGACTCAGCGGCTGGTCGGACCCGTGCGCCTCGGTCAGGGCACGATGCACCTCATTGGCGTAGACGTCGATGACGTACTCCCAGAGCATGTCCTGAAGGTCCTGCGGCTTGATCGGCACGGCAGTCTCGAACTCCGCGGGACGGTTGAGGACGTTCTGTCCCTTGTGGATCGGCATGGCACTCTCCACACCGCCCAGCACCCGGTGGACGGCCTCGACAATGCCCTTGGCGTGACCCTTGCGGGGAGGGCAGAACACGATGTCGATGCCGCACTCCGCGGCGTACCGCATGACGTGATCGCTCGCGTTCTCAGACCCGTGGTCGAACACGATGGTGCTCGGGTGGATCGCAGGCTTGCGCCCGATCACCTTCTGCACCGTCGTCTTCTCACCCTCTGGGTCATCATTGACGACGACAAGCTTCGGTATGCCGTGCCAGTGCTCCAGTTCATACGGGTACCCGGCGCGGGTAACGGTCGGCCGTCCCATCTGCGCGATGAGAGCACAGACGTCCCGGGACGTCGCTGCACCGACGCACACACGGAGGGCGACGAAACACCGGGTGTACACGTCGATCGCGCTCAGGATGACGGCAGGGACAAGAATGCCTTGGGGTCCGAGGATGGCGACCGTGGTGGGAGTGGCATCGACCTGAACCAGTTCGCCGGGTCGGCTCACCCTTTGGGTGCCGTAGACCGCCGCGGGGCGGCTGGCCTCGCTGCGTCGCGTCTTTGCCGGGTGGTGCAGACCTTGACCGCGCGACAGCTCACCGACGAGATACTTGAGCTGGTGCAATGTGACGTCGTCACCGACGCCTTCCTTGGTCAGCCGGCTTCGGATCCGTGCCAGCAGCTTGCGCCTGCTCTTCTGCGGACGCTCCTTCTCCGCGGCCACCTCGGTGCCGACAATCTCCAAGACGGCAGGGTCGTAGTCCTCGAGTCGTTGGGTCAGCGTGCGGCGGTTGCCGTGGATAAGGAAGTCTGGGCCTTCGTCCAGGCCCTGGAGTTGCCGGTACAGCGCGGCCCTGGAGGCACCGTCCTCGTGGAGCGCACGCAACTCGCGACCCTTGGCCTCGACCCGCTGCGACAACGTTGTGATCTGCGGATCGTAGTCAGCGTTAAGTATGCCCGCCCGTCGGTCCCCTTCGGCGTCGCCACGGGGCGAGCCGTACCTAATCTGCAGCAGGTCCCGGAATCGCTTGATGATGCGTGCCTGTTCCTCCTCGGGGAGCTCGGCCAGGACGGGTGCGGGGTGCTCGTCGAAGACATCAGTCTTTGTCGCTGGGCGCTGCTCCAGGCTCGCTTTGAC
>CAYVEH010000204.1:0-4626 GCA_964450585.1 uncultured Ornithinimicrobium sp.
GGGCACGCGCTCCGGGGTCGGTGTAATTCCGAACCGGCGGTGATAGTCCGCGACCCGGCCGCAGCCAGCGGCCGGTGGACCTGGTGGAACTCCAGGACCGACGGTGAAAGTCCGGATGGTAGGCAGCGCGTGGCCTGCACAGCAGGCGCTGGCACGGTCGCACCATCGCGGCCTCCACCGGCGTATCCGGTGGAGTCCTCCGATCCCGACCCGTTGCCCCGTCCTCCCGGAGCTCGCCGCACTGGCCGAGCGAGAGGGAGGACCTCCGGTGAGCAGCACGGTGGACCGTGACTGGATGCTCCGCGCCCTGGCGGCAGCCTCCGCAGGCCCGGCGGCGGACCCGAACCCGCGGGTGGGAGCGGTGCTGCTGGACGCCACCGGGGCCCTGGTCGGCACCGGTCACCACGCCGGCGCCGGCACCCCACACGCCGAGGTCGTGGCGCTGCAGCAGGCCGGCGACCGCGCCCGCGGCGGCACGGCATACCTCACCCTGGAGCCCTGTGCCCGCGCCGGCCGGACCCCCGCCTGCACCGAGGCGCTGCGCGCTGCCGGGATCGCCCGCGTAGTCTATGCCCTCGCCGACCCCGGGCCGATGGCCGGTGGCGCCCGGGACCTGGCTGCCGCGGGTGTGCTGGTGCACGGCGGAGCCGAGGCGGTGGGCGTCGACGTGGTCGACCAGGCCACGGACCTCGTGGCTGCCTGGCACTTCGCCGTGCAGCACGGCCGGCCGAGGGTGGTGTGGAAGGTCGCGTCCACCCTGGACGGGCGGATCGCCGCGGCGGACGGCAGCAGCGCCTGGATCACCTCCCCGCAGGCCCGCGCGGACGCTCACCGGTTGCGGGCCGCCAGCGGCGCGGTGCTGGTCGGGACGGGCACCGCCCTGGCCGACGACCCCTCGCTGACCGCCCGAGACGCGGACGGCACCCCCCACCGGCGGCAACCGTTGCGGGTCGTCATGGGGCACCGGGACCTGCCGGCCACCGCCACGCTGCGCGATGACTCCGCGGAGACGCTGCAGCTGCGCACCCACGACCCGGCCGAGGTGCTCACCGCCCTGCACCGCCGGGAGGTCCGCCAGGTGCTGCTGGAGGGCGGGGCTCAGGTGGCGGCCGCGTTCTGGCGCAGCGGCCTGGTCGATGAGGTCGTCGCCTACCTGGCCCCGGCGCTGTTGGGCAGCGGACCGCCGGCGCTGGCCGACCTGGGCACCCAGACCATCGGCGACATCACCCGGCTGTCCCTGGCCGACCTGCGCCAGATCGGCCCGGACGTGCGGATCACCGCCCACCCCCGGCCGACCGACCACCCCACCGAGACGTCGCCCGACCGGGCGGACCAAGGAGAGAGATAGATGTTCACAGGAATCGTGGAAGAGCTCGGTGAGCTACGCACCCGCACCGACCAGGGCGACTCCGCCGAGCTGCGGATCCGCGGACCGCTGGTCACCCAGGACGCCTCCCCGGGTGACTCGATCGCCATCAACGGGGTCTGCCTGACCGTGACCGACGTCGACGGCGAGGAGTTCTGCACCGACGTGATGGCCGAGACGTTGGCCCACAGCACGCTGGGCGACCTGACTCCGGGGGCGCCAGTCAACCTGGAGCGGGCGCTGCGCTCCGACGGCCGGTTCGGCGGCCACGTGGTGCAGGGGCACGTAGACACCACCACCACGGTGCTGTCCCGCCACCCCGGTCACCGCTGGGACGTGCTCGTCTGCGCGCTGCCGCCGCAGGTGGCCCGCTACGTGGTGCACAAGGGGTCGATCACCCTGGACGGGGTCTCGCTGACGGTCTCCGGGCTCACCCAGGACACCGTGACGGTGTCGTTGATCCCGACGACGCTGGCCGCCACCACCCTCGGGACCCGGGCCGTGGGCGAGCGCGTCAACGTCGAGGTGGACGTGTTGGCCAAGTATGTCGAACGGCTGGTCAGTGCTCCCCGGGTCACGCCCCACACCGCCGCGCAGGTGACCCGATGAGCCGGCGGATCACGGCAGCCCTGCAGTCGTTGCGGGAGGGCCGGCCGGTGCTGGTGCTGGACGACGCCGACCGGGAGAACGAGGGCGACGTCGTCCTGGCGGCCCAGACCCTCACCTCGCAGTGGATGGGCTGGCTGGTGCGGCACACCTCCGGCTATGTCTGCGCCCCGATGCCCGGCCCCTGGGCCGACCGGCTGGAGCTGCCGCTCATGGTGAGCCGGAGCGCCGACCCGTTGCGCACGGCATACACCATCACCGTCGATGCCGGCACCGGGATCAGCACCGGGATCAGCGCCACCGACCGGGCCCGGACCATCCAGCTGCTGGGCGCGCCCGACACCACACCGCAGGACCTGATCCGCCCCGGACACGTGGTGCCGTTGCGGGCCCGGGACGGTGGGGTGCTGGCCCGCCCCGGCCACACCGAGGCCGCCGTCGACCTGTGCACCGCGGCCGGGCTCAGCCCGGTCGCCGCCATTGCCGAGCTGGTCGACGAGGCCGGCGAGCCGTTGCGGGCCCCGGGCGTGCACGCACTGGCGCTGCAGCACGACCTGCCGGTGCTGACGATCGCCGAGCTGGTCGCCTGGCGGCAGGGCCGTGAGCCGGTCCGCCGGGTCGCGACCACCACGCTGCCCACCCGGTACGGGACCTTCACCACCCACGGGTATCGCGACGAGGCCAGCGGTGCCGAGCACCTGGCCCTGGTCTCCCCCACCCGCGGGCGGGGCGAGGTGCCGCTGGTGCGGGTGCACTCCGAGTGCCTCACCGGCGACGCGTTGGGCTCGCGACGCTGCGACTGCGGCAGCCAGCTGGACGATGCCCTGGACCGGGTGGCCCACCAGGGTGGTGTGGTGGTCTACCTGCGTGGCCACGAAGGTCGCGGGGTGGGGCTGGTGGACAAACTGCGGGCGTATGCCGTGCAGGACACCGGGGTGGACACCGTGGACGCCCAGACGAGCCTGGGACTGCCGGTGGATGCCCGCAGCTACGGGGCCGCGGCCGCGATCCTGACCGACCTGGGGATCGAACGAGTCCGGTTGATCACCCACAACCCGGCGAAGGTCCGGGCGCTGCAGGCCGGTGGGATCGAGGTGACCGAGGTGGCACCGACGACGACGCCGCCACCGCGGGAGGCGGCCGGGTACCTGGAGACGAAACGGACCCGGTTGGGGCACCGGTCCCTGGGGCCGGCAGCAGCACCGCCCCCCGGACCCACCAGCGGCCCCCCACCGGAGTACCCACCGCAGGACGCCCGCCCCGACACGGTGGCGGCGCTGAGCACCAGGAGGACCGGATGAGCGGGCAGGGAGCACCGACCATGCAGGTGGACGGCACCGGGATGCGGGTGGCCGTCGTGGCCGCCTCCTGGCACCAGGAGGTGATGGCCGGCCTGCGCGCCGGGGCGCTCACCGCGCTCACGCAGGCCGGGGTGGAGCACGTCGAGCAGGTCAGCGTGCCGGGCTCGTTCGAGCTGCCGGTGGCGTGCGCCCGCCTGGCCGGGCACGGCTATGACGCCCTCATCGCCCTGGGCGTGGTCATCCGCGGCGGCACCCCGCACTTCGACTACGTGTGCCAGGCCGCCACCTGGGGGCTCACCCAGGTGGCCATCACCACCGGCGTCCCGGTCGGCTTCGGGGTGCTCACCTGCGACACCGAGGAGCAGGCGCTGGACCGGGCCGGCCTGCCCGGATCCGGTGAGGACAAGGGAGCCGAGGCGGCCCTGGCGGCGCTGGCCACCGCCACAGCCTTGCGGGAGGTCGGTACGCTACCGACCTCATGACTGGTGACGAGCACGGCCCGCCCGGGTCGGTGGCCGACCTGATCCGGGCCCGGATGGGTGAGTTGAGCCCGGGCGAGCGCAAGGCTGCGCGGGCGCTGCTGTCGGCCTATCCGGTGGCCGGGCTCGAGACCGTGGCCGAGCTCGCCGAACGGGCCGGGGTGAGCCCGCCCACGGTGGTGCGGTTCGTCTCCCGGCTGGGGTTCCCCGGCTACCCGACCTTCCAGCGCACTCTCAAGCGAGAGGTGCATGCCCGGATGGGGTCGCCGCTGGAGCAGTACGCCCAGGAGCGGGAGGTGCCCACCGGAGCGGACCTGCTGCCCTTCCTGGCGACCACGTACGCCCGGGCGGTGACCACGTCCTTCCGGGAGCTGCCGACCAGCGAGTTCTCCCGGGCGGTCGACCTGCTCTGCCAGACGCGACGACAGGTGCACGTCGTCGGTGGCCGATTCAGCCACGTGCTGGGCGACTACCTGGCCGCTCACCTGCACCTGCTGCGGCCCGGCGTGGCCAGCGTGCCCGGCGATGAGTTCTCTCGGGTCGCCTTCGTGGACGGGGCCGGGCCCGGAGACCTGTTGGTCGTCTGCGACTTCCGCCGTCACGACCCCAGCATCATCCGGCTGGCCCAGGGTGCGGCGGCCGGGGGCGCCGCGCTGATCCTGCTCACCGACCCGTGGCTCTCCCCCATCGGGGAGCTCGCCGAGGTGGTGCTGCCCACCCGGGTGGAGTCGCCCTCACCGTTCGACTCCATGGTGCCCGGCATGGCCCTGGTCGAGGCGCTCATCACCGCGGTGACCGAGCAACTGGGCGAGACCGGACGGCAGCGCGTCGAACGCCTGGAACACGTCCGTCACGACCTCGACCCGCACACCCC
>CAYVEH010000205.1:0-4625 GCA_964450585.1 uncultured Ornithinimicrobium sp.
TCGTGGAGGCGGGCGTGACCAGCGGCCCGGAGGTGCTGGCCACCGCGCGGGAGTATCTGACGCCGCTGATGGCCGCAGATGTTGACACCCTCATCCTGGGGTGCACTCACTACCCGCTGCTGTGGTCGGTCCTGCAGTACGTGCTGGGGGACGAGGTCACCCTGGTCTCCTCGGCCGAGGCCACCGCCACCGAGCTGTTCCGTGAGCTGACCGACACCCAGACGCTGCGACCGGAGAGCCAGGGGGAGCCGAGCCATGCCTTCCTCACCACCGGCGACCCGCACGGGTTCACCCCGTTGGCGCGCCGGTTCCTCGGCCCGGAGGTCGAGCAGGTGGGCCGGGCGTTCGTCGGTCGCCCGGAGGAGGTGGGACGCCGGTGAGCCTGCACCTGACGGTCGTGGGCTGCTCCGGGTCGTTCGCCGGCCCGGACAGTCCGGCCTCCTGCTATCTGCTGCAGACCGAGTCCGACGGGCGAACCTGGAGCCTGCTGCTGGACCTGGGCAGTGGCGCGCTGGGTGCCCTGCAACGGCATACCGACCCGTTGGCCCTCGATGCGGTGGTCCTGTCCCACCTGCACCCGGACCACTGCTTGGACCTGACCGGGCTGCACGTGATGCGCAGCCATCATCCGACGCACCGCCCGGAGCAGCCGTTGCCGGTGCACGGCCCCGAGGGCACCGCCGAGCGGATCGGCCGGGCCCACGGGGTCACCGGGCCTGCCCCGGTCAGCGACGTGTTTGCCTTCCGGACGGTGCGGGACCGGCAGGACTTCACGGTCGGGCCGTTCCGGCTGGTCCCGTTCGCCGTGCGGCACCCGGTGGAGGCCTACGGGTACCGCCTCGAGGCCGGTGGGGTGACCCTGGCCTACACCGGTGACACCGACTCCTGCCCGGCACTGGGGCCGCTGATGGCCGATGCCGACCTGGTGCTGGCTGACAGTGCGTTCGTCGAGGGGCGGGACCGGGCCAGTGGGATCCACCTCTCCGGCCGGCGGGCCGCCCAGGCTGCCGTCGCCGCGGGTGGGGTGCAGCGGCTGATGCTCACCCACCTGCCGGCGTGGAACGACCCGGCAGTATGCCGTGCCCAGGCCGCTGAGGTGTGGCCCGGCGAGGTCGAGGTGGCTGAGCCCGGCCGGACCTACCGGCTCTGAGCCCGGGCCCCGGGAGCGACTGCTAGCCGCCGCTGCCAGGAGGCCGGCCTGCGGTAGCGTCAGGGCACGACGAGCTGGCGAGCAGCCGGAGGGAAGCGAGGTGGCGATGTCCCGGTCGGAGCGGGTGCGACAGATTCTGGACCGCGTCGTGGCCGAGGGGGCCTGCACCGTCGAGGACGTGATGCAGACCTTCGGGGTGTCGGCCGCCACCGCCCGCCGCGACCTGGACCTGCTCTCCGAGCAGCAACTGGTCACCCGCACCCACGGCGGGGCGCGCGCCAACCGGTCCACCGGTGAGGTGCCGATGCGGTACCGGGCCGCCGGGCGCCGTCGGGAGAAGCTGGCGATCGCCCGCGCCACCGTCGGGCTGATCGAGGAGGGGGAGGTCGTCGCCTTCAACGGCGGCACCACCACCACGACCGTCGCCTGGGAGCTGGGGATCCAGCTGGCCGAACGGCATCCCCACGACGAGGACGTCCTGACGGTGGTGACCAATGCCATCAACATCGCCAACGACCTCGCGGTGCGGGACCAGATGCGCGTGGTGGTCACCGGGGGAGTGGCCCGGGCCCGCTCCTATGAGTTGGTCGGGCCGCTGGCCGAGGCCTTGCTGCCACGGATCAGCATCGACACCCTGGTGCTGGGGGTCAGCGCGCTGGAGCCCGGCGGCGGTCTGTTCACCCACCACGACGGGGAGGCCTCGGTGAACGCGTCCCTGGTGACCGCCGCCCGCCGCACCATCGTCGTCGCCGACTCCAGCAAGATCGGTATGCACGCCTTCGCCCGGATCTGCGACCTGGATGAGGTGGACCTGCTGGTCACCGATGCCGACATCACCGCTGAGCAACGGCGGGGGATCGAAAGCGCGCAGGTCGATGTGGTGGTAGCGGCTCCAAGCGAGTAGTGCACTGCGTGCCTATGCGTTAATCTGTCCAAAACTCGCAGAAACAATCAGCACGCTGCGATGACGCTGGAGGTGGCACATGGCTGCGGAGTCCCCGGACACCTGTGTCATGGGCGTCGATATCGGTGGGACCCGGACCAAGGCCGTGGCGCTGAGCCTGCCCATGACGCCCACCGATCAGGGTGAGGGTGGTGGCCCGGCTAGCGCAGCCGCCCAGACCAGGGCACCCGCTGGGACCAATGCACCGGGGGAGCCCGCCGGAGTGCTGACCGAGCTGGTGGTGCCGACCCCGCCCTCCGTGGGTGCTGACCTCGGCGGTCACGTCGCCGAGGTGGTGCAGGCCCTGACCGCGCGAGCCAGCGCTCCCGCACGACTCGGTGTCGTGGTGCCCGGCCTGGTTGATGACCGCCAGGGCCGGGGCGTCTGGTCCGCCAGTCTGGGCTGGCGCGATCTGCCGATCGCAGCAGACCTGCGCACCAGGTTCGACGTGCCGGTGGCCTTCGGCCACGACGTCCGCGCCGGGCTGCTGGGCGAGCAGCGCTTCGGGGCCGCCCGCGGCCGCTCCCACGTGCTCTTCGTGCCCATCGGCACCGGCATCGGCGCCGCGATGATGATCGACGGGCGCCTGGTCTCCCCGAGTCCGTGGTCCGGTGAGATCGGTCGCGTCGCCCTCAGCTCCGGGGAGCTGCTGGAGCACGTGGCCAGCGCCGGTGCCCTGGGACGCCGCTGGCAGGAGCAGGGCCGGGACGGAGACGCCCAGGCCCTGGCAGAGGCGGCGGCCACCGGCGATGAGTGGGCCCAGCAGCTCTGGCAGCAGGCCGTGCAGGCGCTCGTCGAGGTGCTGGCCCCGGTGCTGGCTGCCACCGGCATCGAGCTGCTGGTGGCAGGTGGTGGCCTGAGCAACGCCGGTGCCCAGTTACTGGCTCCCCTCACCGCGGCCCTGCACGCCCGGCTGCCGGAGCGTCAGCTGGAGGTGCGGCGCGCCACCCTCGGTGACCGGGCCGCCGCTCTCGGGGCAGCGGTGCTGGCGAGCACGACGCCGCCGGCGATCGGTCCGGCTGCCGAACACCCCGGGCCGACCCGTGAGCCGGAGAGCGAGCCGGGGACGGCCACCCCGAGCCAGGGGGCGCGATGATCGTCACCCTGACGCCGAACCCGGCGCTCGATCAGACTTACCAGGTGCCGCAGCTGTCACCGGGAGCCTCCCACCGGGTGGCGGCACCCCACCGGCGGGCCGGGGGCAAGGGCGTCAACACCGCTGCGGTGCTCGCGCGGTTGGGGGTGCGGCACTGCTGTGTGACCGGCGTCGATGCCACCGTGCACACCTGGTGGCAGCAGAACCTGACCGACCGTGACATCCACGCGGTGACCGTGCCGCTCACCGTGGCGTTCCGCACCCGGACCAGCACCGCCATCGTCACCGCTGACGGAGCCGTCACCCTGCTGAACGAGGCCGGCGCACCGTTGGAGCCGGCTGGCTGGCAGGACCTGTCCCAGCAGGTGCTCGCCCAGCTCACCGGCCCGTCGACCACCGCGGTGCTGGCGATCTGCGGGAGCCTGCCGCCACAGGGCGAGGAGCCGCTGCTGGAACTGGTGCGCCAGGCCCGGTCCGCCGGGGCAGCCGTGGTCGTCGACGGCTCGGGGCCGTGGCTGCGGCAGGTCAGCGCGCTGGGCCCGGACCTGGTGAAGTGCAACCTGCAGGAGGCCCGGGCCAGCACCGGCCAACCGGACCCACGACAGGCCGCCGTTGACCTGGTGGCCGACGGCGCGCACGCCGTGCTGATCAGCCTGGGCGCCGACGGGGCGCTGCTGCACCTGGACGCCGACAGATCCAGCTGGCAGGGCCAGGCCCCGTGGTGGCGGGCCCGTCCCGGGCAGACGCTGCGCGGCAATCCGACCGGCGCCGGCGATGCCGCGACCGCGGCGGTCGCCATGGCGCTGCAGACCCCGCCCCCGGACCCGGAGTCGATGCTGCGTGCGGCGGTGGCCACCTCAGCAGCCGCCGTGCTGCAGCCGGTGGCCGGTGAGGTCGACCCTGCTGACGTGCAGCGGTTGATGCCCGAGGTCCTCGTGGAGCGCTGCTGAGCCGTGACCAGATCCCTGACCGACTGCACCCGCTGGGAGACCGTATGCCGCTGCACCCGTTGACCCCGGTCCTCACCGACGCCCGGGCCCGAGGACGCGGCGTCGCCGCCTTCAATGTGATCCAGCTGGAGCATGCCGAGGCCTACGCCGAGGCGGCCGCGCGCACCGGACTACCGGTGGTCATGCAGATCAGTGAGAACTGCGTGCGCTACCACGGGGCGTTGCGCCCGTTGGCAATGGCCACTCTGGCTATTGGCGCGGCCTGTGACCAGCCGGTGGTCGTGCACCTGGACCACGCCACCGACCCGGAGCTGATCACCGAGGCGATCGAGCTGGGCATGACCTCGGTCATGTTCGATGGCTCCCGGCTGCCCGATGAGCAGAACCGGGCGCTGACCCGCCAGGTGGCCACCACCTGCCAGGCGGCCGGGGTGAGCCTGGAGGCCGAGCTGGGTGAGGTCGGGGGCAAGGACGGTGTGCACGCGC
>CAYVEH010000206.1:0-4612 GCA_964450585.1 uncultured Ornithinimicrobium sp.
GGTGCCCCGCTCCTCGTCCAGCTCCCGCACCGTGTTGGCCAGCACCCGGAACGCCGCCGGATCATCGAAGTTGCCGGGCACGAAGCGGAACCCCTCGGCCAGGCTGCGCCACACGTCCTCCCGGAACGGGGTGCGGGCATGGCTGCGCACCGCGTCGTGGACGATCTTGCCGAAGTCCTGGTGCTGCCAGTCCCGCCGGGCAAAGCCGACCAGTGAGAACCCTGCCGGGAGCAGCCCTCGGTTGGCCAGGTCGTAGATGGCCGGCATCAACTTCTTCCGGGCAAGGTCACCGGTGACCCCGAACATGATCATGCTGCACGGCCCCGCGATCCGGGGCAGCCGCTTGTCGTCGGGGTGCCGGAGGGGGTTGCGCCCCGACGGAACCTCGGCTGGACTCATCGGCGGCCCAGAGCGCTGCGCAACTCGGCCAGACCGGCGTCCTGATCGGTCAGGTGCAACTGCAGCACCGGACGGCCGGCCTGGGCGAGCACCTGAGCGTCACCGGCTGCCTGGGCCGCGATCAGTGTGCCGAGCGTGAACTCCTGCCCGGGCACCGGCAGATCCTCCCGGGGTGTGCCGGTGACCTGCAGGAAGACACCAGTGGCCGGGCCGCCCTTGTGATACTGCCCGGTGGAGTGCAGGAAACGCGGGCCCCACCCGAAGGTGACCGGGCGGTCGATCCGCTCCTCGAGCTCTCGACGCACCTGCGCGAGGTCACCGTGTGCCAGGCGGTCCAGGTAGACCATCACCGCCAGGTAGCCCCGCTCCGGATCGACCTGCGCCAGGAGGGTGTCCACGGCCGCGCGGGCCGAGTCCTGCCCGACGCCCAGCTGCAGGGCATCGCCGGCGGTGCGGATCTGGATCGCGCCGTCGGTGCCCAGTGGCGGGGTGGCACCGTCGGAGGGCTGCTTCATCAGCTCCCGGGCGGCGCTCTTGGCGCTCTCCACATCCGGCTGGTCAAAGGGGTTGATCCCCAGCAGGCGCCCGGCCACGGCGGTGGCGGCCTCCCAGAGCAGCAACTGGGCCCCCAACGTGCCGCTGACACTGATCTGGAAGGGCACGGTCTCCGTGGCGCTGGCCTCATCGTCGGCCGCGGCCAGTGCCACCACCGAGGCGTCCGTGGCCCCAGCAACGCTCGCTGCCGCACCCGCTGACCCGACGACCACCGGGAGCAGCCCGGTGCCTTCCTTACCGGTGCTCTCCGCCAGCAGCTGCTCGGCCCAGTGGGCGAAGCCCACGATGGGTGTGCCCCGATCGGTCAGGATGATCTTGTCGCGGAGCGGCTCGGTGCCGCCAAGGGCGGCCCCCAGCCGCAGCGCCGGGTTGGCGGCATCGTCCTCGGCCAGCAGGTCCGCAACCTCCTCGGCCTCATCGAGTAGCGCGCCGATATCCACCCCCGCCAGCCCGGAGGGCACCAGGCCGAAGGCGGTCAGCGCCGAGTAGCGCCCGCCGACATCCGGGTCGGCCAGGATCACCCGGTAGCCCTCATCTCGGGAGGGGCCATCCATCGCGCTGCCCGGGTCAGTGACGATGATCACCCGCTCGGTCGGGTCGATGCCGGCCGCGCGGAAGGCCTCGATGAAGATACGGCGCTGAGAGTCGGTCTCCACGGTGGAGCCGGACTTGGAGGAGACGACGACCGCGGTGCCAGCCAGGTCCTCAGCCACGCAGGAGCGGACCATGTCCGGGTCCGAGGAGTCCACCACCACCAAGTCGACACCGGCGGTGGCACAGATCACCTCCGGCGCCAGGGAGGAGCCACCCATGCCGCACAGCACGATCCGGTGGACCCCACCGCTGGTGAGCTGGTCGCGCAGGGCCGCGACCTCCCCGACCAGCGGCCGGGAGGTGCGGTACAGCCCGGTCCAGGCCAACCGTTTGGCGGCCTCGGGCTGCGCCTGCTCACCCCACAGCGTCGCGTCCTGCGCGAACAGCCGGGAAGCGAAGCGCTCCTGCACCAACGGGGTCAGGTGCTGCTGGACGGCGTCAGCGGCCTCGCCGAGGGCCTCGACGGACAGGGCGTTCACGATCCCTGCCCGCCCAACCGGTCGAGCTCTCCCTGCACGGTGTCCAACAACTCACCCCAGGACTTGACGAACTTGTCTACACCCTCGGTCTCCAGGGTCTCCACAACCTGGGCGTAACTGACCCCGACAGCCTCCAACTCATCCAGCACCTGCTGGGACTCGGCATAGCTGCCGGTGATGGTGTCGCCGCTGATGGAACCGTGGTCTGCAGTGGCTTCCATCGTCGCGTGCGGCATCGTGTTGACCGTGTTGGGAGCCACCAGGCCCTCCACGTAGAGGGTGTCGGGATAGTCCGGGTTCTTCACCCCGGTGGACGCCCACAGCGGGCGCTGGGCGTGCGCACCGTCATCAGCGAGGTTCTGCCACCTCGGGGTCGCGAACACCTCCTCATAGGCCTGGTAGGCCAGCCGGGCGTTGGCCAACCCCGCCTTGCCGCGCAGCGCCAGCGCCTCTGCGGTACCGATGGCGTCCAGCTGCTGGTCGATCTCGCTGTCCACCCGAGAGACGAAGAACGAGGCCACCGAGTGGATCGTGGACAGGTCACGGCCAGCTTCGCGGGCCTGCTCCAGACCGGTCAGGAAGGCATTCATCACCCCCCGGTAGCGGTCCAGGGAGAAGATCAGGGTCACGTTGACACTGATGCCGTCCGCCAACGTCTGCGTGATGGCCGGCAACCCCTCGAGGGTGGCCGGGATCTTGATGAACAGGTTGGGCCGGTCCACCTCGGCCCACAACTTACGGGCCGTGGCCACGGTACCCTCGGTGTCGGCCTCCAGCCGCGGGTCGACCTCGATGGACACCCGGCCATCCACCCCGCCGGTGGCGTCGTACACGCCACGGAGCACGTCACAGGCCCGCTGCACGTCCTCGGTGGTCAGTTCGAAGACGGCCCTGTCCACATCGGCGCCGGCGGCAACCAACTCCTTGACCTGTTCGGTGTAGGCCTCACCATCGGAGAGTGCGTTGGCGAAGATCGTCGGGTTGGTGGTCACCCCCACCACGTGACGGGTGTCGATGAGTTGCTGCAGCTCACCCTCGCTGATCATCGCGCGGTTCAGGTCGTCCAACCAGATGGAGACCCCCGCGGCGGACAGGTCGGCCAGGGCGCTGGGCGTCGTGCTGGTCTCGGTCATGGTTCACTTCTCCTGGGTTGCGGTCGCGGCAATGGACTCGGTGGCCGCGGTGGCCACGGCCCCCGCGGTGATGCCGAACTCCTGGTAGAGGGTCTGGTAGTCGGCGGAGGCACCGAAGTGCTCCAGGCTCACGATCCGGCCGGTGTCGCCGACCACCTCGCGCCAGCCCTGGGCCACACCGGCCTCAACGCTGACCCGGGCGCGGATCGACGGCGGCAGCACCTCGTCCTGGTAGGCCTGGTCCTGGGCCGCGAACCACTCGCGGCACGGCATACTCACCACCCGGGCCCGGACGCCCTGCGCGGCCAACTGCTCGCGGGCCTGCACCGCCAACTGCACCTCCGACCCGGTGCCGATGAGGATCACCTCCGGGTCACCGTCCGGGGCGTCCACGAGGACGTAGGCACCCTTGGCCGTGAGGTCGGCGGAGGCGAACTCTCGGCGGTCGAAGGTGGGCACCGGCTGCCGGGTCAGCGCCAGGGCCATCGGGTGGTCGTGCTGCTGCAGCACGGTCCGCCAGGCGACGGCGGTCTCGTTGGCGTCGGCCGGGCGGATGACGTCCAGCCCGGGAATGGCGCGCAGCGCCGCTAGATGCTCGATCGGCTGGTGCGTCGGCCCGTCCTCACCCAGCCCGATCGAGTCGTGCGTCCACACGTAGACCACCGGTACCTGCTGGATCGCCGCCAGCCGCACGGCCGGGCGCATGTAGTCGGAGAACACCAGGAAGGTGCCGCCGTACGGTCGGGTCAGGCCCTCCAGGGCGATGCCACTGAGGATCATCCCCATGGCGTTCTCCCGGATGCCGAAGTGCAGCGTGCGGCCGTAGGGGTTGCCGGCGAACATGTCCGTGGACTTGGCTACCGGCACAAAACTGGGCTCGCCCTTCATCGTGGTGTTGTTCGACCCGGCCAGGTCAGCTGAGCCGCCCCACAGCTCGGGCATCACCGGGGCCAGGGCGTTGAGCACCTCTCCGGAGGCGGCGCGGGTGGCGACGCCCTTGGCGTCCGCCTCGAAGACCGGGAACGCCTCGACGAAGCCCTCCGGGGTCTGCTGGGCCAGCAGGCGATCCAACAGCTGGGCCCGGTCGGGATGGCTCTCCCGCCAGGTGCGGTATGCCGTGTCCCACTCCTCGTGTGCCTGCCGGCCGCGCTCCACGACGCGGCGGGCATGGTCCAGCACGCTCGGCTCCTCCGGGAAGTTCACGTCCGGGTCGAAGCCAAGCAGTTTCTTAGTCTCAGCCACCTCCTCGGCGCCCAACGCCGAACCGTGCGAGGCGCCGGTATTGCGCTTGGTCGGGGCCGGCCAGGCGATGATCGTCCGCAACCGGATCAGCGTGGGCCGGTCGGACTCCCGACTGTGCTGCAGCGCCGTATACAGAGCGTCCACGTTCTCGGTGTAGGAGCCGCCCTCCCGCCAGTCGATGGTCTCGGTCGCCCAGCCGTAGGCCTCGTA
>CAYVEH010000207.1:0-4569 GCA_964450585.1 uncultured Ornithinimicrobium sp.
TGATGGTGGGCGCGCCCCACTTCTTCTCCAGGACGACGTTGCGGCCCTTGGGGCCGAGAGTCACGCGCACGGCATCGGCAAGGGTGTTCATACCCTTCTCGAGACCGCGACGAGCCTCCTCATCAAAAGCAATGGTCTTGGCCATTCGGGTGGTTCCTCCCACAGGCTGAACGGGTTGGAGACCGGCCTCACGCCCGCGACGGACGAGCCAACCCCACCGGGCTCACGTCGCGCCGGCGCGGCCGACCCTCGATCGGTCGGTCATTGTCACTCTCATGCGTCGAGTGCTAAGTCCATGATTAGCACTCTCGGGGTCCGAGTGCAAATATCGGGGCCGGTTGAGCACGCCCGGGCGCGGCCTCAACCCTGCTCCTCCAGCACCGGCCGCAGCCCGTCCAGCACGGTGACGTCCTCGATCGTGGAGGGCACCTGGGCCTGTTGACCGTCGGCGATCTGGCGCATGGTCTTGCGCAGGATCTTGCCCGAGCGGGTCTTGGGCAGCCCGTCGACGATGTCCACGCGGCGCAGCGCCGCCACGGCGCCCACCTCGGCCCGGACCCGCTCGACCAGCTCGGCGCGCACCCCGGCCAGACCCTCATCGTCGGTCGCGATGCCGCTCTTGAGCACCACCAGCGCCCGGGGCACCTGCCCCTTGAGGGCGTCCTGGACGCCGATCACCGCGCACTCGGCCACCGCCGGGTGCCCGGCCAGCGCCTCCTCGATCGCGCCGGCCGAGAGCCGGTGGCCGGCCACGTTGAGCACATCATCGGTGCGCCCCATGACAAAGAGGTAACCCTCCTCGTCGATGTAGCCGCCGTCGCCGGACAGGTAGTACCCCGGGAAGGCGGACAGATAGGCCTGCTGGTAACGCTCATCATCACCCCACAGGGTGGGCAGCGTGCCCGGCGGCAACGGCTGCCGGATGCAGATGGCACCCTCGACACCGGCCTCCACAGGCTGGCCCGCAGGGTCCAGCACCTGCACGTCGTAGCCGACGGTGGCCGGCCCGGAGGACCCGGGTTTGATCGGCAGCTGCCCGATGCCCATCGGGTTGATGGTGATCGGCCAGCCGGTCTCGGTCTGCCACCAGTTGTCGATCACCGGGACCCCCAGGGCGTCACTGGCCCATTGCCAGGTGTCCGGGTCCAGCCGCTCCCCGGCCAGGAATAGCGTGCGCAGGCTGGACAGATCGTAGTCAGCCAACAGGGCAGCGTCCGGATCCATCTTCTTGATGGCCCGGACCGCCGTCGGCGCGGAGAACACCCCGACCACGCCGTAGTCCTGGACGAGCCGCCAGTACGCCCCGGCGTCGGGGGTGCCGACCGGCTTGCCCTCGTACAGCACCGAGGTGGCCCCGGTCAGCAACGGCCCGTAGACGATGTAGGAGTGGCCGACCACCCAGCCCACGTCCGAGCCGCAGAACCAGGTCTCGCCCGGCTGCACGTCGAACAGGTGGGTCATCGACCACCGCAGCGCCACGGCATACCCACCGCTGTCCCGCACGATGCCCTTGGGCCGTCCGGTGGTGCCGGAGGTGTAGAGCACATACAGCGGGTCAGTGGCCGCGACCGGCACGCACTCGGCCGGCTCGATCGCCCCGGGGCGCATCAGCAACGACCAGTCCAGGTCGTGCTCGCCCAGCTCGGCGGGCGCCTGCTCCCGTTGCACGATGACGGTGTGGGCCGGCTTGTGATGCGAGCGGCGCAGGGCCTCATCCAGCATCGGCTTGTACTCCACCACCCGGCTCGGTTCGATGCCGCAGGAGGCGGAGACCACCACGGTGGGCTCCGCGTCCTCGATGCGGGTGGCCAGCTCGGCAGGGGCGAAGCCACCAAAGACCACCGAGTGCACCGCACCGATGCGGGCGCAGGCCAGCATCGAGATCACCGCCTCGGGGATCATCGGCAGGTAGATCACGACCCGGTCACCCGCACCGACGCCCAGGTGTCGCAGCACACCGGCGAAACGGGCCACCTGATCGAGCAGCTGCGCGTAGCTGTAGGTCCGCCGAGTGCTGGTCACCGGGCTGTCATAGATCAGCGCGGGCTGGTCGGCGCGACCGGCGACCACATGCCGGTCCAGGGCGTTGAAGCAGACATTGAGCACACCGTCGGGGAACCAGTCGTAGAACGGCTCCCGGGAGGAGTCCAGCACCGTCCGGGGGCGCCTGATCCAGTGCAGGTCCTGGGCGGCCTGGCCCCAGAACGAGGACGGATCACGCACGCTGTGGGCCACCAGGTCGCGGTAGCTGTCCAGAGCGGAGGCGGTCGGGGGCGGCTGCGGGGTGGCGTCGTTGCTCATCCCCCTATCGTGCTGGCTTGGCCCCCGTCTCGCCAGAGCGGACCTCCAGGGTGCGCACGGCGGCGTCGCGCAGGGTGCCGTCCTGCAGACCTAACCCTCGGGTCTTGGCGACCAGCCCGTCGACGTCGTGGACCCCGGACTCCAGGGCCGCCTCCAGTTCGGCCGCCAGGGCGGTCAGGGTGGCGCACTGCGCGGTGACGAAGTCGGTGTCGACGACGTCGCCGTGACCGGGCACGTGGTGGATCGCCTGGCGCACGTGCGGGTGCTGCTGCAGCGCCGCGAGGGTCGCCCCCCACTCCAGGGGGTAGGAGTCGTCCATCGCAGGGTCGGCGCCCTGCTCGACCAGGTCGGCCCAGAAGACCGTGGCGACATCCGGCACCGCGATCACCAGGTCGTGGTCGGTGTGCCCGCGCCCGCCGAAGAGCAGGTATGCCGTGCGCCCGCCCAGGTCGATCGGCGTCACCTCCCGCTCGACCAGGTAGAACGGCAGGACCACCTCGGTGGCCACGTAGGTCTCGGCCAACTCGGGCCGCTCGGTGCGGCGCAGGTGTTCTACCACCTGACTGCGCTGGTGCTCGGCGGTGCGTTGCAGGCTCTCCGCGGCACCGACGTGGGCGTAGATCTGGGAGTCCCGGAAGGCGGCGTTGCCAAAGCAGTGGTCGTAGTGGGCGTGCGTGTTGACGACGACCTGCTCCAGCGGCGTGATCTCCCGGACAGCCTCGGCCAACCCCTCCCCACGGGTGGTCGTGCTGCGGGTGTCGATGACCAGCGCACGCTCGGAGCCCACGACGAGACCGCAGTTGACGTCCAGCTCGGAGTGTCGACGCACGTACGTTCCGGGAGCGATTTCCCGGAAGCTCGGAGCGGACATGACCTTCACCCTAGGTGAGGCGGACCTATCACCCAAGCGTCAGCAGCGACATCACTCTGACGCCTCAGTGGTGTTGACATGACACCATGATGGTGTCATAGTTGGCGTCATGGAACTCACCACCTATGTCGAGCGACTCCGGGCGGAGGTGACTGCGGCCACCGAGTTGGGTGGCCCGGAGATCACCGCAGCCGCCCAGCGCGTCCTCGCCGCCGTCGACCCGTCCGTCCGGTTGGTCCTGCTGGAGGCCCTGACCGATGCGGCAGCAGAAATCACCACCGAGTTACCCTCCGGCAGCGTCGAGACCCGGCTGCGCGGCCGAGCTGTCGAGTTCGTCCTGGACGGTGTCGGTGCCCACGAGGAGCCGGCGGAGGCCTACCCCGAGGACGCCGACCGTGCCCCGATCGATGAGAGCGGCGACCAGATCCGCCTCACCCTGCGGCTGCCCGAGGGGCTTAAGCAGCGTGCTGAGGAGCTGGCCAGCGAGGTCGGCCAGTCCCTCAACAGCTGGCTGGTGGACGCGGTGCGCGATGCCACCACCGAGGGCGTGCGGATCAACCTGCGCAGCCACGGCGTCCGCTTCGATTACCCGACACCGCCGGGCGCACCCCGGCCACCCAAGCCGCCCCGGGGGCCCGGCCGCCGGATGACCGGTTGGTCCTAGAAGCCACCGACCCGACCGGCACCACCTGCGGCGCACCCCGCCTCCTCAGCACACCTACGAACCGCAAGGACATCACCATGGACCGCACCTTCGAAACCCCCCAGCCGCCCGACCTGGACGTGGAGATCGGCGCCGGCACCGTCGAGATCCAGGCCGCCGAGACCAACGGCCGCACCCTGGTCAGCGTCTCCGGCAAGGGCGCCGACCAGACCAGCATCGAGCAGGACGGCACCGCGATCCGCGTGCTCGGCCCCCGCTCCCGACACGGCTTCAGCTTCACCTTCGGCAGCAGCCAGCTCACCGTCCGGATCAGCTGCCCGCGCGGCAGCGCCCTGAGCACCCAACTCGGCTCGGCCGATCTGTCCGCGCACGGGGCGCTGGGCGCCTGCTCGCTGCGGTCCGGTTCCGGGGACAGCCAGTTGGAGGACATCGGCCCGCTGCAGGCCACTTGTGGCTCCGGCAGTCTGCAGGTCACCTCGGTGACCGGTGATGCCTCGGTGCGGACCGGCTCCGGCGACATCCGGCTGGATGCCGTCACCGGGGCACTGCGGGCGCTCACGGGCAGTGGCGACCTGAGTGTCGGCGTCGTGGACCAGGAGGCCAGCATCAAGACCGGCTCCGGCGACGTCCGCGTCGAGCAGTGCCGGCAGGGCGCCGGGCTGGTCACGGCCAGCGGCGACATCGAGGTCGACGAGATCGAGCGCGGACGGCTGGAGGCACGCACCGCCTCCGG
>CAYVEH010000208.1:0-4546 GCA_964450585.1 uncultured Ornithinimicrobium sp.
GTCGGGTTGACCGACCTGGTCGAGCACCCGATCTTCGCCGACGTCGCCGACCCGGGCCACATCCTGGCCGACGACAGCTACTACAGCTGGCTGTCGGCATACCCGGGGCAGGCGCTGGCCACCCTGACGGTCGATGGCCAGAGCACCGGCACGGCGGTGGCCTTCCAGGAGCGCACCGGGACCAGCGGCCACCTGCTGCTGAGCTTTGCCGCGGTGACCGAGTACCTGGGACCGGACCGAGGGTGGACCGAGGGCACCGAGGAACTGGTGCTCGACTCCCTGGAGTGGCTCCTGCTCGCCCCGCCGCCGGCACCGACGCTGAGCACCCAGGAGACCCTGGTGGCACAGTCCCCGGTCGAGGTCACCGGGCAGGCCCCCGGCGCCCAGACCGTGCAGGTGCAGCGCGGCGAGGAGGTGCTGGCCACGCTCACGCCGGGTGAGGACGGCCGATACACCGCGCAGGTGGAGCTGCTCGAGGGTGAGAACACCCTGATCGCGGTCGCCAGCAACGTGGGCGGCACCTCCCAGAGTGAGCCGCTGACCGTGGTGCTGGATACGACGGCTCCGGAGCTGGCGTGGAGCCCGCCGGATGGCACGGTGGTCTCCGAGCCGGAGGTGACGGTCAGTGGCACGGTCAGTGATGTGTATGCCACACCGGTCACCGTGACCGTCCAGGGTGAGCCGGTGTCGGTGGACGGCGACGGAGCGTTCTCCGCCGTCGTGCCGCTGGTGGCTGGGCCGCAGTCGATCACGGTGGCCGCCACCGACACCCTGGGCCACCAGGTCAGTCAGACCCGGCAGGTGAGCTACCAGGAGGTCCAGGCGCACTGGAACGTGCTGCCGTTGTGGCCGGTGACGGTCGCCCACCTGTCCCTGACCGACAGCGACGGTCGCCCGGTCCGGGCCGACGAGGTCGAGCTGCAGCTGCTGCGCGGCGATGAGGTGGTCGGCACCTTTGACGTCGTCCACGTGGGCCGTGGCCACTATGTGGGGCTGCTGTTCGGGCCGCGGGGCAGTTATGACCTGCAGGCCGCCGTGGAGCTGGACGGGGCCCAACTCGTGCTGGACGGGCCGCGGGTGCGGCTCCGGTGACCCCCTCGGTCGGGCGTCCTCAGGGCGACTCGGCCGAGGCGGTCGCCATCGCCTGCAGCACCATCGTGCCGAGGGTGCCGTCGATCACCGCTGTGGCCTGCGGCGGCACCTGCAGCCCACCTTCGACGTCTCCGTCCAGGCCGGACCGGGCCAGCGTGCTGGCGGCCGCCGCCACCGCGCCGTAGCCCAGGCCGGGCCCGGCATACCGCATCGGTGCTACCCGCAGCCGCTGCCCGGACAGGGCCACCCGGACCAACGGGGCGGTGAGCTCCGGCGTGGCCGACGGTGCCGGCGCCTGGGGTGACCGGGTCGGGGGTGGCTGAGCGGACGCGCCGGGGCCGGGGGCCGCCCGGTCAGCCTGGGCCAAACCGGCGCGGACGGCCGCACCCAGGACCGCCGCCTCGGGGCAGCGGCCGGTGAGTTGGTGGCGCCAGCCGTCCGCCGGCTCACCGGTCGGCGAGCGGCTGGCCAGCAGCCAGAGGTCGCCGTCTCGCCACACGTCCACCTCGCGTCGCACCGTGCTCCTTCCTGCCGTGGCCCTCCACCGTAACCAGCCGCCCGGGTCTGCTGTCGGCCGTGGATGCGATGGTGAACCCATGCACCTGATCGAGGGGCGCGCGCGGCTCAGCGCCACGGACCTGACCACGCACCTGGCCTGTGCGCACGCAACGACCCTCGATCTGGAGCTGGCACACGGCCAGCGGTCTGCCCCTCCGACCGGCGGGTTCGATGAGCAACTGCACCTCGTGCTCGGCAAGGGCCTGGACCACGAGCGTCGCTACCTGGCCCACCTGCGCCGCCAGGGGCTGGAGGTCGTGCAGATCCCGGGCCACGGGTCGGTGGCCGACCGGGAGAGCGCCACCCTGGAGGCGATGCGCGCCGGCGCGCACGTGATCTACCAGGCCGCTCTCGGCGACGACCAGTGGGCCGGGTATGCCGACTTCCTGCTGCGGGTGGACCGCCCGAGCCGGCTGGGGGACCACGCCTACGACGTGGCAGACACCAAGCTGGCCCGGCACCTGCAGGCCGCGGCGCTGTTGCAGATGGCCAGCTACGCCCAGCACCTGGAGCAGATCCAGGGGGTGGCCCCGGAGCAGTTGGTCGTGGTGACCGGCGACGGGGAGCAGCACGCCTGGCGGTTACTCGACGTGGCCTCCTACGCCCGGCGCACCCGGCGACGCCTGGAGGAGTTCGTCCGACAGCGGCCACCCACCCGATCCACGAAGGTGGAGCACTGCGCCCGGTGCCGGTGGCTGCCGGTGTGTGAGCAGGAGTGGGTCGAGCGTGACGACCTGGTCCAGGTGGCGGGGCTGCGCACCGAGCAGCGCCGGGTGTTGGAGGAAGCGGGGCTGAGCACGATGGCCCAGCTGGCGACGGCCAGCGACGAGGACCTGGTCGGAGTGCTCTCACCCCGGGTCCGCGATCGGGCCCGTTCCCAGGCACGGCTGCAGGTGCGGGAGAGGCAGACCGGCCAGACGGCCTACGAGCTGCTCCCGGTGCGTCCGGGGGAGGGCCTGGAGCTGTTGCCGGAGCCGGACCCGGCCGATGTCTACCTGGATTTCGAGGGTGACCCGTTCGCCGAGGACGGCGCGGGGCGGGAGTACCTGGCCGGCGTGTGGACCCGGGACGGGCAGTTCCACACCTGGTGGGCCCACGACCGGCGGCAGGAGCAGGAGCTCACCGGGAGCCTGTTGCGATGGCTCGATGAGCGGTGGCGACGCCACCCGGGGATGCACATCTACCACTACGCGGCTTATGAGCAGACTGCTCTGAAGCGGATGGCCCAGCAGTATGCGACGGCTGAGTCCGAGTTGGACATGCTGCTGCGGGGGGAGCGGTTCGTCGACCTGTATGCGGTGGTCCGGCAGAGCCTGCAGATCAGCAAGGCCAGCTACTCGATCAAGCAGCTGGAGGCCTTCTACTGGGAGCACACCCGCACCGGCGAGGGTGATACCGTCGCCGACGCGCTGACCTCGGTGGTGGAGTACGAGCGGTGGTTGGCCCAGGGGCGGACCGACCAGGGCATTCTGGACCGGCTCGCGGCCTACAACCGGGAGGACGTGCGCTCCACCTGGGCACTGCACGAGTGGTTGGAGCAGCGCCGGGCCGAGACGGAGACCAGCACCGGCGTGGCGTTGGCGCGTCCGGGCACGGCGGCCCGGGAGGAGGCAGCGGACTCTGAGGCGATGCAGGCCGAGGTCGCCCTGGCCGCACGCCTGGTGGCGGCCGGGCAGGAGCTGCTGGCCGGCTGCGTCGGGTTTCACCGCCGCGAGCAGAAGCAGGCGTGGTGGGAGTACTACCGCACCGCCGAGATGAGCCAGGAGGAGCTCATCCTGGACCGGGGTGCCACCCTCGGCGGGTTGGCGGAGCCGGTCGAGGTGGGCTCGGTGGCCCGGTCGACCCTCTGGCGGTATGAGTTGCCCCCGCAGGAGACGTCACTGACGTTGGGGGTTGCAGTCGATGACGCCCGGGAGCACACCCGCGTGGGCACCATCCATGAGATCGATGCCGAGGGCGGCTGGGTCATCATCAAGCGCGGGAAGAGCTCTGGTGCGGTCAGCCCGGCGGGGCTGGTCGGCAAGGACGCTCTGCCGGTGACCGTGCTGCAGGGCTCGCTGCAACGCCTGGCGGAGGAGACGCTCGCCGGCCGGAGCACGATGGGCGGTGCCCTGCTGGCCAGGCACGTCCCGACCGAGTTGGCGCCCCGGGTCGGGGAGAGCCCTGGTGGCGTGGTCCGGCGGGTCGGGGCGAGCCTGGATCGGCAGGTACTGGCGGTGCAGGGGCCGCCCGGGTCTGGTAAGTCCTACTCCGGCACGCAGTTGATCCGCGACCTGTTGGATGCCGGTCTGCGGGTGGGGGTCACCGCCAACAGCCACGCCGTGCTCACCCAGTTGGTCGAGGCGGTGGGGCGCCCCGGGGTGCGCAAGGGCGTGCCGCAGCCGGGTCAGTCCGGCCCGGTCCGCGTGGTCGGCGACAACAAGGAGATCGAGGGGTTGGTGGCGCGCCGCGAGGTCACGCTGCTCGCCGGCACCGCCTGGTTGTGGGCCCGGGAGGGGATGGCCGACGCGGTGGACGTGCTGGTGGTTGACGAGGCCGGTCAGTTCTCGCTGGCCAATGCCCTGGCCGTGGCCCAGGCGGCTACCCGCGGCCTGGTGCTGCTGGGGGATCCGCAGCAGTTGCCCCAGGTCGTCCAGGGCAGCCACCCCGGCGGTGCCGAACGCTCCGTCCTGGAGCACCTGATCGACGGTGCCGAGACGATCACGGCGGACCGCGGCGTCTTCCTGGACCGCACCTACCGGATGCACCCGCAGATCACCCGGTTCGTCTCCGACCTGGCCTACGCCTCCCGGCTGGAGTCCGCCCCGGGGCTGGAGCACCAGCAGGTGACCGCACCCGGGGCGCTGTCCGGCGCCGGCCTGCGCTGGGTGCCGGTGACCCATCAGGGCAATGTCGC
>CAYVEH010000209.1:0-1244 GCA_964450585.1 uncultured Ornithinimicrobium sp.
GCCCGCACGGCCCGGGCCGGGGTCGGGTAGACCGGCAGGCCAGCGGCCCGCATGGTGGCCGAGGCCTGCGGGGCGAGGTGGTCGGCGCCGGTGCGCACCGCGATGACCGGGACCCCGGACTGCTCCCGCACCCCGGACAGGGCGGTGACCACGGCGTCCACGTCGGAGCCGGTGAGCACGCAGAAGCAGGCCACGATCGCATCCACGCCCTCGTCGGCGGCGATCGCGGAGAGCGCGTCGTCGAACAGGGCTGGGTTGCTCATCACCGAGGCGGTGACATCCACCGGGTTGGCGGTGGAGCCGTAGGCCGGGACGATGCCCTCCAGGGTGCGTACCGTCTGCTCGGACAGCTCGGCCAGGCGCATCCCGTGGGCCTCGATCGTGTCGGCGGCCAGGATCCCGGACCCGCCGGAGGTGGTCACCACAGCCACCCGCTGCAGCGGTCGACCGCGCACGGCGTCGACCAGGCCCATGACGTCGCCGACGTCCAGCAGGTCCTCGACGTCGTCCACGCGCACGACCCCGGCCTGCCGCAACGCGGCGTCCACCACCTTGTCCTGGGCGGCCAACGCCCCGGTGTGGCTGGCAGCGGCCTGGGCCCCGGCGGCTGATCGTCCCGCCTTGAGCACGGCGACCGGCGTCCCGTCGGCCACCACCTGGGCCACCTGGTCCAGGTCACCCAGCGACTCGGCATACCCCAGCAGGCCGGTGCACTCCGGCTCCCGAGCCAGCTGGGCCATCACCTCGGTGGCGGTCAGGTCGGCCTCGTTGCCGGTGTTGACCACCCACCCCAGGCCCAGGCCACGCTCGAAGGCCAGCGACACCGCCCCGTAGCCCAGGGCACCGCTCTGGCTGACGAAGCCCAGTGTCCCGGGGACGAGGTGGGTGTGCTCACCAGAGAACAGCGGGCTGAACGAGCTGACCTGCCCGGTGCCGGTGCCCACGGTGCCGATGCAGTTGGGGCCCAGCACCCGGATGCCCAGCTCCTGCGCGGTGCGGACCAGCTCCTGCTGCCGCTGGCCCCCGTCCGGGCCGGTCTCGGCGAAGCCGCTGGAGCAGACCACGACCAGCCGCACCCCGGCCTGCGCGCAGTCGCGGACGGCACCGATCACCCGGTCGGCGGCGACCATCACCAGGGCCAGGTCGACCGGTCCGGGCACGTCGGTGACCGTGGCGTAGGAGGGCAGCCCGGCGACCGGGGCGCCATCCGGGCGGACCGGGTAGATCCCCCCGCGGTAGCCGTA
>CAYVEH010000209.1:1344-4536 GCA_964450585.1 uncultured Ornithinimicrobium sp.
CGGACCAGTTGCAGCCGCGGCTTGGGATCCTCGGTGCGTCCGCCCTGGGGCTTGCGGCGGCCGGCGCGCCAGGGCATCGGCCAGATCGCCCCGGGCCCGTCATAGTCCTGCTCCACGGCAGCGTGCAACGTCCAGTTCGGGTCGTACAGGTGGGCCCGCCCGACGGCACACAGGTCGGCCCGGCCGGCCAGCACGATGGAGTTCACGTCGTCCCAGGAGGAGATGATGCCCACCGCGATGGTGGGGATGCCGACCCGGTTGCGGATCGCGTCCGCGAACGGGGTCTGGTAGGAGCGGCCGAAGGCCGGCGCCTCATCCGGGGTGACCTGCCCGGTGGAGACGTCGATGGCGGCGGCACCGGCATCCTGGAACGCCCGGGCGATCTCGACCGCGTCCTCCACGTCGATGCCGCCCTCGACCCAGTCGGTGGCCGAGATCCGCACCGTCATCGGCCGTTCGGCCGGCCAGACGGCCCGCATCGCGGTGAAGACCTCCAACGGGTAACGCAGCCGCCCGGCCAGATCGCCCCCGTACTCGTCCTGACGTTGGTTGGTGATCGGGGAGATGAAGGAGGAGAGCAGGTACCCGTGCCCGGCGTGCAGCTCCAGCACGTCGAACCCAGCCTGCGCGCCCAGCGACGCGGCGGTGACGAACTCCTCCTTGACGCGCTGCAGGTCCTGGGTCGTCATCTCCCGCGGGACCTGGTTGACACCGGGCTGGTAGGCCAACGGGGAGGGGCTCATCACCGGCCAGTTGCCGTCCTCCAGCGGCTCATCGATCCCTTCCCACATCAGTTTGGTGGAGCCCTTGCGCCCGGAGTGGCCCACCTGCAGGCCGATCTTGGCCTGGCTCAGCTGGTGGACAGCGGTGACGATCTGACGCCACCCGTCGGCCTGCTCCTGGCTCCAGATGCCGGCGCACCCGGGGGTGATCCGCCCCTCGGGGGAGACGCAGACCATCTCGGTCATCACCAGGCCGGCCCCGCCCAGCGCCTTGCCGCCCAGGTGGATCATCCGGAAGTCGGTGGGCATCCCGTCGCCGTCGGAGACGTACATGTCCATCGGTGAGACGACCACCCGGTTGTTCAGCTCCAGCTCCCCGAGCCGGAAGGGCTGGAACATCGGCGGGGTGTCCGGCCGCCCCTGCGGGGTGTTGCGGGTGAACCACTCATCAAGCCGCTGCACGAACTCGGGGTCGCGGACCTTGAGGTTGTCGTGGGTGACCCGCCGGCTGCGGGTCATGATGTTGAACGCGAACTGCTCGGGGTCCTGGTGCCGGTATTGACGGAGGTTCTCGAACCACTCCAGGGAGGCCTGGGCGGCGCGCTGGGTGGACTGCACCACCGGCTTGCGCTCCTCCTCGTAGGCGGTGAGGGCCTCCTCCAGGGTGGGGTGCTCGTGCAGGCAGGCGGCCAGGGCCAGGGAGTCCTCCATGGCCAGCTTGGTGCCCGAGCCGATGGAGAAGTGCGCCGTGTGGGCGGCATCGCCCAGGATCACCACGTTGCCGCGCTCCCCGGCCCGCCAGGTCTCGTTGCGCACCGTGGTGAAGGAGATCCACCGGGAGTTGTTGGCCATCACCTCGTGGCCCTCCAGGATGTCGGCGCACAGCTCGCGCACCCGGGCGATCGCCTCCTCGTCGTTCTCGCCGGGAGCCCACTGCCGGTCCTCGGTGGCGTCGAACCCGGCGGCGCGCCAGACGTCGTCGTGCATCTCCAGGATGAAGGTGGAGCCGGTCGCGTCGTAGGGATAGCCGTGCACCTGCATCACCCCGTGCGGGGTGTCCAGGATGTAGAACTTGAAGGCCTCGAAGACCTTGCTGGTGCCCAACCACATGTACTTGCACTTGCGGACGTCCAGAGTCGGGCGCAGCGTCTGGGCATAGCGTCGGCGCACTGCCGAGTTGAGCCCGTCCGCCGCCAGCACCAGGTCGTAGTCCGCGGCCAACTCATCGACATCCGGTGCGTCGGTGCGGAAGTGCATCGTCACCCCCAGCTCCCGGCACCGGGCCTGCAGGATCTCCAGCAACCGCTTGCGGGGGATGGCGGCGAAGCCGTGCCCACCGGAGGTGAGCACCTGGCCGTCGACGTGCACATCGATGTCGTCCCAGCGGGCGAACTCTCGCTGCATCGCCTCGAACACCCACGGGTCGGCGTGCTCGATGCCGCCGAGCGTCTCGTCAGAGAAGACGACACCGAAGCCGAAGGTGTCATCGGGGGCGTTGCGCTCCCACACCGTGATCTCGTGTCCCGGGTCCAGGGCCTTGGTGAGGGCGGCGAAATAGAGTCCGCCCGGCCCTCCGCCGATGACCGCGATGCGCATCCACCGTCTCCTTCGCGTTGTCGATACCGCCGCCTCAGACTATGTTGATCTTGCGACGGTCGTCAACAATACGGAATGAGGCAAGGCATGGGCACACGGGGTTCATACGCGGGCAAGGTCGCCGTGGTCACCGGCGGAGCCGGCGGGATCGGGCGTGCGGTCTGCGAGGGTTTTGCTGCCGAGGGTGCCTCTGTCGCGGTGCTGGACGTGCAGGGCACGCAGGAGGCCGCGGCCGCGATCGCCCAGGCCTACGGGGTGAGCGCCCGGGGGTGGCAGGTGGACGTCAGCGACCGGGGCTCGGTGGGCACGGTGATGGACGCGGTGGTTGCCGAGCTGGGTGGGTTGGACGTGCTGGTCACCCTGGCCGGCGGGTCGCTGGGCACCCCCAAGGAACTGGACGAGATCGAGCCGGAGCACGTGGACCTGGTCGTCGACGTCAATGTGAAGGGCACCTTCTACTGCGCGCAGGCAGCGTTGGCCCGGATGCCCCAGGACGGTGCGGTGGTCACCGTGTCCTCCATCGGCGGACGGCAGCCCTCGCCGGTGACCGGGGTGCCGTATGCCGCGTCCAAGGCGGCGGTGCTGGGGCTGACCCGGCGGCTCGCGCGCGAGGTCGGGGCGCGGGGCCAACGGGTGAACGCGGTGGCTCCCGGGCTGTTCCTCACCGGCCGGCTGCAGCAGATGTATGACCAGATGCCGGCGGCCGAGCGCGACGAGGTGCTCAGCGCCATCCCGCTGGCGCGCTTCCCGGAACTGCGCGAGATCGTCGACCCGGTGCTCTTCCTCGCCGGTCCGGGCGCCTCCTACGTCACCGGTGTCGTGCTGGATGTCAACGGCGGGCGGTTCATGCCGCTGTAGCACCGGCCGACCCGGT
>CAYVEH010000210.1:0-4528 GCA_964450585.1 uncultured Ornithinimicrobium sp.
CCTGTGGGCCCGGGTGTCTCCGATGTCTTGAGACATCACAGAGCGGTGGCGGTGGGATTTGAACCCACGGAGGACTTGCACCCTCTCGCGCTTTCGAGGCGCGCTCCTTCGGCCGCTCGGACACGCCACCGCGTGGCAGGTTACCCGAATCGGTGGGGGCCGAAGAAATCCACCAGGGCTGCCGCGCAGTCGGCCTCCAGCACACCCCCGACCACCTCGGGGCGGTGCAGCGTGCGGCGATCCCGGGGGAGGTCCCACACCGAGCCGCAAGCGCCGGCCTTCGGGTCCCAGGCTCCGAAGACGATGCGGGAGACCCTGGCCAGCACCGCAGCGCCGGCGCACATGGCGCACGGTTCCAGGGTCACCACTAGGGTGCAGCCCTCCAGCCGCCAGGCCTGCAGGGCCGCCCCGGCCTCCCGCAGCGCCACCACCTCGGCATGACCCGTCGGGTCGTGCAGCACCTCCCGCACATTGAACCCGCGCCCGACGATCGCCCCCTCCGGTGAGATGACCAGCGCACCGATGGGCACATCCCCACCCTGCTCTGCACCTTCGGCGAGGTCGAGTGCCTGACGCATCCACCCGGCATACTCCCCGGTCCCCCAGGCGATACGACCAGGCATCACGGCCCCCACCCCGGCGCGAGCAGACCGGCCCTGCGGCCCACGCATACGCTCACTTGGCCCACCTCCGCTGTTGCTTCGGCAGCGTACCGGGTGACCGCACCGTTGTGGCCACGGATCCGCGGGCCGCTGCGTCATGGACCCTGGCCCCGGATGTCGGGAACAGCTCGTGCCGGGCCCCTCGAAACCGGTAGGTTCAGAGCATGCGCGTCCACGTTGCCGACCACCCGTTGATCGCCCACAAGCTGACCTACCTGCGCGACAAGCGGACCGACACCCCCACCTTCCGTCGGCTCACCGATGAGCTGGTGACGCTGTTGGCCTATGAGGCGACCCGGGACGTGCGCACCACACCCTTCGACATCGAGACGCCGGTCGGGCCGACCACGGGCATCCACCTGGCCACCCCCAAGCCACTGGTCGTGCCGATCCTGCGCGCCGGGCTGGGGATGCTGGACGGCATGATGCGGATGCTGCCCACCGCGGAGGTCGGTTTCCTGGGCATGGTCCGCAACGAGGAGACGCTGGAGGCGACCACCTACGCCAACCGTCTGCCAGATGACCTGTCCAACCGGCAGTGCTACGTCCTGGACCCGATGCTCGCCACCGGCGGCACCCTGGCTGCGGCGGTCCACTTCCTGGCCGAGCGCGGGGCCCACGACATCACCGCGATCACGCTGCTCAGCGCCCCCGAGGGGATCGAGCTGTGCCAGCAGGAGCTGGCCTCGCTGACCCCGCCGGTCACCCTGGTCACCGGCTCGATCGACGAGCGACTCAACGACCAGGGCTACATCGTGCCCGGGCTAGGCGATGCCGGCGACCGGCTGTATGGCGTGATCTGAGCCGTATGCCGAGGGCCGGCTGCCGGCCCGGCGCCGGGTGCACCCCCTCGGCAGCGCACGAGGCCCCCGGATAGGTTGCGGTCATGGCCACACCGTCAACCCGCAGCAACGTCGAGCCGTTCCACGTGATGGAGGTGCTCGCGGCCGCCGCCGAGCGGCAACGCACCCACGGCGACGCGATCTTCCTGTGCGCCGGGCAGCCGTCCACCCCGGCACCGCAGGCGGTGCGCGAGGCGGCGGTCGCAGCCCTCTCCGGTGAGGTCCTCGGCTACACGGAGTCGAGTGGGATCCTGCCGCTGCGGGAGGCCATCGCCGCCCACCACCGGCAGGCCTACGACATCGCGGTCGACCCGGCCGACGTGATCGTTATGACCGGCAGCTCCGGGGCGTTCACCACCCTCTTCCTGGCGGCGTTCGAGGCCGGCGACACGGTGGCGATGACCCGGCCGGGCTACCCGGCCTACCGCAACACGCTGGCGGCGCTCGGCTGTGAGGTCCTGGAGCTGGACTGCGGGCCGCAGACCCGCTACCAGCCGACCGTGGCGATGCTCCAGGCGCTGCCGGAGCCGCCGAAGGGGCTGATCGTGGCCAGCCCGGCCAACCCGACCGGCACGGTGATCGACCCCGACGAGCTGGCCGCGATCGCTCGGTGGTGCGAGGAGGTCGGCTGCCTGCTGATCAGCGATGAGATCTACCACGGCGTCACCTACGGCCGGCCGGTGGCCAGCGCCTGGCAGACCAGCCGGGAGGCGGTCGTCATCGGCTCGGTCAGCAAGTACTTCTCGATGACCGGCTGGCGCCTCGGCTGGGCAATCGTCCCGTCGTGGCTGCGCCGCCCGATGGAGGTGCTGACCGGCAACCTGAATATCTGCCCGCCCGCGATCACGCAGTACGCCGCCCTGGCCGCCTTCTCCCCCGAGGCCCGGGTCGAGCTGGACGGCCACGTCGCCCGGTATGCCGTCAATCGGGACCTGCTGCTGCGGCGCCTCCCGCAGCTGGGCCTGGGGTCCTACGCACCGCCGGACGGCGCGTTCTATGCCTGGTGCGACATCTCGCACCTGACCGACGACTCGCTGGCCTGGTGCAAGCAGGTGCTGGACGCCACCGGGGTGGCGCTCACCCCGGGCGTGGACTTCGACACTGCCCACGGGCACCAGTGGATGCGGCTGAGCTTCGCCGGCGGCACCGAGGAGATCGACGAAGCTCTCGACCGCCTCCAGCACTTCTTGTAGCCCATTTTTGGGGAGGTTTCGCACGCCCTACGCGCATTCTTGGGAAGGTTTCGTACGCCCCACGCATTCTTGGGGAAGATCTGCACGCCCCTGACCTCCGGAGCCACCTCACTCAAAGGGACTGTCCTGCACGATGAAGACACTGTCGACCGACTCAGCGCACACTGACGTCCACCGCTCATCGTCAGGAGCCGCACCGCCGCCACCCCAGGAGATCGGCTCCCCCTCAATGGCCATCACGGCCGAGGCGCCGTCGCCGAAGTAGACGTAGACCATGCGCGGCTCCTCGGCGTGCGGGTTGTCAAAACCTTGCGCGTTCGGAAAGACCAGCCCGACCCGCTGACCATCGGCCTCCACATACGGGCAGCCCCCGTCGGTGAACTCAACGGTGCCCTCAACCAATGCCTCCTCCCGCGCAGCATCGGGGTCCATCCGGTAGGTCGGCACCGTGAACCAGCCCGCCTCCTCCCGGCTCGTCGGGACGGTGGGCAAGCCGGCCTGCACCTCCGGCACCTGGGCCAGCGGGTCGAACTTGGCCACCTCGTTCACGTAGACCAGGTCCCGGGCCGGGGTGTCGCCACACAAGGCATCCCAGCTGGCCGCGAACTCGCCGCTCATCGGCTCCTGCCAGCCCCCGGCATACGCGATCTTCTGTCCCTCGGTGCCATAGAGCCGGCCCTGTGCGTCGATGACGCCGCGCACGCCGTTGTCATAGGTGACGCCGGTGGCGTCGGGCAGGATCAGCGGGGTCACGCTCTCCCCGAACATGAGCATGGGACACCCGGCATCAGTGAAGGTCATCACCCCGGAAACCAGCGCCTGGTCACCGCCTCCCTCGTCCCACTCATAGGTGGGCACCGGGAAGGTGTTGGCGATAGGTCCCTCCGCGGGGGCGATGACGGCCTCCTGCTGCCCGGGCAGGTTGGCCCACACCACGGCGCCGACCAGGGCGGCCGCAGCCAGGCCACCCACGGCCACCAACCATCGACGACGCCGCTGGCGCCCCGCAGCGCGGCTCTGCAACGCGGTCAGCGGTGGGGGCAGTATGCCGTCCGCCTCCTGGTCGGCCACGTCCCGCAGGACGGTGGCGATCAGGGTGTCGGTGTGGTCGCGCTCAGACATCGTCGACCTCCAGGGTGAGTGCGGTGGCCAGGGCGGACCTGGCCCGGGAGAGGCGGGACTTCACGGTGCCCTCGGCCACGCCGAGTTCGTCGGCGATCCGGGCGATCGGCAGGTCGTGCAGGTAGTGCAGGACGACCACCTCACGGTGTCCATCAGGCAGTTCGGCGAGCGCAAAGAGCAAGCTGGCCCGGTCCTCCGGGCTCATCCCCGTCGGTGCCGTGGCGTCCGGAACGGCCTCGACGACCACGGTGCGGCGCTGGGAGCGGACCCGGTTGAGCCAGATCCGCCAGGCCACCGTGCGCAGCCATCCGTCGGGGCTGTCATAGGTTCGCACGGTCTCCCACCGGGGGATCAGCCGGACGAACGCTTCCTGGGCGACCTCACCGGCGTCGGGGCGTGGCACGCCCATCACCCGCAGGGTCCCGACGAGCCGTCGGAACGCCAGCGGGTAGTAGTCGGCTAAACCGACGTCGGATCCCAGTCCCATGCCTGTGACACCCTTCAGCCTCTGCATAGGTTCCCACGGCCTGTTCCTTCGGCTCTGGCCCGAAGGTGCCGCGGGCCCCAAACGACGCCCGCCGGCTGGCCCGCCGCAGCGTGGCCAGCAGGGCGGGGCCGATGAGCAGGATGAGCACCGCGTTGGTGACCGCCCGCCCGGTGTCCCAGCCCAGCGTGGAGGTGAACAGGGTGAAGATCAGGAAGCGGTGCA
>CAYVEH010000211.1:0-4491 GCA_964450585.1 uncultured Ornithinimicrobium sp.
CCGGCGACGCGACGGCATCGCCGTCGTGCCGCTCGCTCTGCTCGGGCCGTGACCGTGTGTAACCTCTGCTGCATCTCGACAGCTGGCCAGGAGTGAGATCCGTGTCGAAGTGGCAGAGCCAGCTCCGAAGATACGGCGACCGCACCGCGCGGGTGGCTCCAGCCCGGTAGATAGCGTCTGCTGCGTGGACCTGGAGCGCCGTACCCGTCGCTTGGCCGCGTTCCTGGACGGCACGTTGGCCCTGGCCGTGCTGGCGCTGGGGCTGTTCCGCGACGCTGACCGCATCAACCCGGCCCCCGGACAGGTCACGGCCGGCTACTGGCTGGACCTGCCGCCCTGGGTCCTGGTGGCGGCCCATGTGCTGGGCGCCACGGCGTTGCTGTGGCGTCGCCGTCGCACGGTGGTTGTCGCGATCGCCCTGGCCGGCCTGGCCGTGCTGACGCCGGTCGTGGCGGCGATCGTGATGCCGTACTCGGTGGCCCGCTATGTGCCCGGCATCCGCCGCAGCGTGCCGTTGTGCGTCCTGCTGCTGGCGGCGGTGCTGACGGGGGCCGGGCTGTGGGACGAGGTGATCCACTGGGGCAGCGGCCCCGGTGACCCGCTCACCCCCATCCTGCTGATGGCTGGGTTGACCGCGGCCGGGCTTTATCTGGGAGCACGGACCGATCTGCTGCAACAGTTGCGGGAGCGCGCTGAGGCGGCCGAGCGAGAGTCCCGGCTGCGGGCGGTCCAGGAGCGCCTGCAGGACCGGGCCGCGTTGGCCCTGGTCCTGCATGATGTCGCCGCCCACTGGGTGACGCTGATGACGATGCAGGCCGGTGCCCTGTCGGTGCAGGCCACCGATCCGGAGATCCAGCGCGAGAGCGAGGAACTGCGGGTCAAGGGGGAGCGGGCGCTGACCGAACTGCACCGGCTCATCCGGGTGCTGTCCTCCGGCGCCGAGGAGGTCGAGCTGCCCACCGGTCAGGCTTCCCCGGCAGACTCCTTGCAGGGGTTGGTGGCCGAGTGCACTCCCGGGCTGGCCGCCGAGTTCACCGAGACCGGGCAGGCCCGGGACGCTCCGGCGGAGGTGATCGGGCTGCTGCGGCGGGTGCTGGTCGAGACGCTCCTCAACGCAGTCAAGCACGCCCCGGGTGGTCGTGTGGAGGTGCGGGTGACCTGGCACGCTGAGCAGGTGGAGGCAGAGGTGACCAGTTGGGCCCAGCCCACCCCGGGCCGTATGCCGACACCCGGCGTCGGCTCCCGCGTCGGGCTGGCAGCACTGGCCAGGCGGTGTGCGCAGGCCGGGGGTCGGTTGACGGCGGAGCCACGCGGTCACGGGCCGTTCCACGTGGTCGCCGTCCTGCCGTACCGGAGGCCGGCATGATCCGGGTTGGCATCGTCGACGATGAGGAGCTGGTCTGCCGTTATCTGCGGCGGATGCTGGCCGGCGCGGGCTCTGGCATCGAGGTGGTCGGTCACGCCCTCGAGGTCGCCGAGGCCCAGGCGTTGATCGCCCGCACAGCGCCCGATGTGGTGCTCCTGGACGTCCGGCTCGGCCGCCAGGACGGGCTCCGCCTGCTCACCAGCACGTCGGCCGGTGTCCCGGCGCCCCGGTTTCTGGTGCTGACCGGGTACCCGGACGACGTCAGCGTGCTGCAGGCGCTCCGCGACGGAGCCACCGGCTTCATCACCAAGTCCATCGCCCCGGCCCGCCTGGTGTCGGCGATCCACCTCGTCGCCGACGGGCACCGTGTGCTGGGGCCCGGGCTGCCCGGGTTGGACCCGCGATCGGACGAGGAGGGCGAGCAGCAGCGGGCACGCGTCCAGGGGTTGCTCACCGACCGGGAGCTGCACGTGCTGCGCCGGCTCGGTGCCGGGCAGTCCAACAGTGAGATTGCCACCGACCTGGAATTGACGGAGGGGACCGTCAAGGGACACGTCTCCGCCCTGATGGTCAAACTGGACTGTGCGAGCCGACTGCAGGCCGGTTTACTTGCCCAACGTCTGAGCCTGTGAGCCGCCCACGGTCCCGGCCCTCAGCCCACCCCCCCCGGCTCACCCGACCAGACTCAGCTCGTCCAGGTACACCCCGGCCGGGCCCGCATCCTGCACCACCAGGTGCAGCGTCTCCAGCGATGTGACCTCCACCCCGGCGTCGGCCAGGCAGGTCAGCGGCCAGCGCACCGTCTCCAGGAACGGCTCGCTGTCCGGCCGGGGGACCAGCAGAGCCAGCTTGCCCACCTGCCCGTTCAGCATCGGTGGGATCGTCACGGGGGCACAGCGCGCCTCGGTGCCGTGCGTGTCGGTCCCGACCAGGTGCACCGTTGGCGACGTCGAGCGGACGCCCGCCGGTGCCGCATCGGCCGCCGCCATCTGCAGGGTTGACGTGGCCCGGATGGCGCCGGTAGGCACCTCGACCCTGGCGGCCTGTTGGTCGGACTGCAGGTGGAGCACCTCGTGGTCTGTGGGGCCCATGCGGCTGGGCAGGGGCACCACCTGCGCGGTGGCACCGGACACCCTCAGCTCCGCCACCGAGGCGAGGGGCGTGCGGTCGCCGAGGGTGCTGGCGATGCGGACCTGGGCCGGAGGCAGCCACGGCGCCTGCGGCAACGGTTGGGTGAACAGGTCGCGGGCGTCCTGGTCGTGGTGCACCGAGGCGTCGAGGAAAGCGGCCACCAGGGCTGCGGTGGTCTGTTGTTGCTGCTCCGGGCTCAGCAGCACCGCGGTGTTCAGGACGCGAGAGGCTAGTCCGGCGCCTGCGTCACGACGACCCCACAGGGTGTTGAACTGGGTGTGGTTGCCGCGGTGCAGCAACGCGGCCGCGCGCAGCCCCTCCGGGCGAGGGTCGGCCCGGTGATACTGCCGGGCCCCGGCGAAGGTGCCGATGTCGGCGTCGTGGGTGCCGGCGATCGTCAGGTAGTCGACTCCGGACAGGGTCAGCGGGTCGGGCACGATGAGCCCGTCGCTGGGCGCCAGCGTCACCACAGTGGAGATGGTCACCCCTGCCAGGTCGACAGCCGGCAGCGTGATGCCGGAGCGCTCGACCGCCGCCGACTCCTCGGCCGTGGCTGCCGCCACCGTCACCGCCTCCCCGCCGCGGGAGTGACCCAGCAGCACCACCGAGTCCAGGTCCACCGCCGGGACCTGCTCGGCGCCGCTACTCATCCACCGCGACCACTGCGCCACGTGCTGGCGCACCAGCCAGCCTCGCAACTGGTCCGCGTGCGGTAGCCCACCGGTGCGGTCCAACAGCCCGGTGTTCAGGAAGGACTGATCGATCGAGGCGACGACATAGCCGCGGCTGGCCAGGTGCTCGGCCAGGTACCCCAGGCCCAGTTCACTGTCGGCGTGCTGGGCATTGCCGTGCAGCAGCAGCACCAGCGGAGCGGGCTCGGTGCCCTCTGGCGCCCACACGGTGGCGTTCAGCGGCAACGCCGAGGCGTCAAACCCCCACAGTTGAGTCCGTATGCCGTCTGGTTGCCAGCGCGGCAACAGCTCGGCGGCGTCGATCGTCTCGGTCGTCACACTCACCTCGGTGCCGTACCGGGCCGGGTCCGTGGCGCGGCCGGCGCCGTAGCTGAACTGGCGGACCGCGAACGGCCCGGGCTGACTGGGGTCGATCGCAGCGGTCCCGGACCGCGCCGGGGCCGGCCCGGTGGCCGGGCTCCCCGGGTAGAGCAACCCGCCGATCGTGCCCACCGTGGCCACCGCCACGACCGCCGCCATCACCGTATGGGCACGGCCGGGACCTCCCCGCTGCCCGGTGACCTCCCCCGAGCGGGCACGACCTCGGGCGAGCAACCGGCCGATCCAGCCGCCGAGCACGGCGCCAGCGACCAGGGTGATCAGCGCGATCCAGGCCCACCCCAGCAGCGAGATACCAGGGCTCATCGTGCCCACCAGCACCACGGCGGCCAGCAGCACGGCCAGGAACGGAGCCGGGATGCGACGCCGCAGCAGTGTGCCCAGGCCCGTGGCCACGAGCAGCACGAGCAGGCCGGCCAGGACCGCCACCAGCAGGTCCGCGGCGAGGATCCGCATACTGATCCACGGCGCCGCGGGCAGCGCGAGAGCCACCGCACGCAGCAGCCAGACCAGCAGCGACAGCAGACCCACCCCGAGCATCGCCCCGGTCCACCCGGGCCCGGTCCGCCAGCGCCGACGCACCCAGCCACCGAGCCGGCTGAGGGCTGAGATCCGGTTTGTCTCAGAGCGATCCATGACGAGGAACGCTAGAGAGCACGAGCGGCGCTCGCAGCCGTCCCCGACTTTCGTCGGGGTGCGCGTCGGCTCACCGCCCGCGCAGACGGGCAGCCAGCGCACCGACGGCCAGGAACCCGGACAGGGAGCGGCCGGCAGCGACCCCGGCAGACCGCCAGTCGATCACCGTCTGCCCGACCAGGTCGTTGGGTAGCACGGTCAGCACGCACAGGTAGGTGCTCCAGGCGACCAGTGCCCCGGTGCTGATGAACGCGAACACGACGGCCACTCGGGAGGCGGTCCCCCGCA
>CAYVEH010000212.1:0-4474 GCA_964450585.1 uncultured Ornithinimicrobium sp.
GCGCCAGGTCGAGGAGCACCTGGACCAGTCGGTGCACGGCACCCCCGCCGAGGTCGCCCAGCGGCTGACCGACCTGGTGGAGCGCACCGGTGCCGACGAAGTCGTCGCCTTCGCCTCGACCTACGACCAACAGGCGCTGGCCCGCTCCGACGCCGCGCTGGCAGCCCTTGGGCGCCTATGACGATCGCGCCGGCTGCCGCCTCCTGGCACCATGCTGAGCAAGGGAGCCGCCTGCTCCGCCCCACTCTCTCCAGAGGAGACCGCCATGGAACTGGTCCCCGGCAACACCTTGATCACCGCGACGCCCCAGGAGGGGCGTGAGTTGGCCATCACGCTCGCCCGCAAGACGATCGGCGCGATCCAGCCCGACGCCGACACCCGTCACCTGCTGCGCCCCGGCTACGCCACCAATGCGGACTCGTTGACCGCTGCCGGCCAGGTCGTCGCTACCGAGTTCGCGACCATCGCGGCGGCCAACAACTACTGGCGTGACAGCCAGGCCTGAGCTCTTCCTCGTCGGCTCAGGTCAGGTCGTGGCGCATCACCAGCCGCGGCATCCTGCTGGCCACTGCGTCGGTGACGCCGATCTGCCGGAAACCGACCCGCTCGAACATCGCCTTGGTCCCGACAAAGGCCATGGTGAGGTCCATCCTGCCCTCCGGGTCCACCGGGTAGGCCTCGACCGCCGGAGCACCCGCGGCCCGGGCATACTCCACGGCTCCCTCGAGCAGGGGGGTGGTGATGCCCTGCCGTCGGTGCCCGCTGCGCACCACGACGCAGATGATGCTCCAGACCGGCACGTCGTCGAGGGCCTGGTACTTCTTCGACGCCACCATCAGCGGGATCTCCGTGCGCGGGCTGATGCTGCACCACCCGACCGGCACTCCATCCCGGTAGGTCACCACCCCGGGGGCGGGCTCGCTCCGGGTCAGGCAGCGCATCGCCTCCTCACGGGACCCGCCGCCCAGTGCCTCGATCTGCCGTGCCGGCAACCGGTGGGACAGGCACCAGCAGTGGCTCTCGCGCCGCCGCGTATTGACCACATCGGCGAAGTCGTCGAAGCGGTCCTCGGTCACCGGATGGGTCTCCCACTGGGTCATGCGACCAGCACAGCACAGACCACCGACACCCACCCGTCTGCTGGGAAGGACGAGGAGGACCGCCCGGCCGGTGCCAACGCGAAAACCGGTGGTCGACCCCGCAGGAACCCGTGACGATGGTGCCCATGGATCTGACCAGACTGGACCACCTGTCCCAGGACGAGTTGTGGGACGCCCGGGCTGCTGCGGCATACGACACCCCGGGAGTGGGCATGGAGGCCCCGGAGGTCCTCGGTCCCACCGTCGACCGCCTGGCAACGTTAGCCGGAGATGGGCCGGCGCTGGAGTTCGCTGTCGGCACCGGTCGGGTCGCGATCCCGCTCACGCGGCGTGGCGTGCCGGTGACTGGTGTCGAACTGTCCTCCGCGATGATCGGCCGGCTCCGGGAGAAAGCCGACGCCACCGAGTTGCCCGTGGTGCAGGGTGACATGGCCACAACCCGGGTGGCCGGTGAGTTCTCGCTGGTCTACCTGGTCTTCAACACGATCGGCAACCTGCTCACCCAGCAGCAGCAGGTGGCCTGCTTCCGCAATGCCGCGGCGCACCTGCGCCCCGGTGGCTGCTTCGTCATCGAGCTCTGGGTGCCCGACCTGACCGCGGCCGGGCGAGTCCCGGCCAGCGTTGGAGCTGCCGATGACGGCTACGTGCTGGTCGATGTCTTCGACCCGGTCACCCAGCGCCTGGTCTCCCACCACTTCACCTTCGACGAGGGCGAGGACCGCCGACAGGCACGAGTGGGGCGCACCCCGCACCGCTACATCTGGCCCTCCGAGCTGGACCTGATGGCGCAACTGGCCGGGATGCACCTGGAGTCCCGTGACGCGGACTGGCAGGGTGGGGTGTTCACCGCGTCCGCCACATCCCACGTCTCGGTCTACCGCCGCTGAGCGCAGCCTGCCCAGCCGACCGCTCAGGAGGAGCGTGACTCCCGGGCCGCCACGAACTCCCGGAACCACCGATCCTCGCCCACCGGCTCCGGCTCCATGACGGTCAGGCTGCCGGGCGCAAAGCCGCTGCGCTCATCCAGCAGAGGCAGCACCTGGTCGATGAACCGCTGCGGATCCTCCCGCACGATCAACCACCCGGGGCGGCTGCTGCCGGCCACCGTGCCCACGGCCAGGCACCAACCACCGGCATAGGCGCTCTCCCACCGGGACGGTGCGCTGGACTCCTGCCGCGGCTCGTGCACCGTCACGACCGGGGCCTGCGTCGGCTCCCCGACCCAGGTCGCCGGCAGGTCCAGGTTCTGGCTGACCTCCTCATAGCGCCGCTGCAACTCATCGGCGGACAGGTGCACGGTCAGCGGATAGATGGTGCGCTCCTCGACCAGGACGCCACCGAAGAACGAGGACGCGCTCAACGGCCCGGCGCTGAGCACCAGGTACCGCTCGGCGACGATCGTGGAGGCATCCACCCGCAGGCCCTTCTCGTCGTCGGCCAGCAGGAAGAGGTGCTCGTTGGCGACCTGCTGGGCCCGACCCAGCGCCCGGTAGAGCCAGATCAGCAGCACCCCCACCAGCCAGACGGCAGCCACGAAGATGCTGACCTGGGGCAGGTAGTCCGTCCCGTCGAGCAGCACCTTCACCCAGAAGGCCAGGAGGAACACGGCCAGCGCCACCACCACGCACGCGAAGATCAGCACGGTGGAACGGAACCCTCCGAACGGCTCGGCCACCGGCAACCCACGCTCCACCTGGCCGGGTCGGTCGGCGGCCCAGCGCACGGCATACCGCGCGTCGCCGGCCACGACGATGGCACGCCAGGAGGAGGTCACCCAGATCAGCACGATGCCGACCAGCCCGAGCGCCGACAGGGCCGTCCCCGCCACCTGTTGGGGCACTCCCGGACCGCCCAGCTGCAGCACCAGCAGCGCCAACCCGGCGAGCACACCGACGGTGTTGCGCAGCCGGCGCACCAGAGGGCCCCAGCGCTCCACCGGCACCCCATCGGGGTGGTCGGCCCGCTTGTCGGCCAGGAACTCCCGACCGTCCCGCACACTCGTCGCGCCGACGACCGGGTCGAGCCGCAGCAGGGCGCGCACGGTCTCCGCACGCCCAGAGGTGCCGAGCAGCCGATCCAGCCCCTGAGCGCCGGCCATCCACCGCACCCACCGGGCGGCGCGGCGCTGACTGGCACGGGCCGGAGCAGGTCGTGGCTCAGGCGACACGATGGTGCTTCCCCTCCGCTCTCGTGGACAGCAGAGACGCCAGGTTACCGAGTCTGATCGGCCAGTGACCGATGGCGTTACCCTCGCAGGCGTGACCATCCCACCGGAGGAGGGACCCGCGACTGCCCCTGCGGCAGCGGCCTGCGGTATGCCGAGTGCTGCGGCCCGTATGTCGAGGAGGGGTTGCCGGCGCCCACCGCGGAGGCGCTGATGCGCTCCCGCTACACGGTCTACGCCCTCGGCGTGAGTGACCACATCTTCCGGAGCTGGCACCCGCGGACCCGTCCGGCCGACACCCGGCCTCCTGAGGGGATCCGGTGGGATGGCCTGCAGGTCCTGGGGGTGACAGGCGGCGGCGAGGAGGACCACACCGGCTGGGTGGAGTTCCGCGCCTCCTGGTCCACGCCGCCCCCGGAGCGGCAACACGGCATCCAGCACGAGACCTGGCCCAGCACTTCAAGACCAAGGGCAACCACTTCACCGACGGGCAGACCGTGGAGACCACCCGGGCCATGGGCAAGGGCAAGGGCCAACGCACCCGCCGGGTCGTGTACCACTACTCCTTCAAACGGTCCAAGAACGATGACCGGGCGATCAACGCGATGGTCAAGAAGGCCGAGGACGTCGCCGCCGGCACCCGCCCGTTGAAGCGAGACCGGTTCATGCGGGTCGACGGGGCGACCAAGGGCGTGGACTGGGACCTGGTCGAGCGGGCCAGGTCGATGACCGGCCTGAAGGGGTACGTCACGAACATTAGCCTCGAGCAGATGGACGGTCTCGCGGTGGTGGCCGCCTACCACGACCTGTACCAGGTCGAACGGTCCTTCCGGATGGCCAAGTCCGACCTCAAAGCACGCCCCATCTTCCACCGCACGAAGGACTCGATCGAGGCCCACCTGAGCATCGTCTTCGCCGCCCTGGCGATTTCCCGCGAGGCCCAGCACCGCACCGGCGCCTCGATCAAGAAGATCCTCAACACCTTGCGGCCCCTCCGCTCGGCCGTGATCACCGCTGGCGACTCCACGATCACCGCCGCCCAGCCATCCCACCCGAGGCCGCCGAGCTGCTAGAACTCCTCAACCCCAGTGGTCACTAAAGTGATCAAACTCAGGAGGGGTCCGCCCGCCATGAGTGTCTCCACCGAACAGATCGAAGCAGCAGCACGCAAACTTCTTGATGGCCGCGTCGCCGCGGTGCGTGAACTAGC
>CAYVEH010000213.1:0-1313 GCA_964450585.1 uncultured Ornithinimicrobium sp.
CCGATGCGCCGGGCCAGCGTCGTCTTGCCGGAGCCGGTCACGCCGTAGACCAGGATCCGGCGGGGCATCGGCATACTCACCGGCTCATCCTGACACGCGGATGTGACACATCAGCTGGTGGACATGTGACAGATATCCCTGTCTCTGACCACCATTGACCCATACGCTGTGGGGCGTGGGGACATCACTGACGAAGGGGCAACACCCATGACGCAGACAGCAGAGCCGCAGACAGCACCCCCAACCGGGCAGGACGTCCTGGTCGTCGACGGGTTGGTGCAGCGGTTCGGGGACCTGACCGCGGTGGACGGCGTGTCCTTCCGGATCGCCTCCGGAGAGACCTACGGGTTGCTGGGGCCCAACGGGGCCGGCAAGACCACCACCATCTCGATGATCGCCGGGCTGCTCGAGCCGGACGAGGGCTCAGTCACCGTCCTGGGTCAGGTCATGGGTCCGCGCAAGGTCGCTCCCAAGCGACACCTGGGTCTGGTCCCCCAGGACCTGGCGATCTACCCCGACCTCAGCGCCCGGGAGAACCTCAACTTCTTCGGACGGTTGCAGGGCCTCTCCGGCCGTGACCTGCGCACCCGGGTCGAGGAGGTGCTGGAGCTCACCGGCCTCAGCGATCGCGCCAAGGGGCCCACCAAGGACTTCTCCGGGGGGATGAAGCGCCGGCTCAACATCGGCGTCGGGCTGCTGCACAAGCCGACCCTGCTGATTCTGGATGAGCCCACCGTCGGGGTGGACCCGCAGTCACGCAACGCCATTCTGGAGTCGGTGGAGGCCCTCTCCGACGAGGGCATGGCGGTGCTGTACACGACGCACTACATGGAGGAGGCCGAGCGCCTCTGTGACCGGATCGGCATCATCGACTCCGGCACGCTGCAGGCCGAGGGCACCCGGGATGAACTGATCCGGCTCACCGGAGGGGTCGACCACATCGATCTGAGTGGGTCCGGGGACACGGCCGCGGCCGCCGAGGCGCTGCGCGCCCTGCCGTCGGTGGCGCAGGTCGACGCCGAGCGGGGGCATCTACGGTTGACGGTGCATGACGCACCGACCGCGGTGGCTCACCTCGTGACGACCGCCACCTCCTCGGGCATGGAGCTCAGCGATGTGCAGATCAGCCGACCGAACCTGGAGTCGGTCTTCCTGCACCTCACCGGCAAGGCCCTGCGGGATTGATGATGAGACCACTGTTCACGCTGGTCACGACCGACCTGATCCAACGCGTGCGGGACAAGTCCGTCATCATCTTCGCGATCGTCGTGCCGCTGGCGCTGATGGGGGCGATGAACCTGGTGATGGGCGAC
>CAYVEH010000213.1:1413-4458 GCA_964450585.1 uncultured Ornithinimicrobium sp.
ATCGAGGGCGACGGGTCCGGGTTGGAGACCGGGGTGCTGCTCTCGGTGGTCCAGGGGTTCCTGGACCGTGCCGGAGCCACCGCCGTCACCACGAGCGCAGGTGCAGAGCTCGGGCTGGCCCCGGCCCAGTTGGGCGAAGTGGCTCAGCACGTCAGCACCGGGGAGTCGACGGTGCAACTCGTGGAGGGGCAGGCCTCGAATGAGCAGCTCGACCCCAAGGGCTCCCTGGTGGCGGGTCAGGCAGGCTTGTTCCTGATGTTCACCGTCAGCTTCGGTGTGCTGGGTCTGCTCGCCGAGCGTGAGTTCGGCACGCTGGCCCGGTTGCGGTCCATGCCGATGAATCCGGTGCTCGTGGTGCTGTCCAAGATGCTCAGCAGCTTCGTCCTGGGCGTGGTGGCCACCTCTCTGCTGCTGACCACCGGCGGGTTGCTCTTCGGGGTGGACTTCGGATCGCCGCTGCCGATTGCCGCGCTGATCGTCTGCGCGGTCATCGCCACCACCTCGTTGACGTTCATCGTGGTGCGGCTGGCCAAGACCACCGAGCAGGCCACGATCATCCAGACGATCCTTGCCATGGTGCTGGGGATCGCCGGCGGTGCCTTCTTCCCAATGAGCGGGGGCGGCGTGTTGGGCACGATCCTGGACCTGAACCCGGTGGCCGCTCTGATCCGCGGGCTGGGGATCACCAGCGGCGGTGGCGGGCTGGCCGACATCGGCGCCCCGGTGCTGATCATGCTCGGCTTTGCCGTGGTGGCGATGTTGATCGCCCGGGTGCTGCCGGACCGGGGGGCGATGGCATGAGGGCGGCACTGGCGATCACGGCCGTCGAGCTGCGACGGTTCGTCAAGGACAAGGGCAACATCTTCTTCACCTTCATCTTCCCGCTGATCCTGGTCTTTGTCCTGGGCTCGCAGTTCGGGGGGTCCGGCTCCTCCGGCCGGGTGACGCTGACCGGCCCGGAGAGTGAGCTGCGGGCCGCGATCTCCACCCAGCTGGAGGAGGACGAGGTCTCGGTGCAGTATGCCGAGCACGACGACATGCTGGAGCAGGTCGCCCGAGGCCGCACCGACGCCGGGTTGGTGGTAAGCAAGGCGGCTGCCACGGCATACGCCCAGGGACAGACCGCGGAGCTGGAGATGATTGCCGGCAGCTCCTCGACGAGCACCGCCGCCCAGCAGCAGGTGCGGGTGGCCATCGGGACGTTGGACCTGGGTCAGCTGCAGGTCCGGGCCCTGGAGGATGCCGGCATCGATGCGGCCCAGGCCGAGGACGCGCTGACGAGGGCCTCCGAGCAGGTCAGTGCACCGAGCCTGCAGGTGCGCAACGTCGATGAGCTGTCCCAGGAGTTCCAGGGGCTGGGCCAGTTTGACCTGGGTGCCTCCTCGCAGCTGTTGCTGTTCACCTTCCTGACCTCCCTGGCCGGGTCCTCCACGTTGATCAACGCCCGTCGGGAGGGGGTCATGGCGCGCACGCTGGCGTCTCCGGTCAGCACGCTGCAGGCGATCACCGGGCAGGCGCTGGGGCGGTGGGTGATCGCGTTCTTCCAGGGCGGGTACATCATGCTGGCGACGTGGTTGCTGTTCCAGGTCGACTGGGGCAATCTCTGGCTGTCGTTGCTGGTGCTCGCGATGTTCGCCGTGGTGGCGGCCGGCGCGGCGATGGTGCTGGGGTCGATCCTGGACAACGAGGGTGCCGCGGTCGGTGCCGGCGTGGGCCTGGGCCTGGTGTTGGCAGCCATCGGTGGCGGCATGATGCCGTTGGAGATCTTCCCCGACTCGATGCGCACCATCGCCCACGTCACCCCGCACGCCTGGGGGTACGACGCCTTCGCCCAGATCCAGCGTCACGGCGCCGGCCTGGTGGACATCCTGCCGATGCTCGGGGTGCTCGCCGCCATGTCAGTGGTGGTGCTGCTGCTAGGCACCTGGTTGCTGCGGCGCAGTCTGGCGCGCTCGCTCTGAGGTGTGAGCCTGCCCACGGCCCGCGGATGGTCGAGACTATCCGCGGGCCGTGGCCGGCAGGGTTCGATCTCCACGGTCCCGGTGCGCAGGTGACGATCAGGTGTGACTCAGCCTCACGGCATACGCTCGCCGGGTGGACCCTGCAACGACGCCCGCCCAAGACCAACTGAGCCAACTTGGCGCCACCTCCGGGGACCTGGCCCGGGTGCGTGCCGACTTCACGCGGTTCATGATGGAGTTCAAGTTCGGCATGGATGAGATCGAGACCAAGATCTCCATCCTGCAGGAGGAGTTCACCCACCTGCACGACTACAACCCGATCGAGCACGTGCTCACTCGGCTCAAGACCCCGGAGTCGATTCTGGACAAGGTGCGCCGCCGTGGGCTGGATCCCTCGTTCGATGCCATCCGCGACAACATCACGGACATCGCTGGCGTGCGCGTGACCTGCAGTTTCGTGCGCGACGTCTACCACGTCTACGAAATGCTCTCCTCCCAACCGGATGTCGAGGTGCTGGAGGTCAAGGACTACATTGCCCGGCCAAAACCCAACGGCTACCGCAGCCTGCACAGCCTGGTCCGGATCCCGGTGCACCTGTCCGACCGCATCGTGCCGGTGACGGTGGAGCTGCAGTTGCGGACCGTCGCCATGGATTTCTGGGCGAGCCTGGAGCACAAGATCTACTACAAGTACCGGGATTCGGTGCCGAAGGATCTACTGAGCCAACTGCAGGACGCGGCGGCTACGGCGGCCGACCTGGACGACCGGATGGAGCAGTTGCATGTGCGCACGCATGGCGACTTCATCACCGAGGATCGGCCTGGCCCGGCGGATGAAGTGGTCCGTCAATTGCACGAACTCCGGCAGGCCAGAGTGAAAAACCGCTTCGTCTGAACCAGGTCTTACCGAAGATTTACCTGTGGACAACGTTATGAGGTGTCCCCGCGGGCCAGACTGGCACGCGTGACCGGCCCGTGGGGAGCCGCGGGCGCCTCGACCCGGAGGGGACTCCGTGAAGACGACGATGTTCGCCATCGTGGCAACGGCCGCACTGTTGGCCGGGTGCCAGGACACCGCCGAGCC
>CAYVEH010000214.1:0-4362 GCA_964450585.1 uncultured Ornithinimicrobium sp.
ACCGGCGACCTCAACCTTGGCAAGGTTGCGCTCTACCAACTGAGCTACGTCCGCACTGTCCCTCGGGTGTTCCCCTCAGGCGTCAGGGAACATTATCCGACGGGTGGGCTCGGAACCAAATCACGGGTCCCGCGGCCGTGGCGGCGTGTCGCGACCCGGCCGCCCCTGGGGATCCTGGCGGTCGTCGATGTGTGACAACGGCCGCACCGGCTCGGTGGAATGCACCTGGTCCCACCAGTCCCCCGCCCGTTCGATCGGACCCCGATAGCCAGGGGTGGGCCAGAGTCTCCGGATGGCCGCATTGACGGCCGCGCCGATGAGAATCGCCAACGCCACCAGGTAGAACCAGATCAACACCAGGATCGGCGCCGCCAGTGGGCCAAAGATGGTGGTGCCGCCCACAGCGACCGAGGCCCAGCCGCGCAGCCCCCAGGAGCTCACCACCCAGATCACCGCGGCCACGAGTGCCCCCGGGATATCCCGGTAGAACGGGGTCTTCTCCCGAGGCGCATAGTGATAGAGACCGGTGAGCCCCAGCAGCGCCAGCCCTCCGACGACCGGCCAGTAGGCACCCACGAGACCATCGAGCTGCCCGGGCAGCCACTCCCGCAGCAGGCCGGGGCCGATGATGGCCAGCGGCACCAGGATGCCCGCCAGCAGGACCGCGCCGATGTACAGGCTCAGCGACATGGCCCGCGCCCCCACGATGCTGCGCTGGCCGCTTTGGGCGTACATGATCTGGACGGCGTCCATGAAGACGTGCAGCGCCCGGGACCCGGACCACAGGCTGATGAGGAAACCCAGCGACAGGAGGTCGGCACGACCCCCGGCCAGGGTGTCCTCCACCGTGGGGACGATGACCTCCCGCACCACGTCATCCGTGAGGAAGCGCGCGCTGAGCCGCTCGATGGCCTCGGTCACCGTCGCGACCGCCTCAGGGTCGAACGCGCTGCCGAAGAAGCCGACACCGGCGGTGATCCCCAGCAACAGCGGCGGCAGCGAGAGCAGCATGAAGAACCCCGCCTCGGCAGACAGGCCGGTGACCCGGTAGCGGAAGCAGAGCCCGAAGACCTCCACAACGAGCCGCGCCAGCGGCAGCGCGCCAGGCACAGGCGCGAGCACCGCCCTCACCGCACGCCGGACCGTCATGCCCCTACGGTATGGCTGACCGGGCCGAACCACTCGCGATACCGGCCGGCTGGCCCGGCTGCACGGCATACTGGATCCTGGCGTAGCCGACAGCGTCGCGGCGCGTGGACATCCCCCTGCAGAAAGACCCCTATGGAGATCTGGCCCGGAAAGCCCTACCCGCTGGGCGCCACCTACGACGGCACCGGGGTGAACTTCGCCGTCTTCTCCGAGGTCGCCACCGCGGTCGAGCTGTGTCTCATCGATGACGAGGGGGCCGAGACCCGGGTGCCGCTGACCGAGGTCGATGCCCACGTGTGGCACGGCTACCTGCCGCGGATCGAACCGGGTCAGCGTTACGGCTTTCGGGTGCACGGCCCCTACGACCCGGACGCCGGCCACCGGTGCAACCCGGCCAAACTGCTCCTGGACCCCTATGCCCGGGCCTTCGACGGCACCACCTCGGGTGACCAACCGCTGTTCTCCTACGACTTCGACAACCCCGAGGAGCTCAACGAGCAGGACTCGTTGGGGCACACCATGCTCTCGGTGGTGGTCAATCCGTTCTTCGACTGGGGCCACGACCGCCCGCCACGGCACGAGTATCACGACAGCGTGATCTACGAGACCCACGTCAAGGGGCTGACGATGCAGCACCCCGAGGTGCCCGAGGAGATCCGCGGGACGTACGCGGCCCTGGGCCACCCGGCGATCGTGGAGCACCTGACGTCCCTGGGGGTGACGGCCGTGGAGCTGCTGCCCGTACACCAGTTCATCCACGAGCGGCCCCTGCTGGATCAGGGGCTGAGTAACTACTGGGGATACAACACCATCGGTTTCCTGGCTCCGCACAACGGGTATGCCGCCCACGGGACTCAGGGGCAGCAGGTCACCGAGTTCAAGACGATGGTCAAGGCGCTGCACGCCGCGGGCATCGAGGTGATCCTGGACGTGGTCTACAACCACACCGCCGAGGGCAACCACCTCGGACCGACGTTGGCCTTCCGGGGGCTGGACAACAAGAGCTACTACCGGCTCGTCGACGACGACCCGGCGCACTACTACGACACCACCGGCACCGGTAACAGCCTGCTCATGCGCAGCCCGCACGTGCTGCAGCTGATCATGGACTCCTTGCGTTACTGGGTCACCGAGATGCACGTGGACGGGTTCCGTTTCGACCTGGCGGCCACCTTGGCCCGGCAGTTCCACGAGGTGGACAAGCTGTCGGCGTTCTTCGACATCATCCAGCAGGACCCGGTGATCTCCCAGGTCAAGTTGATCGCCGAGCCCTGGGACCTGGGCGCCGGTGGCTACCAGGTGGGCAACTTTCCGCCGCTGTGGACGGAGTGGAACGGCAAGTACCGGGACACCGTGCGTGACTACTGGCGTGGGCTGCCCTCCACGCTGGGCGAGTTCGCCTCCCGATTGACCGGCTCCTCGGACCTGTACGCCCACAGCGGCCGCTGGCCCATTGCCTCGATCAACTTCGTGACCGCGCACGACGGTTTCACCCTGCGGGACCTGGTCTCCTACAACGAGAAGCACAATGAGGCCAACGGCGAGGACGGGCAGGACGGCGAGAGCCACAACCGCTCCTGGAACTGTGGGGTCGAAGGGCCCACCGACGATCCGAAGATCAACGCGTTGCGCCTGAAACAACAGAAGAACTTCCTAGCCACCCTGATGCTCAGTCAAGGTGTCCCGATGGTCAGCCACGGGGATGAGTTGGGCCGCACCCAGCAGGGCAATAACAACGTCTACGCCCAGGACAATCCCCTGTCCTGGGTGGACTGGCAGCTCGATGCCCACGAGCAGGAGCTGCTCACCTTCACCACCGAGTTGATCACCCTGCGCAAGGAGCACCCGGTCTTCCGCCGGCGCAGATTCTTTGCCGGCGACGCCGAGCACGGCGGTCAGAGCGAGCTGGGCGACATCGTCTGGTACGCCCCACAGGGCCTGATCATGGACGAGGAGGCCTGGCGCTCCTCGTTCGCACGGTCCCTCATGGTCTTCCTCAACGGGGAGGCGATCGCCGCCCCGGATGAGCGTGGGCAGCCGGTGACCGATGATCACTTCCTGCTGCTGTTCAACGCCCACCATGAGTCGGTGGACTTCACCCTGCCGGAGGGGATTGATGCGACCTCCTGGTCCGTGGTGGTCGACACCACCGGCATGCAACACGAGGGCGACTGGCGCTCCGGTCAGACCTATCCGGTGCCCCCACAGGCTGTAATCGTGCTGACCGGGATCCCGCAGGCCGAGCAGGGCTGATCCGCGCTCAGCGCGCCGTCTGGGCCAGCCGTCGGCGCTCGGTGTCGAGATCAAAGTCCGCGGGCGGCCACTCCAGGTCCAGCGCCACCAGGTGCTCGCGCAGCAGCTGCTGCACCGCGAGGCGGGCATACCACTTGCGGTCCGCGGGCACGACGTGCCACGGTGCGGCCGGTGTGGAGGTCTGCTCGAAGATGGCCTGGTATGCCTCCATGTAGTCGTCCCACTTCTCGCGGGTGTCGATGTCGCTGGGGTTGTACTTCCAGAACTTGTCCGGCCGCTCAAGCCGTTCGGCCAATCGCTCGCCCTGCTCCTGATGGGAGATGTGCAGCATCACCTTGATCAGGGTCGTGTCGTCCTCAATCAGGGACTGCTCGAACTGATTGATGGTCGCGTAGCGGCGCCTCCACACCGCCGGCTCCACCAGTTCATCAACACGGGCGATGAGCACGTCCTCATAGTGCGAGCGGTCGAAGACCCCGATCATGCCTGGTTCTGGCAGCGCGCGACGGATGCGCCACAGGAAGGGGTGGGCCAACTCCTCCTGAGTGGGTGTCTTGAAGGCAGTGATCTGCGTGCCCTGCGGGTCCACTGCCCCGACCACGTGGCGCATGATGCCGCCCTTGCCGGCCGTGTCCAGGCCCTGGATCAGCAGCAGTACCTTCTGGGTGCCGCCACTCTGACCGTTGGCATAGAGGCGTTCCTGCAGGTCATCCAGCTCATCGTCCGCGTCGACCAGCGCGTCCTTGCCCTCGGACTTGTCACCGTCGAAGGCGGGGGTGCCGCGGGTGTCGACGTCGGCCAGCCGGAATCCCTGCCCGACGCGTAACGCATCACCAAAGGGCGTGGCCGCGGACGGGTTGGCCTTCGCGGCTTCCTTCGACTTCTGATGGCCCATCTGCTCATCCTTGCACCTGGTGCGCGAGGATGGCGGGCATGGTGACGATGACCGCCGGCCCCCTT
>CAYVEH010000215.1:0-4359 GCA_964450585.1 uncultured Ornithinimicrobium sp.
AGGCCCTCAGGGGTCCATCCGCTCCTTGCCGAGCCGTGCAAAGATCTCAGCGACCCGGGCGGTCACCGGCCCGGGGTCGGCCGATAGGCCACGGTCGGCCAGCGGGACCGCGGGGAGCCGGCCGGCCAGGCTCTGCTGCTCCGGCACGACCCGGATCCCACCGATGGCCTGGACATCGCGGGTGCTGGAGGTCAGGAACGCCTCGTCGCACTCAGACAGCACCGACAGCGGGAGCTGCTCCTCGCGCACCTCCAGGCCTTCCTCCCGGCACCACTGGATGGTCAGGGCCCGGGTGATCCCGGCCAACGGTCCGGACTCCAGTGGCGGGGTCAGCACCACACCGTCCCGCACCACGAAGATGTTGGAGCCGGTGCCCTCACACAGTTCGCCGGCCCCGTTGGCGAAAATGGCCTCGGTGGCGCCCAGGGACTTGGCCGCTGCCAGCGCCACCACGTTCTCGGCATACGAGGTGGTCTTTAGCCCAACGGTGGCGGCCCGTTCATTGCGGATCCACGGCACGACAGCCACCGTGGTCACCGGTGCCGGTCGCTGCTGCTCCCCCGCGCTGACGATGTAGGTCATCGGTCCTTCGAAACGGTCCGACCCCAGGGGCCCGAGCCCGCCGGTGATCGTGTAGCGCAGCCGCCCGAAGCCGATCGGTCCATCAGCCAGCACCGCGGCGATCCCCTCATCCACCCGAGAGCGGTCCAACGCCGGCAGGCCCAGACCTGCCAGGGAACGGTCCATCCGGTCGTGATGACGGGTCCGGGCAAAGACCTGGGAGTCGACGATCTTGGCCGTCTCGAAGACCCCGTCACCCACGGTGACCCCGTGGTCTAGCGCTGCCAACGCCGGGCCCTCATCCACGCGCCGTCCATCGACCCACACCCGCACCTGATCTGCACTCATGCCCACAGAATCTCACGGGCACCCTGGACATCCGCTGGCAGCACACCTCCTGGGCGGCCTCACCGGGGACTCCCCGGGGTGGTGGTCACCTCTCCTCAACCGGGAAAGATCGGTAGGTTCGTGTCGGTGAGCACGAGTCTCTACCTGGCCTCGGCGGAGTCCCGCTCGGGCAAGTCTGCGGTCGCGCTGGGGGTCCTGGAGCAGTTGACCCGCCTGGGCGGGCGGGTCGGGGTGTTCCGTCCCATCGTCCAAGCCGGTGCACCCGACCCGCTGCTGGACCTGCTGCTGCCGCGCAGTTCCTCGCCACTGTCGGCCGAGCAGGCGGTCGGGGTCAGTTATGAGCAGGTGCATGCCGACACCGACGCCGCGGTCAGCCAGGCCGTCATCCGCTTTCATCGGTATGCCGAGGCGCACGACACCGTGCTCGTGGTCGGCTCCGACTTCACCGACGTCCCCGGGCCGACCGAGTTCTCGGTGAACGCCAGCATCGCCGCCCACATCGGGGCGCCGATGATGCTCGTGGTGCCTGCCGTCAACCGGCAACCCGAGGACGTGGTCACCGCGGCGCTGCTCACCGTGCACGAGGCCTCGGAGCGCCATGCCGATGTCCTGGCGGTCATCGCCAACCGGGTGGCTCCCGAGCAGTCCGAGACGACGGCGGACCTCTTGGCCGAGCACCTGGCGGGGCACTCGGCATACGTCCTGCCGGCCCAGGCGGTGCTGGCCGCGCCCACCGTGGCCGACCTCCTGTCGGCCATCGACGGCGAGCTGGTGCTGGGCGATGCGGCCCTGCTGGATCACGAGGCGATGAGTCTGATCGTGGCCGGGATGCGGATGCCGCACGTGCTGGAACGCCTGACCGAGGGCGCGGTCGTCATCTGCCCGGCTGATCGGGAGGAGGTGCTGCTGGCCTGTCTGCAGGCCCACCGTGCCAGCACCTTCCCCGCGCTGTCCGGCATCGTCCTCAACGGTGGCTTCGCGCTGAGCGAGCAGGTGCGCCGCCTGGTGGAGGGCCTGGATGTCCAGTTGCCGGTGGTGACCAGCCCGTATGGCACCTTCGGCACCGCGACTCGCTGTCACGCGGCCCGACCGCGGATTCAGCGGGGCTCCCGGCGCAAGATCGAGCAGGCTATCGCCGTGGTCGATCAGCAGCTGGACCTGGCCGAGCTGCTCCCCCAGGCCGTCGAGCGGGCCTCCGGTGTCGTGACGCCGTTGATGTTCGAGCACCGGGTGGCCGAACGGGCCCGGGGGCTGCAGGCCCGGGTGGTGCTGCCAGAGGGCACCGAGGAGCGCATCCTGCGGGCCGCCGACGAGGTCCTCTCCCGGGGTCTGGCGCAGGTCACACTGCTCGGCCCTGAGCACGAGATCAGGTCCCGGGCGGCGGCGCTGCGACTGTCGCACCTGGACGCTGCCGCGTGCGTCGACCCGCAGAGCGACCCGCGCCGGGCTGACTACGCCCGGCAGTATGCCCGGGCCCGGGCCCATCGCGGCGTCACCCTCGAGCAGGCTCTGGACACCCTCACCGATCCGGCCTATTTCGGCACGTTGATGGTGCACACCGGGGACGCGGACGGGATGGTGGCTGGGTCGATCACCACCACGGCCCACACGATCCGGCCCGCCCTGGAGGTCATTCGGACCCAGCCAGGGGTCTCGGTGGTCTCCTCCGTCTTCTTCATGTGCCTGGCCGACCGGGTGCTGGTCTACGGGGACTGCGCCATCAACCCGGACCCGAGCCCGGAGCAGTTGGCCGATATCGCGGTCTCCTCGGCACAGACAGCCGCCCGGTTCGGCATCGAGCCGCGGGTGGCGATGCTGTCCTACTCCACCGGCGAGTCCGGTCGTGGCGCCGATGTCGACAAGGTGCGCCGGGCCACTGCCCTGGTGCGCCAGACCGCACCAGAGCTCGAGGTGGAGGGCCCCATCCAGTACGACGCCGCCGTGGACCTGTCGGTGGCGGCCACCAAGGTGGCTCAGTCGCAGGTGGCGGGTCGGGCCACGGTGCTGGTCTTCCCCGACCTCAACACCGGCAACAACACCTACAAGGCCGTGCAACGCAGCGCCGGCGCGGTAGCGGTCGGCCCGGTCCTGCAGGGGCTGCGCCAGCCGGTCAACGACCTGTCGCGCGGCGCGACGGTCCGGGACATCGTCAACACCGTCGCGATCACCGCGATCCAGACGCACCAGGAGTGATGAGTATGCCGCTCGCCCCACAGGGAGACCCGCGATCCAGTCATGAGGACGTCCCGGCGAGCCAGCGGGCAACACCGGCGCCGGTGCTGGTTATCAATGCCGGGTCCTCGTCCCTGAAGTATCAGCTGGTGGTCGCTGAGACCGGTCAGGCACTGGCCAGCGGACTCATCGAGCGGATCGGTCTGGACGACGGACACGCCCGGCATACCGTGCAGGGGCAGGAGCATGATCTGCACCAGGAGATCAGTGACCACGCGGCCGCCTTCGAGGTGCTCACGGCCCAGTTCGCCGAGCACGGCCCGGACCTGTCCGAGGTGGCCCCGGTCGCCGTGGGCCACCGCGTGGTGCACGGCGGCTCCCGGTTCACCTCCACCGTGCGCATCGACGCGCAGGTGCTGCAGACGTTGCGGGAGTTGGTGCCGCTGGCACCGCTGCACAACCCGGGCAATATTGCCGGCATCGAGGTGGCCCTGGACACCTTCCCGGACCTGCCGCAGGTCGCGGTCTTTGACACCGCGTTCCATCAGAGCATGTCAGAGGCTGCCTCGACGTATGCGGTGCCGCGCTCCTGGCGGCAGACGCTGCACGTCAAGCGATACGGATTCCACGGCACATCGCACGCGTACGTCTCCCGCCGCACGGCAGCACTGCTGGGCCGGTCGGTGGCCGATGCGCAGGTCATTGTGCTGCATCTGGGCAACGGGGCCAGCGCGTGCGCGGTCCGTGGGGGCCGCAGTGTGGACACCTCTATGGGGCTGACGCCGTTGGAGGGGCTGGTCATGGGCACCCGGCCCGGTGATGTGGACCCCGGGCTGCCGGCTCACCTGTCCCGGGTGGCCGGGATGACCTTGCCGGAGTACGACCATGCCCTCAACCACGACAGCGGGCTGGTCGGTCTGGCCGGCACGCGGGATTTCCGGGAGGTCACCGAGTTGCGTGCCCAGGGCGATCCGGAGGCGGAGCTGGCTTTCGAGGTGGTGGTGCACCGGTTGTTGCGACACCTCGGGGCGTTGGCGGTGGTGCTGGGCCGGGTCGATGCGGTGACCTTCACCGCTGGCATCGGGGAGAACAGCCCGGTGCTGCGTGCGGCGGTGTTGCAGCGTGCCGGGATCCTGGGCATCGAACTGGACCGACAAGCGAATGAGCATGCCTCTGGTGAGACGCGCATCAGCACCACGGAAAGCAGGGTTGCCGCTTTCGTCGTGCCGACCAACGAGGAGTGGGAGATCGCCCGGGAGACGACCCAGTTGCTGGCGC
>CAYVEH010000216.1:0-4350 GCA_964450585.1 uncultured Ornithinimicrobium sp.
ACGGCGGCTACGGCTACTCCACCGAGTTCGACGTGGAGCGCTACTTCCGCGACGCCCCGCTGATGATCGTCGGTGAGGGCACGAATGAGATCCAGAAGAACGTCATCGCCCGCCAGCTGGTCAAGCGTGGAAACGTGGACCCGGTATGACGGACTCGCACCCACCCGAGACCAGCCCCGGTCGACCTGGGGTAACCACTCCGGTGGTCCAGCAGGTGCAACAGGCCCGGAGCTTCCTGTTCGTGCCCGGTGACCGGCCGGACCGGTTCGCCAAGGCGGCAGCCGCTGGTGCCGATGCGATCATCCTCGACCTGGAGGATGCCGTCGCACCGGAGGCCAAGGACGCCGCCCGGGAGACCACCGTGGCCTGGGTCGCGGCCGGGGGGCCGGCCGCGGTGCGGGTCAACGCCGCAGACACCCCCCAGCACCAGGCTGACGTGGCGGCGCTGGCCGGGGCCAACCGGGGGGCGGCCGAGCCTGGGGTCGGGCTGGTGGCGATCGTGCTTCCCAAGGCCGAGGACCCGCAGCTGGCTGCTGCGGTGGCCGAGCAGACCGGTGCACCGGTGATCGCCCTGGTCGAGTCCGCCCGCGGGGTGCTGCAGGCGCACCAGCTGGCCGCGGCACCCGGGGTGGCCCGGCTCGCGTTCGGACATCTGGATTACGCCGCCGACCTGGGGAGTCAGACGAGTCGGGAGGCGGTGCTGCTGGCCCGCTCAACGCTCGTGCTGGCGTCTCGGGCTGCGGGGCTGCCGGGCCCGATCGATGGGGTGACCACCGCCCTGGACGATGCCGACGTGCTGACCGACGACGTGCGCCACGCGGCCTCGTTGGGGATGACCGGCAAACTGCTCATCCACCCCCGACAGGTGAGCCCCACGCACGCCGCCTACCGCCCGACCGAGGGCGAGGTGGCCTGGGCACAGCGCGTGCTGGACGCCGCGGCCGCCGGTGGGGCGGTGCGGGTGGACGGCGACATGGTCGATGCCCCCGTGGTGGCCCGCGCCCAGGAGATCATGCGACGAGAGGACCGTTGAGATGGCGACGCGAACTGACCCCGACCAGCCCGGGCAGCCCGACAGCACGACGCGCTCCGAGGTGATCGCCGCCGAGCCGGTGGAGTCCCTGGCGGCCGTGCTGGAGGTGGAGGTGCCGTTCACCGCCGGTGCGCCGGTGCCGCCGCTGTGGCACTGGATGTACCTGCTGGACCGGCGCCGTCAGTCCGAGCTGGGCCCGGACGGCCACCCCACCAGCGGTATCCCGGCCCCACCGGGCCCGGGTCGTCGACGGATGTTCGCCGGCGGACGGGTCACCACGCATGCCTCGTTGGTCATCGGTGAGCCAGCGACCAAGGTCACCTCGATCGCCCAGACGGTGGAGAAGCAGGGCCGCACCGGCCCGCTGACCTTCGTGACGGTGCGCCAGGAGATCAGCCAGGGCGACCGGTTGGTGATCCTCGAGGAGCAGGACATCGTCTATCGCGCCCCGGGCACCGGTGCGTTGCCGCCGGCACCCGAGCCGCCCTCACCACCGGCGGGACCGACGCTGAGCCTGGCGGTGGATGAGCGACTGCTCTTCCGGTTCTCGGCGCTGACGTACAACACCCACCGCATCCACTACGACCTGGGTTACGTGCCGACCGAGGGCTACGACGGGCTGGTGATCCACGGCCCGCTGCAGGCGCTGCTGATGGGTGACCACATGCGCCGGCAGGGCATCGACCTGACCGGACGCACCTATGGGTACCGGCTCGTCTCGCCCATGGTCGGCCCGCAGACGCTCACCATCGTTCCGGGTCCGGACGGCCTCGCCCAGGGCGCTGAGTCCCGCAGCGAGGCCGGGGTGGTCTGCGCCGTGAGCACCCTGACGTAGCCGGATCAATCGTCGGGGAACAACTCGTCCATGGGCGGGGGCCGGAGGGCACCTAGCCTCCAACTCGCTCATGCTGCCGCCTGATCCTGATGGCGCACGGATCTGAGCGTGACCGGGCCACGCAACAGGCGTAATGTGCGGTTAGCAGCCGACTCTGCCGCCGGCGTAGGCTGGAGGCATGAGTCAGCCGCAGGAAGTCCCGATCCAGGATGGGTCCATCCGCCTGGGTCAGCTGCTCAAGCTGGCCGGGGTAGTCCAGGACGGGGCGATGGCCCGCATGGTCATTGAGAACGGCGAGGTCACCGTGGACGGTGAGATCGTCACCCGCCGGGGCGTGCAGGTCCGGCCCGGGGCTGTGGTGAAGTATGCCGACGCTGACCTGCTGGTGACCGCGGCCGAGTCCGGGCCGACCTCGGGCTAGAGCAAACCCCGCTCCCGGGCGACCGTCACCGCACCAGTGCGGTTATCCACCCCCAGCTTGTCGAAGCTGCGCACCAGGTGGGTCTTGACGGTGGCCTCGCTGATAAACAGCGCCTTGCTGATGGCACGGTTGCTGGCACCCTGGGCGACCCATCGCAGCACCTCCTGCTCCCGCGTGGTCAGCGTCGGCTCCACCGGTGCCCGCATCCGGCTGACCAGGCGTTGCGCCAGCCCGCTGGCCAACACGGTCTCGCCCCGAGCAGCGGCCGCGACGGCATCGGCGATCGCCTCCGCCGGCGCATCCTTGAGCAGGTAGCCCGACGCCCCGGCCTCGACGGCGCGCATGATGTCGGCGTCGTGGTCGTAGGTGGTCAGGATGAGCACCGCCGGTGGGTCCTGGCCGGCCAGGATGCGGCTGGTGGCGGCCACCCCGTCCATGCCCTCCCCCAGGCTCAGGTCCATCAGCACCACATCCGGACGCAGGCTGGGCACCAACGCCAGGGCCTGCTCCCCGGAGGCGGCCTCGCCGACGATGGTGACCTGCCGACCGGCCTCCAGGACCGCCCGCAGCCCGGAGCGCACCACGGGGTGGTCATCGACCAGCAACACCCGCAACGTCATCGCTGCCCCCCACCGGTTGCTGTTGCCCCCGTTGAGCCGCCGCTGGTCACCGCACTGGCCGGCGGTCCCGTCTCCGGGAGTCCGCCGGCGCTCAGTGGCAGGTGGGCGCCCAGCACGGTGCCCTCCCCGGGCGCCGACTCGATGCTCAGGTCGCCACCGAGCTCACGGAGCCGCTCCCGCATCGACCGCAGCCCGTACCCTCCGCCGTCGACCGGCGGAAACGACGCCTGCTCCCAGGACGGCACATCGAACCCAACCCCGTCGTCGGCCACGTCCAGACGCACCTGCTCCGGTGCCGTGGTCAGCGTGACCACGACGGTGTGCGCCTGCGAGTGCTGCCGCACGTTGGCCAGGGCGCTCTGCGCGACCCGCAGCAACGCCACCTCCTGTGCGGTAGCCAGCGGCACCTGCGGCCCGTCGGCAGTCAGGCGCACATCCATCCCGGTCTGGCTCGGCATCCGGTCCACCAGGCGCGACAGCGCGGCGGACAGCCCGGCGCCCTCCAGCACGGACGGGGTCAGCGCCCCGACCACCCGGCGCGACTCGGCCAGGTTCTCCCCGGCCGTCTGCTCAATCTGCTGCAACAACGTATGCAGCCGGGCCGGGTCGGTGCTGCCCAGTCCGGCCCGCGCCAACAACAGGATGGAGGAGAAGCCCTGCGCCAGGGTGTCGTGGATATCCCGGGACAGCCGGGTGCGCTCGGCCAGGGCACCGCTCTCCCGCTGGGTGCGGGTCAGGTCGTCGTGCAGGGCCACCATCTCCGCCTGGGCCGCCAACAGCCGGTCGACAAGGTGTTGCCGGTGCAGCGCCTCCCGGGCCAGCAGCTGCTCCCCCCGGGAGGCGGCCAGCCCTACCAGGCACCCGATCGCCGGCCCGAGGATCGCCCCCGCCGGGTGGGTGCCGGCGACCAGCTGCACCCCGATCACCACCGCCAGCACCACCACCGAGTAGCCGATGGCCAGCCCGAAGCTCATCAGGTGCACCGACAGCAACCACAGCGCGAAGGCCACCCAGACGAAGTCCGGCGAGAGCCACACCAGGCCCACCCAGAGCAGGGTCAGGCCGAGCAACCACCACGGGCCAGCACCCGCGGTGAGGAACCGGCTCCGCCCCGCGGTTCCCACGACATACCAGGCCGCTGCGACCAGCACGAGCGACACCAGCCACCGCAGGTCCGTCTGGCCGACGGCCCGCCAGGTGCCGATCGCCAGCAACAGCGCAAACAGGGTGTGCCGGCCGATGGCCAGGGCCCGTGCGATGCTGCCGATCGCGCCGGGGTCGGTGCGCGCTGCCGTCACCTCGCCTCACCCCTTTCTGCCGTCACGGTAGCGCGCGGCGGGGCCACCGCAGCAGCGGCGGCCGGGTGATCGGCTGCGATCCGGCTGGGCCACCAGATCCGGTCACCGACCAGGGTGAAGATCGCCGGCACCAGCACCGCCCG
>CAYVEH010000217.1:0-4342 GCA_964450585.1 uncultured Ornithinimicrobium sp.
ACAGCACCTTCGGCGTCTCACAGCCTGCTCAAGGGGGCTCCAAGACGCCGAACGTGCTTCAAGACGTGGCCGGATGGGCCAGCGATGGGGGCGGCGGGTGAGCCCGGGTGATCCCCCAAGGGGTGGCACCTTGCGAGGATGGACCCATGTCGAGCCCAAGTCTGCGTGAGCTGATCCTGCTGGAGACCGCGCTGGAGGTGCGGCTGAGCCCTCGCGGTGATCGTGCCGCGGTCCGGGTGGAACACCCCCGCTGGGATGACAACCGCTACTGCGTCGACGTGCTGATCGTCGACGTGGCCAGCGGCCGCCAGCACCGGCTGACCCGCTTTGCCGACTGCCAGCAGATCCGCTGGCTCGCCGACGACGTGCTCGCGGTCCGCAAGAGCGACGGATCCACGGACGACCCGCAGCAGGTGTACGTCTACGAAGGGCTGGTCGGCGACGGCTGGCAGGTCACCGACGCTGAGCACGGCGTGGACGCCTTCGAGCCGTTCGCCGACGGCATCGTCTTCCTGGCACGCTCGGAGGACGACCCGGACCACCAGGCTCGACAGGAACGCTTCGGCACGTACCGGCACGTGGAGACCGACCCGGGCCGCACCGCCCTGCACTACCTGGACCTGCCCCGCCTGGCACAGTACGAGCGGGCGCTGGCCGGCGCCGACAAGCACGAGCGGGAGGTCATGGTCCGACCCCAGGTCGAGTTGAGCGCCCTGCTGACCGAGCCGCTGGCCATCCAGGGCGTCGTGCCCTCACCGGCGGCTGACTCCGTGTACGTCAACGCCCGGCCGACCGAGGAACTCACCACCTCGCTGCACTCCAGCGTGCACCGCATCGCCATCGATGCGGGGCAGGCCATGGAGGAATTCCTCGGTCGGGAGACGGCGCGCCGACAACAGAACCAGCAGGCCGGGATCGCCGAGGAGTCCGAGGAGCGGCGTGACCAGCACGACCTGTCCTACCTGGGCACGACCCAACGCCTGGCACTGCCAGAACGCGCGGCCCTGGAAGCAGTCAGCCCGGACGGCACTGGCCTGCTGATCCGTTTCCCGGGTCGGGACACCAGGGTCAGCACCAATGCCGAGTTGTGGGTCGCAGAGCGCGAGGCCCTGCTCAGCGCACCGACAGCCGACGCGGCCCGCCGAGTGCTGCGCGACATCACCACCGGAGTGGACCAGACCTGCTACGCCCCGGTCTGGCACGCGCACGGGATCGATGTGGTCCACGCCGACAGCACCCGCTGGACCCTCCAGCGCCTGGACCCCACCGGCACCGCCGCACCGCACCGGATCGACACCGGGCAGGTCTGGTGCCATGCGTCCTTCCACGGCCCGTTCGACACCACCCCCAGCGGTCAGGTGAGTTTCGTGGGCGGCAGCTCCACGGCATACCCCGAGGCCTGGGTGATCACTGATCAGGGGCCTCGTCAGTTGACACGCCTGGGTGAGCAGGTCGCAGGCTGGGACCTTGGGGAGGTGCGCACCATCTCCTGGACCAGCCGCGATGGCACCCAGGTCGAGGGGACGCTGCGTCTACCGCCCGGTTTCGACCCCACCCGGCAGTACCCACTGGCGTTCGTCGTGCACGGCGGCCCGACCTGGGTGGACACCGAGGAGCTGCTGCCGATGACGGCCCGGCGCTACTACCCGGAGGTGCAACTGGCGTGCCAGGGGGTGATCGTGCTGCACCCCAACTACCGAGGGTCGCTCGGGCGCGGGCTGGACTTCCAGGAGCTCAACGTCGGCAACCTGGGCGTCGGCGACCTGTGGGACGTGGAGAGTGCCATCGACCACCTGAACGAACTGGGCTGGGTCAACACCGACCGCATCGGCTGCATGGGCTGGTCGCAGGGCGGCTACATCTCCGCCTTCGCCGGGCTGCACTCCGATCGGTTCGCGGCGGTGAGCGTCGGCGCCGGGATCTCCGACTGGTACACCTACGCGATCAGCAACGACATCCCGGATTTCACCCGCGACTTCGTGGGCACCGACCTCTTCGGCACCGACCGCTCGGCGCTGACCGCCTCTGCCCCGATCGCCGGACTGGATGGTGCGCGGACGCCGATGCTGATCCAGCACGGTGCCCAGGACCAGCGGGTGCCGCTATCCAACGCGATGGAGCTCTACCGGGGCCTGCAGGAGCGGGGGGTGCCGGTCGAGCTGTTCGTCTACCCGGACTTCGCCCACCCGATCACCAAGCCGCGCGAGCACCACGCCGTCCTGCACCAGAACCTGGCCTGGTTCAGCCACTACCTGCTGGGCGAGGAGCTGGATCTTGAGGGGCCTCGCGACTGAGGGCAGGAGTTGAGGGACGCACGTCGGCGCACCGCGCGCTGGCCGGTGAGCGTCTACGGCGTGCGAGACCAAGCCCTCAACGGCATACCGGTCAAGGTGTATGCCCGGGCCGCCGGTGAGGAGGGCACCGACCTGGTCCGCTTTGCCCTGGCCGCAGCGGTGCTGCCCGGCGGCCGCTCGGCCTCACCCTTACACGATGGCGTAGCGCGCCCCCACTGCATCGTAGGCAACTCTCGCTCGGCGGTCTCTGGTGAGCAGAGTGAGGTCGTGGTGGGCTGCAGTGGCGCCGATCAGGGCGTCATAGACTGCGCCGCCACGAATCCCTGCCCGACCCAGACTCGTCGTGAGCCCACGGTGCTGCTCCGCCGGCAGGACACACACGTCAAGGGAGAGTCCCTCAACGACGTCGGCTGCAGCCGCCGGGGCCAGGCGATGCGGGGCTGGCAGGCGCGTGAGGACGCTGTAGAGCTCCACCAGAGCGTGGCCCGGGATGGTGGCGACCGAACCTCGCAGTGCGTCACGCGCGACCTGGTGGGCAGGATGCCACGTGAGCACGGCCGCCACCAGCACGCTGGTGTCGCACGTGGAACTCTGTTTCACCGGCGCGTCGAGTCCAGGGTGTCCCGCACCAGCTCGTCAGTCAGTGGCGGCAATGGGTCAACGGGCCGCACGACCGGCAATCCATCCTCCGCGGACACCTCCACCTCCGCCGGTGCCAGTTCGATCTCGATCCGACCGTCCACGTAGATCACGTCAATCGCCCTCCCAGCTGACAGATTCAACGCGTCGCGGACGGACTTCGGCACAACGATCCGCCCGGCCGCGTCGATGGTGGTGCGCATGGCACGACAATACCACCATACGTGCCATTCCGGCCGGGACTGTGGGCGCCTGTGCACGTCTGGAGTGGTGCCCTGTGCGGCCCAGTGTGGCCACGTGCGAGGCTGAGCCACAGCACCCGCCACGAGGAGGACCTATGCCAGCCACGACCCACCGCATCGCCGTCATCGCCGGGGACGGGATCGGCACCGAGGTGATGCCCGAGGGGATCAAGGTGCTGCGCCGCGTCGCCGACACCTTCGATATCGGGCTGGAGTTCGAGGAGTTCGACTGGTCGAGCGCAGAGTACTACCAACGGACTGGGACGATGCTGCCCGCGGACTGGAAGGACACCCTCTCCGGTTTCGACGCGATCTACTTCGGGGCGGTGGGCTGGCCGGAGGTCGTCCCGGACCACGTGTCGTTGTGGGGCAGCCTGCTGCAGTTCCGGCGGGAGTTCGATCAGTACATCAACCTGCGACCGGTGCGGTTGATGCCCGGGGTGCGCTCACCTCTGGCGGACAAGCAGCCCGGCGACATCGACATGATGATCGTGCGGGAGAACACCGAGGGTGAGTACTCCAGCGTCGGCGGGCACATGTTCCCCGGCACCGACCGGGAGGTCGTCATCCAGGAGACCGTGATGACCCGCACCGGGGTGGACCGGGTGCTGCGCTACGCCTACGACCTGGCCCAGTCGCGCCCGCGCAAGAAACTCACCTCGGCGACCAAGAGCAACGGGATCGCGATCACCATGCCGTTCTGGGACGAGCGGGTGAAGGCCGTGGGCGAGGACTACCCGCAGATCGAGGTGGACAGCTACCACATCGACATCCTCACCGCCCGGTTCGTGCTCAGCCCGGAGCGCTTCGACGTGGTGGTGGCCAGCAACCTGTTCGGTGACATCCTCTCCGACCTGGGCCCGGCCTGCACCGGCACCATCGGGATCGCCCCGAGCGCCAACATCAACCCGACCCGGGAGCACCCCAGCCTGTTCGAGCCGGTGCACGGATCGGCACCGGACATCGCCGGCCAGGGCATCGCCAACCCGATCGGGCAGATCTGGTGCGGCGCCATGATGCTGTCCCACCTGGGGCACCCCGAGGCGGGGCAGGCCACCGAACGGGCCATCGAGGCCGGGTTGGGCCAGGGTGTGGCCGAGGGCACCGCGACGCCGGACCTGGGCGGCACCGGCACCACGCAGTCCTTCGGCGACCGGATCGCCAGCC
>CAYVEH010000218.1:0-4279 GCA_964450585.1 uncultured Ornithinimicrobium sp.
GCCGGGCAGGCCGAAGCTGGTGCAGTCCCGCACCAGCACCCCGTGCGGGGCCAGTTGCTCCCGCAGGCCGGCGTGGTGGATCAACACCCACGGCGCGGCTGCGGCCTGGACGGTCAGGCCATGCCGCTCGAGCACGTCGACCAGCTCTGCCCGGGCGGTGGCGATGGCACGCGACCAGCCCGGTAGGTCCGCTGTGGCCAGCAGCTCGGGCAGCACACTCAACGCCAGGGTGCTGATGGACCAGCGGGGTTGTCGCTGGGCGCAGGCCCGGATGGTCTCGGGATCAGCCAGCACGTAGCCCAGGCGCAGGCCGGGGCAGTGGAAGGTCTTCGTCAACGAGCCGACGACGACGCCGCGTCGACCCGCCGTCCAGTGACCGGTCGCCAAGGCATAGAAGGCCTCGTCCCACACGTCGGCGACCAGGTCGGGCCCGGCCAGCTGCCCGGTGGGGCTGTGTGGGTTAGTGCGCCACCGGGGGCCGGTGGCTGCTCGCGGGTGCAGCCCGAACTCCGGCTCGCTATGCACCGTTCCGCCGAGGACGGCACTCACCAGGTGGATCGCCTCGCTGCCGCCGTTGGTGAGCAGCAGGCGTTCCGGCTCCACCTGAAGGTGCTGGGCGAGCAGCTCGGTGGCCGGCTGGGGGTCGGGGTACCGGGTCGCGGCCTGCAGATGGGAGCGCAACAGCGGGGCCACCGCCGGCGCGAACGGGTTCATGTTCTGGGACAGGTCGAGCAGCTGGTGCGGCTCCAGCCCTAGTGCCCGGGCGACTGCCACTCCGTCCCCGCCGTGAGCACCGGCAGGGGGTAGTGACGAAGCAGAGGGTGACATGCCGCGATCCTGCCAAGTCCCGTGGGGCCGCGGACATCCGGCCGGGGCCTCGGGTCCGTCCAGATGCCGTCCGTCGGGACGCGGATTACGCTGCGGTGGCAGTGTTCACCGCGCTGGCCAAGGACGCCTGGCTCGTCGGCGCCGGGCTGACGCTGCTCAGCCAGGGCCTCGCCCGGAAGGCCAGAAGGAAGGCACGGGCCACCGGCAAGAGGATCCGCGAGGCGGCTCCCTTCACGAAGTGAGGAACTCACCGCCGACTCAGGACCCAGCAGCCGCCGGGCGGCGACCCGAGGTCGCGACATACGCCCCGGCCAGCACGAGGGCCACCCCGGCCACTGACAGCAGGGCTACGGACTCCCCGGCCAGACCGGCGCCGAGCGCGAGCGCCACGACCGGCACCAGGTAGGTGGCCACGGAGGCACGGGGCGCACCGACCCGGCCCACCAGCACGGTGAAGAAGGCGAAGGCCACCCCGGTGCCCAACGCTCCCATCGCAATCATCGCCAGCACCCCGGCGACGGTGGGTGTGGCCTGCGCCAGGTCGGGCACCCCGAACGGTGCGGAGACCACGAGGGCTACCAGCTGGACCCGCCAGATCACCGGTAGTGCGCCGTTGCGCAGTTGCAGCGGACCAGAGATGTTGAACGAGATGCCGTAGAGGATGGTGGCGCCCAGGCTCATCAGGATCCCCAGCGCACTGGCACTCCCCTCGAGGTTGGGCAGACCGATGGTGATCACCCCGAGAAAGCCGACCGCCAGACCGACCATCAGCCGCAGACCGGGCGCCTGGCGGTACCAGAGCACGGCGACGACGGTGGTGAACAGCGGCGCCGCCCCGTTGATCATGCCGGCCAGGGCCGAGGAGATGTGCTGCTCGGCGAGGGTGAACAGCGTGAACGGCACCGCCATCCAGATCACGCCGAGCACGGCGGTGGGCCCCCAGTCGCGCCGGTGACGCAGCGGCCTGCGGGCTCCGGGGACCAGGGTGAGGGCGAGTGCTCCGAAGACGATCCGCAGCCAGGCCACCGCCTCCGGTGAGAAGTCGTGCAAGCCGACCTTGATCAGGATGAAGGAGGACCCCCACATCAGGGCCACCGCAACCAAGAGCCCCCATTCCCGCAACGAGAACTGCGCGACCGCGGGGGTGGGGGCCGACGACATACCCACTATCGTCCGTCATCTGCTGTGGCCGCCCAGGCCCGGGGGGACCGAAGAGCACCATCCCTTGCGGGCAGGGTGCTGCAGGCGGCACCCTCGGAGGGTGCGTGCAGCCGTCAGCACCCGGTACGGCCCACCGGAGGTCGTCACTCTCACCGATGTCCCGGTACCTCCTCCGGGACCGGGCGAGGTGCTGGTGCGTGTGGTCCTCAGCACGGTGAATCGCACCGACTGCGCGTACCGGGCCGCCCGCCCGGTGGTGATGCGTGCGCTCACCGGGTTCCTTCGCCCCCGGCGCACGATCCTGGGCACGGAGTTCGCTGGTGAGGTCGTCGGCACCGGGCCGCAGGTGGACCGGTTCTGCGTCGGTGACCGGGTGTTCGGCTACAGCGAGCACCGCCGCGGGCTGCATGCGGAGTATGCCGTGCTGCCCCAGCGCGGGTCCTTGGCCCGGGTGCCTGACGGGGTCGACTGGCCGGCAGCGGCCGCTGCGACCGAGGGGTACCACTATGCTCGCTCGGCCCTGGTCCGCGCCGGGGTGCGGCCCGGCGATCACGTCCTGGTCAATGGCGCCACCGGCGGCATTGGCTCGGCTGCCGTGCAGCAGCTCGCCGCTGCCGGCGTCACGGTCACCGCCGTGTGCCTTGGGGAGCACGCTGACCTGGTGCGCGGGCTCGGGGCCGACCACGTCGTGGATCGTGCCACCCAGGACTTCACCGCGGGGACCACCCGCTTCCACGTGGTGTTCGACGCCGTCGGCACCAGCAGCTTCGGGCGCTGCCGCCGCATCTGCGCCCGGACGGGGTCTATGTCTCCTCCGAACTGGGACCGTGGGCCCAGAATCTGCCGCTGTCCCTGGTGGCCCCCTTGCGGCGAGGCCACCAGCGAGTCGTCTTCCCGTTCCCCGAGGACCATCAGGGGGTGGTTGAGCAGATCGCCGAGAGCCTCGAGGAGGGAACGTTCCGTCCGCTGATCGACCGCACGTTTGCGCTGGAGGAGATCGTGGCCGCCTACCGCTACGTCGAGTCAGGGCAGAAGATCGGCAACGTCCTGATCCGGGTGGCCCCACCTGCTGAGGTGGCAGACGGGATGAGGCAGCCCTAGCGTCGACAGGGTCGGGCCATCCCGATCGGCCCGGGAGAGGACCATCATGGCGACTTGCGAGGTCTGCGGCAACGACTACGACAAGAGCTTTGAGGTGACCGCAGCGGGCAACCGGCACGTCTTCGACAGTTTCGAGTGCGCGATCCACGCGCTGGCACCGGTCTGTGAGCACTGTGGGTGCAGCGTCATCGGCCACGGCACCGAGGTGGAGGGGCGCTTCTACTGCTGTGCGCACTGCGCGCGCCAGAACGAGGGTGAGGTGTCGGTGGGCGACCGTACCGGTTGAGCCGCGTCCCGGCATACCGCTGCTGGTTCAGCCCCTGATGGGCCTGCTGGCAGATCGCCTCGCGGCGTCCCTGCGGCCCGGGTGGCTCAGTCGGTTGAGGCGCCCGAAGCGGAGCGGTAGTCCAGGTCTGCGTAATCCCGGGTGGCGCTGGATCCAGGCCTGCACGAACGGACAGACCGGCAGGGCCTTCAGTCCGCGCTCTCGGACATCGTCCAGCGCGCTACGGACCAAGGCACTGCCCACCCCCTGGCCCTCGAAGGCCGGGTCGATCTCCGTGTGGGTGAACACCACGAGTTCTGCGGTGCGCTGATACTCCGCGAACCCCAGGACCGTGCCGTCGCGGATCGCCTCGTAGCGGTTGCGCTCCGGGGCATCTGAGACCTCAATGCTCATGCCGGTTCCTCCTGCGTCGGTGGTCCGTGTCAGCCACCGTAGTCAGAAACTCCCGTCCGTGCGCAGCTGAGGACTGGCCCCGGCCCTCAGTCGGTCACGAGGCTGCGTAGGTGGAGACCCGGTCGATCGTCTCCGGCGGCCGCTTCTCGCCGGCGGTGATCTCCACGGAGATGTAGTTCTCCGGTGGCGCGATGGGGCAGGTGACGAAGTTCGTGAAGGCACAGGGCAGCGCGGACAGGTAGTTGAAGTCCACGTAGTCGATGCGGTCCTGACCCTCCCCGACGAACTGGAGGTCCACCACCCGTCCAGCGCCATAGGTGGACGTGCCGCTGGTCTGGTCACGAATCTGCAGCACCGGTTGGGTACCGGACGCCGAGTCCTTGCCGATGACCAGGGGCGAGAACTGCTGACCCTGCAGCTCGAAGTGCAACCGGCCCACCAGGGAGGTGGTCTCCCGCACGCCCGTCTCCACGGTGGCGGCCTCGGTGTCATAGGCCTGCAGCGGCTCGA
>CAYVEH010000219.1:0-4266 GCA_964450585.1 uncultured Ornithinimicrobium sp.
GGTCATCGTTGACGTCGATGGCGTTGTCTCGCCGGTCGGGGGGCCTTCTGATTGGGGGGACGATGTGCATGCCGGCTCTGCCTTCGGGGGTGTGCACGTCTCCCCCGCGCTGTGCGCCCGCCTCGACCAACTTGCGGCGCTCCCCGGCGTCGAGTGCTGGTGGCTCACATCATGGACGGCCGCAATGCGCCGGGAGATGGATCCGTTCCCAGGAAGTTCGTGGCCGGTGGTCGCTGACCCCGAAGCTTTCACTGGCGATTATGAAACCCGGTCACACCCACTGTTCGCCGGGCGATCGTGGTGGAAGTGGGAAGCACTCCGGGTGTGGCTCCCCCAGCAACGAACACTTGCAGGTCTTGTCTGGTGCGAAGACCACTTACGCAGACCTGACGAGACCTGGCTGTTCCGAGACGTGGTCCGCCAGCAGCTGGAAGCGCGCGGAATCCCATCCCTGCTGCTCGGGCCCGAGACACAGGTCGGCCTGACACCTAGGCACATGAATCAGATCGACGAGTGGGTGAACGGTCAGCAAGGCACGACGGCCGGTCCCGCGCCTGGGAGCTGAACGGTTCTCCGGGTAGGCAAGTTCGTCGTCCATGCTGCGGCCCATCCCAGATCTTCCGCCTCCCAAGAGCTGTCAAACCGGGGTGATCATGGCCAGTCGTCCTCCTCTAGGTCCCTTCTACCCTTGGCGTCCCGCCGCCCCCACAAACTTGGAATCAGTCTGGCCGGGCGCTCCATCCTCCGGTTGCCGGGTCGTTCAACTTGTCAGTAGGGTCCCAGGACCGCAGTTCAGTCGAGGGAGACCCAGGTGGCTAAGAAGGGGTTAGGCAAGCCGTCGATTCCTCCGTGCGTCGGGCCAGAAGCTCGTGTGTTTATGGTCAGCGCGGGAAAGGTGGGTGCTAGATGGCCCGGGCACTCGTACTCGTTGGCAGAGGCATCAACCCTCGATCTGTCGGGCTTCGTGCCCGTGCGAGACTTCGTCTCCTACCCGCACAAGCATGTCTACGACGGCCACTGGTGGTCGTCAACAACCAGCGAACACGTGAGTCACGAGTCGCTGCTCGAGCGGGACTTCCTGCTCTGGACAGACTGGCGCGGCGCGGGTGGCCAGCATGGCCCGCCGTCGAAGATCCTTGCACAGCCGCCTCGTCTGTCGGACCTGGTCTTGGTGGGAGTGTTGACCCGGGTGTTCTCGCCAGGAGTTGGTCAATGAGGTGCTCGCTGCGGTCGGACGGACCGAGCAGCGGCATCGTGCGTTGCCGACCCGCGTGATGGCGCAATTCTCGATCGGGATGGCGCTGTACTCGGAGGTATGAGGACGTGCTGGCGCAGTTGACCGACGGGCTCTTGTGGGCGTCGGGCTGGCAGGAGCCGTACAGCCCACCGAACAAGTCCGCGATCGCCCAGGCTCGGGCGCGGTTGGGTGCGACGTCGCTGGTGGCGTTGTTCTAGCGGGCCGCCGAACCGATCGGCAGCCAGGACACCCCTGGGGTGTGGTTGGCCGGGCGCCGGTTGGTCGCGATCGGCGGGATGTGCTGGATGTGCCCGACACTCCTGTCAACCACGAGTACTTAGGTCAGCCGGGGGTCAACAAGGGCGAGCAGGCGGCGTTCCCGCAGGCCCGGGGCGTCGTGCTGGCCGCGTGCGGCACGCACGCGGTCTTCGCCGCCAGGGTCGTACCTACTCCCAGTGCGAGGCCAAGCTGACCGAACAACTTCTCCGCGAGCTGGTGCCGGGCATGGCGCCGACCGAGGGTTCTTCTCCTATGACTGGCTACCGTCAGTAGCCGCATGAACGACCGAGCGTGGGTCTCGATACTGTTGACAACAGAACAGAAACGGGATACGTTCCCACCTACGCCTTGGTCTACGAAATGTAGCAAGACATTTCGGGTCGGATGGATGCGCCAATCGAGGAGGGAACATCGTGCGCGCAATAGCTAGAAGTGCAGGTGCAGCATTGTTGGCCGGATCATCCCGATCGCCAGCGCATCCCTAGGGGACTCCTATTCATTAGCCAATAAGGCGGAAATGACTAGTGATAACAGGGTTATACCCGCGCACCATAACACTTTCTGTGGCCGCTTTCCGGCAAATAAGGAACCCGTATACTATAGATTCACGGGCGGAAACTTAACTGAGACCTATAGGAATGCAACTTATCAAGGTCGGGAAAAGTGGAACGATGAAGACACGGACGTGAAACTAGCAGGGACGGGTTCGACTACTGCCGTTAATGTTTCCATATACGCGGTTGAAAGCAACAATAATGCCTGGGCATGGGTAGGAGTTAGCGGTGCGCCCTGCGCGACCGTAGACAGCAATGGCTTCTGGCAGGGGAATTCCGCCATTTTGACGTACAATCGCAGCACAATGAACAGCATAGACAACGTAGACAAGGCTGTGGTGGCCGCGCATGAGTTTGGTCACACTCTGGGAATGGCCCATCCGGGGGCGCATGGCTGCACGACATCGATCATGTGTCAAGGTGCACCGAAGTTCACCCACAGGCCAACACCCTCCACTAGTGACGTAGATCATCTCAACGATCTCTACAATTGACGAGGTTTGAGAAGATGCCAAGGGTAGACTCCAGCACCGGCAGGAAGAGTCTCGTCGTCTTCCTCACTGGGTTAATGGCGATAAGTGCGGCGTCCTGTGTTAACGGTGTCAATGGGGTGGAAGCAGGAGTCGAGAACCAGACACCATCTCCCACGTCTCCGACCAGCAGGGTACACGCCGATGGCCCCGTATACGAGTCACTTACAGAGGCGTTGGAAAGTTCATCTGTCGTGGTCGAGGGTGAAGTTGTAGCAAAGATTAGTTCAGCTATGCTACCGGGCGATAACTCCGGCACGACTTGGATGATTTATAAACTGGAAGTTCATGATGACCTCCAGTCTGCTTCACCTCCCACTATTGCAATTGTAGATTTTGATCGAGAGGCTGCAATTGTGGAGAGTAGCACCCCCGCGATTTCCATAGGCCAGCAAGGGCTATTTTTACTGAATACGGCAGACAGGCCTGGTCAACTTATCTTCCCAGAGTTCGGCGAAACCTATTATCCGGTCGAGATCTTTCTTGAGGTCGATGGGCTGTTCGTTGATCCTGAGGGACGCATTGAGGCCTTCGGCAAGGAGGATGCAATGATCCTTGCTAAAATATTGGAATTGAATCAGATGCGAGGTTAGACTGAATCAATCAATCAATCTGGGTCATCGGCGACGACTGTGCGAGAGCTTCGTTGAGGAGGGAACCAAGCGAACGGTGCATGCGTCTAACTTCACATGGAGGTTGCACTAATGAGGTTGCTCAACGGGACGCGGATCTGGCTCGTGGCGGCTGTGCTGCTCGCGAATTGGAGTTTGGCCGGGTGCTCGGCATCTAACGAAGGGCATGTGGACAATCTCGTACACGAGAACGAGGGGTCGTCCCTATCCGTGCAGGAAGGCACGGATGGACGCGAAAGTGCGAGCCCTGTTGAGACCAGGGCGATTGATGGCGCCGCCCGCATAGCGGTTGGCGAGGAACCCGATTTATTCTTGCTTGTGAGTAATCAGTCATTCTACCACGAGCGTGTGCCGATCGAAGTTTCGATCGGGGGAGTGACAGTTGTTGATCAACAGTTCGATGTGGAGGGGCAACACGCCTGGATCCAGTTTCCCATTGCGCTCGACACTGAGACCGTCTCAGTAACCGCGACTGTGCCAAGTGACCCAACCGCCGATCGCGAGACAGAGGTAAGCGAGACCCTTTCGCTGACAGTTCCCCCGGGCGAGCAGCGGTGGATGACTATTGCATACTTCGCTTCAGACCCTGGTTCCAATACCAAACCAGAGTCCAGGCCACGCGTCGACGCAGACATCACAGATCAAATGCCGGGATTTGACTAGCCAGCCACAGCAGCCTCTGCGACCAGTTCATGGCCGCCTTTAACGACGTTGAGGGGCACCTGAAGAAGGTGCTCTACGGGGATCGCGAAGTTGGCACACCCCCTGGCGCCGCAAGATGCTAGACCTCTGCTACGCGAAGCATCCGCGTTCGCTTCTACCCAGGGACAGGGACGAACTCATCGTCTGGCGGATCTGCGGAACACGCTCACGCACGGGCTTGCTCTCGACGACTCGCGATTGGCCCAGCCCACCAGTGCAGCCGTGGGCGCCATAGAGCGAGTGCGATACCGCTTCCTCCAGCCACCAACTTGCTTGAGCGCGCTCAAGCCACAGAAGCCTCTCGTGGGACCACCTGACTCCTCCGTGAGAAA
>CAYVEH010000220.1:0-4191 GCA_964450585.1 uncultured Ornithinimicrobium sp.
CCCGTCGGGACGGCGACCCCGAGCGGTGCGCCGTCGGCGGCGCCGCCGGGCTGCAGGATCAGGCCGGTGCGGTGCCGGCTGCTGCGGGCGCCCAGCCCTCGGAAACTGCCGAAGTCCTCGGCATCGCCAGAGACCGCCAGCAGTCGCGCATCGGCGGGGCCCGCGGGTGGGCTGTCCAGCCAGGTCTCCAGGACGTCCTCCAGTGCGGTCCCGGTGACCTGACCCAGTCCGTCCAGAGTGACCAGCGCGGGACCCTGAGCCTGGTCGAGCTGCTGCTCCAGCGACGTCGGATCATCGGCGTGAGATGGGTCCACCGCCAGCACGAACCACCCCAGTGCGCGGGCGGCCGCCGTCAGGGTGTGCAGCACGGTGCTGCGGCCACTGCGCGGTGGGCCCAGCACTGCGAACAGCAGGCTCCCGGCCGGGGCGGGGACCCCGACCGGTGCGGCCGTGTCACCACCTGCTCCGAAGAGGAGGTCCTGGCTGTCCGGCATTTCCAGATCCATCATCGAGACCGAGCGGGGCAGGGGCTGGAAGGTCTTCGGGCCCTTGCCTGGGGGCACCGGCGGTGATTGTGCCACTAGGTCCCGCAGGGCGGAGACCTGGGCGGCCCCGTCGGCGATGTCGCCGATCACGGCCCACTGTCCCACCAGCCCGTCGCTGGTGCGCACCGCCCGACCCGACGGCATACTGACTGGCACCTGGGCCCTGCTCAGGCCGGCCATCATCAGGTCCGCAGGGTCGGTGAGCCGCAGTGACCACAGCTGAGGCACCAGGGGTGCGATCCGACCACCGAAGAGCGACCGGTCGCCGCTGAGCACCGCCACTACGCCGGCTGCCAGGCCCTCCCGGAGCACCTGCAGGACCCGCTCCAGAGGCCGGCCGCGGTCGGTCTCCCCGTAGGTCTCGACAAAACGGGGCCAGCCGTCGATCGCCAGGACCACCACCGGCCAAGGATCGCTCGAGGCCCGTTGCTCGGCCAACGAGGTAAATCCCGCCGCAGCCAGCGCCCGTTGCCGCGAGGCGACAAGCTCCGCCAGGTACTCGATGACTCGACAGCCCCGGGCCACGTCGTCCGCAGCGAGGGCAGCGCCGGTGTGCGGCGCCTCGGCGATAGGCCCCAGGCTGCCGGCCAGATCGAAGACGTACAGGTGGGTCTCGGCCGGGTCGCGGCGCAGGATCCCGGCCAGCACGGTGCGCAGCGCCGTGCTGCGGCCCGAGCGGGGTGCCCCGGCGATGCCCAGGTGCCCATCGTGCAGCGGCGTCCACGCAAGAACCGGTTGACGTTGCTCGGCGGGCAGATCGGCCAGCATCAACGGCACGCTGACCTCACCCGATGAGGCATCGGGCGTGGTCAGCTCGGGCAGGGACACCACCTCGGGCAGGGCCGGCAACCACGGTGAGGGTGGGGGCTGTGCGCCCAGCTGCTGGGCTGCTGTCGTGGCAGCCTCGGTCACGCAGGCCAGGACCGAGGGGCCGTCGGAGGCATCGGTCCCGGGGCGGGACGGGTGTACGTCCGGTTCCCACAGGTCACTCACCAGCAGGATGCTGATCTGCTGCCGGTCGGCACCCGGTGCGGGTGCCAGGGAGGTCGAGCTACTGGCGACCTGCACGGTGCGTGGCTCGTCGGCCCCGGTCCGGATGAGTGCCCGACCGGGCACCCCCTCGGGTAGGTCCGCGCCCGCCGGTGAGTCAATGACGTCGTAGGAGTCGGAGGCGTCCCGCACCCGCAGCGCAATGCGCAGGTTCACGTTGGCCCGGACGTCAGCGGAGACGACTCCGGAGGGTCGTTGCGTCGCCAGCACCAGATGCACGCCAAGGGACCTACCGAGCGCGGCGATGTGCACCAAGCCGTCCAGGAAGTCGGGCAACTCCTCGGCCAGGGCCCGAAACTCGTCGATGACAATCACCAACCGTGGCATCGGCGTGTCGTGCCGAACCTCCTGGTAGGCCGGCAGGTCGGGGACACCGGCGGCCGCCAGGATCCGCTCTCGACGTTTCAGCTCGGCCGTCAGCGAGGTCAGGGCACGGTCGGCCAGATGGGGATCGAGGTCGGTGATCACCCCGACGACGTGGGGTAACCCGGAGGCCTCTGCGAAGGCCGAGCCACCCTTGTAGTCGACCAGGACCATCACCAACTCGTCCGGCCGGTTGACCAGCGACAGTGAGGTGACCAGCGTGCGCAGCAACTCTGACTTGCCAGAGCCCGTTGTCCCTGCTACGAGGGCGTGTGGCCCGTCGGTTGCCAGGTCCACCTCGACGACCGAGCCGGAGTCTCGCCCCAGCACGCATCGTGTGGAGCGCGGCTGGCGGCGCCACCGGTCGGCGATCGCTTCGGCGGCCAGGGGCACCGGGGCCACCGAGGCCAGATCGACCTCGGTCGGAATAGAGCCGGATGGTCCGACGGCTGCCCCATCGGTCAACGGAGCCAGCAACCGTGCTGCCCGCTCGGCTTCGTGCGCGGAGAGCAGGTCTGGTGTGCCGCGCAACGGACCAGTATCGGACAGCACGGTGACACTGGTCTGCTCCACACCCACGAGAAGGCTGCCGTCGGGGGCCTGGGACTCGGTGTGGCAGAGGGTGATCGGGACGGCCGTCGGTGTTGTCGCGGTGTCGGCGCTGGTCGACAGGGTCAGCCTCTCTGGGATGGTGGTCTCGGGCCCTGCTGCCGGTGCTGGGGTGGTCTGCGGACCGGCCAAGGTCAGGTCGTGCAGGTGGACCGTCAGGTCTGGATGGGGTGCACGGGTGTGCGGCAACCACGCCAACCAGTCCCACAACGGCCCCGGATCTGCGGGTCGGGCTGCCGGCACGGCGACCCGGCCCGGGTCCTGCCGGGTGTCACCGGCCGGAGCGGTGCACCGGATCCCCAGCCGCGCCGGTCCGTGCAGCACCGCCAGTTGGACCAGGAGGCTACGTGCCGCAGCGCGGGTGACCTCGGGAGGACCGATGATCGACACTCCGTGGCGCAGGTTGATTTCCAACGGCAGGTCCGGTGCCTCCTCTGGGGTCCCGGCCACCACTACCCGGGTGGGCTGGTCCGCCCGCCCCAATCGCACCACCGGTTGGGCGACATCCCGGCTCCAGACCAGGGAGTCGGTCCGACGGGCAGCGGCCAGCAGACGTGCCAGGTCAGGGACCCGCTCCTGCCGGCACGCCCGATCCGCGTGGACCGCCTGCTCAACCGTTCGTCGGACCGCGGTCGTCTGATGGCGGTGATTCTGCTCCGCGGTAGCACACTCACGGCGGTAACGCCGTCGATCACCGAGATGGCCGCCCAACGACATGGCGGGAGCCATCAGGCCGAACAACATGAGGGTCGGCATGGACAACAGGACCGCCAGTAGGATGGAGACAGCCAGGGGCAGCAACCAGCCCAGGGCTCCAGGAGGCACCGGTGCCGTGGGGGTCGTCCGAGCCGGCATCTCGAACTCGGCCTCCACGTGGGGTGCCGGTTCCTGGGAGCGCGAGGCGAGCACCAGTCTGCCGTGACCGTTTGCACGAGCCACTCCGCACGCCTCCGTGGCGGGCACCAACTCGAACGTCGAGGCACCCGCATGCACGACGACTCCTGGTGGCCAGATCGTCGGCTCGGTGAGGACCGTCGTGTCTAGCCGAGTGCCGTTCGTGGAGTCTCCGTCCTGGACGACGATGCCTCGACGTGTGGTGGACAGCGTGAAGTGGCATCGGGACAGTCCGGGATCCTCGACCACCACATCGCACCACTGCCCTCGTCCGACAGACACACTGGCGGCTGTGGGCAGAGGCCACTGAGCACCCGCGTCCGGGCCCCCACTCACCGTCAGGATGACCGGTGGGGTGGTCCGTTGCGGTCCCGTCGTGGCTGGCGCGGGCAGGAGCGTGGCCCCGTGCACCAAAGGAGGCGTGCCGAGCGGTGTGTCCGCGCGCAGCGGCACGGTGGCGTCGGCATACTCCGCCGCCCAGGTGATGTTCTCGGCCAGGCCGAGTGCCTGCCGCACCTGGAGCCACGGTGTCCCTGGTGCGGCACGGATGCTGACCGTGCGCACCTGATGCTGGGTAGCGATGGACAGACGCAATTGCACGTCGCGATCCTGCCCGGATTGGCCGGGGGCCGCTGGGCTTGTCCACAGCCCCAACAGACTCTCCACAGGGGTTCAGCCGGGGTGGAGGTAATCCACAGGCTTCGTTCGGATCGGCTAAATCTTTCGCAAA
>CAYVEH010000221.1:0-1641 GCA_964450585.1 uncultured Ornithinimicrobium sp.
GTTAGACGACCAGCGCCAGGAGCCAGTAGGTGACAGCAGCCACGATCCCGGCACCGGGGAAGGTGAGCACCCAGGCACCGACGATGTTGCCGGCCACGCCCCAGCGCACCGCCGACAGGCGGCGGGTCGCGCCCACACCCATGATCGCCGAGGTGATGGTGTGCGTGGTGGAGATCGGGGCGTGGAAGACCATCCCGGCGATGTAGAGCACCATCGAGGCCACGCTCTCGGCAGCGAAACCCTGCGGCGGGTCCAGGTCGATGATCTTGCGGCCCAGCGTGCGCATGATCCGCCAGCCGCCGGCATAGGTCCCGGCGGAGATGACCAGCGCCGAGGTGATCGTCACCCACAGCGGGATGCTGTCCCCCTCGTGGTAGCCGCCCACGACCAGCGCCAGCACCACGATGCCCATCGTCTTGGCGGCGTCCTGCAGGCCGTGGCCCAGTGCCATCGCCGCCGCCGACACGGTCTGGGCGTAGCGGAACTTACGGGACATCCGGCCGGGGTGGCTGTTGCGGAAGACCCACAGCAGCACGGTCATCGCCAGGAAGCCGAGCAGCATGCCGGCGATCGGGGACACGATCATCGGGATGACGATCTTGGTCAGGATGCCCTCCCACAGCACGGCGGTCCCGGCCGCCAGCGAGGCACCGGCCATGCCGCCGATCAGCGCGTGCGAGGAGGAGGACGGCAGGCCGTACCACCAGGTGAGCATGTTCCAGCCGATGGCGCCGACCAACGCAGCGGCGACGATCGCCAGCCCGGTCATTCCCTCCGGCGGGTCGATGATGCCCGAGCCGACGGTCTTGGCGACCCCGGTGCCCAGGAAGGCGCCCAGCAGGTTGAAGAACGCCGCCATCGCCAGGGCCACCCGCGGGGTGAGTGCCCGGGTCGACACCGAGGTCGCGATGGCGTTGGCCGCGTCGTGGAACCCGTTGGTGTAGTTGAAGCCCATCGCCAGGAGGATGACGAGGACAACCGGAAGCAGGCCCTCCACTGCCTCAGGACTCCTTCGCGGCGATGCTCTCGACGGTGTTGGCGACCGTCTCGAAAGCGTCGGCGGCCGCCTCCAACTCGTCGTAGAGCGCCTTGTGCTTCAGCACCTCCAACGTGTCCCGGTGGTTGTCGAAGAGGTCGGCGATCATCCGGCGGTAGTTGTGGTCAGCCTCGTTCTCCAGGCTGTTGATGGCGATCCAGTACTCCTTGAGGTTGGCCATCTTCTCCAACCCGGGCATCGCCTCGACGGTCAGATCGGCCATCTTCACCAGCACCGCGACCTGCTCGGTCACCTTCACCGGCAGGTCACCAACCCGGTAGAGCACCATGATGTCCAGGCTCGCCTCGATGTGATCCAGGCAGTCATCGAGCCGGCTGGCCAGGTCGTAGATGTCGTCCCGGTCGAACGGGGTGATGAAGGAGCTGTTCACCGCGGACATGATCGTGTGCGTGGCCTCATCGCCATCGTGCTCGATCTGCTTGAGGCGTTCGGCCGCGGACGCCCATTCTCCCGGTGGTCCATCCACTGCCGCCTGGAGCACGTAGGCGCCGTCACGAATGTGGGAGGCCAGGTCTGTGAACTGGCCGTAGAAGCGGGTGTTCTGGGGCGTCAGTTTGAAGCGCACGGCGACGATGCTACGGGAC
>CAYVEH010000221.1:1741-4183 GCA_964450585.1 uncultured Ornithinimicrobium sp.
ATCGACGCCTGGTGGCGCGCCGCGAACTACCTGGCGGTGGGACAGATCTACCTGATGGACAACGCGTTGCTGCGTCGCCCGCTGGCCGAGGAGGACATCAAGCCGCGGTTGCTAGGCCACTGGGGCACCTCCCCGGGGCAGAACTTCCTGTACGCCCACCTCAATCACCAGATCATCCAGCGGGACCTGGACGCGATCTACCTGTGCGGGCCCGGCCACGGCGGCCCGTCGATGGTGGCGGCCGGCTACCTCGAGGGCACCTACTCCGAGATCTACTCCCACGTCGGGCAGGACGAGCAGGGCCTGAACACCCTGTTCCGCCAGTTCTCCTTCCCCGGCGGGGTCCCCAGCCACGCCGCCCCACAGACCCCCGGCTCCATCCATGAGGGCGGTGAGCTGGGCTATGTGCTGTCTCACGCCTACGGCGCCGCCTTCGACAACCCCGACCTGCTGGCCGTCGCGGTGATCGGTGACGGTGAGGCCGAGACCGGACCGTTGGCCACCGCCTGGCACAGCAACAAGTTCCTGAACCCGAGGACCGACGGCACGGTGCTGCCGATCCTGCACCTGAACGGCTACAAGATCGCCAACCCCACCGTGTTGGCCCGGATCCCGCGGGAGGAGCTCGAAGCCCTGCTCACCGGGTACGGCCACCGGCCGTACTTCTTCGACGGCGGCTTCGACGACGAGGACCCGATCCAGACCCACCGGCGGTTCGCGGCTCTGCTCTCCGAGGTGCTGGAGGAGATTGCCAGCATCCGGGCCGAGGCAGCCGACGGCCCCGGGTCCCGGCGCCCGCGCTGGCCGATGATCGTCTTGCACACCCCCAAGGGGTGGACCGGGCCCGAGGAGGTCGACGGGCTACCGGTGGAGGGCACCTGGCGCAGTCACCAGGTCCCGATGTCCGCGGTGCGCGGCAACGCCCAGCACACCCGCCACCTCGAGGACTGGATGCGCAGCTACCGACCCGAGGAGCTCTTCGACGCCGACGGGCGGATCACCGAGCAGGTCGCCGGCAACAACCCGACCGGGACCGCCCGGATGAGCGCCAACCCGCACGCCAACGGCGGCATCCTCACCCGGGACCTGAACCTGCCCGATGACCGGGAGTATGCCGTCACCGTGACCGAGCCGGGCCAGGAGACCGCCGAGGCCACCCGGGTGCTGGGCAACTGGTTGGCCGACGTGGTTCGGGACAACCCGCACAACTTCCGGGTGTTCGGGCCGGATGAGACCCACTCCAACCGGCTGGGCGCCACCGTCGAGGCCGGCGGCAAGGCCTGGCAGGCCGAGGTGGTGGACACCGATGTGGACCTGTCGCACACCGGTCGTGTCATGGAGATGCTCTCTGAGCACCAGTGTCAGGGGTGGTTGGAGGGCTACCTGCTCACCGGCCGGCACGGGTTGTTCAACAGCTACGAGGCGTTCGTGCACATCGTCGACTCGATGTTCAACCAGCACGCCAAGTGGCTGGACACCTGCCACGACCTGCCCTGGCGGATGCCGATCCCGTCCCTGAACTACCTGCTCTCCTCGCACGTGTGGCGTCAGGACCACAACGGCTTCTCCCATCAGGACCCCGGTTTCCTGGATGTGGTGATGAACAAGACCGCCGACGTGATCCGCATCTACCTGCCGCCGGACGCCAACACACTGCTCTCCACGGCCGACCACTGCCTGCGCAGCCGCAGCTACGTCAACGTGATGGTCGCCGGCAAGCAACCGGCACCGCAGTGGCTGTCCATCCAGGAGGCGCAGGCACACTGCGCCCGCGGCATCGGGATCTGGGACTGGGCCGGCACCGAGGTGCCCGGTCAGGAGCCGGACGTCGTGCTCGGCTGTGCCGGGGACGTGCCGACGATGGAGGCGGTGGCGACCGCCTCACTGCTGGCCTCGCGGCTGCCGGAGCTACGGGTGCGGGTGGTCAACGTGGTGGATCTGCTCCGGCTGCAGGACGCCAAGGAGCATCCGCACGGGTTGACCCACCCCGACTTCGACGCGCTGTTCACCACCGACCGGCCGGTGATCTTCGCCTTCCACGGGTACCCGTCGCTGGTGCACCAGCTGACCTACCGGCGCACCAACCACGAGAACATCCACGTGCGCGGCTTTCAGGAGAAGGGCACCACGACCACGCCGTTCGACATGCTGATGATGAACGACCTGGACCGGTACCGGCTGGCGATCGATGTCATCGACCGGGTGCCCGGCCTGGCCGAGCGCTGCGCCGAGCTCCGGCAGGAGCTGCTGGACCTGCGGACCTACTCGCGGACCTACGCCCGGGAGCACGGTGAGGACCCGCCGACGGTGACTGGTTGGGTCTACAACGACACCGACAACACCCAGGGCTCGGGCGCGCCCGGCTCGGACACCGGTGGTGACAACGAGTGATCAGGAGAGGCGCACTCCCGGAGCAGTTCCACGGTGCGACGGGCGGCCGGC
>CAYVEH010000222.1:0-4128 GCA_964450585.1 uncultured Ornithinimicrobium sp.
CTCAAGGTCCCGTTACGTGATGTAGCGGGGTTGCAGTGCCGTCAAGCCAGCTTGGAAGGCACCGGCGAGGTGCCGTTGCGGCGGTTGGTGAAAGAAGCGCTGCGGATGCGTCCCTCCCGGATCCTGGTGGGAGAGGTCCGTCAGGAGGAGAGCCTGGACCTACTGATCGCACTGAACAGCGGCCTGCCGGGCATGTGCACCATCCACGCCAACAGCGCCCGGGAGGCAGTCACCAAAATGTGCACCCTGCCGCTGCTGGCCGGCAGCAACGTCTCCAGCGGTTTCGTGGTGCCCACGGTCGCCGGGTCCATCGACCTGGTCGTCCACATGGCGTTGCTGCCTGATGGCCGCCGTCGGGTGCAGGAGATCGTCGGACTGCCCGGCCGCGTGGAGTCCGAGGTCGTCGAGATCGCGGAGATCTTCCTCACCCGTGGTCGGGAACTGGTGCGGGGGGACGGCTTCCCACCACACGCGGAGCGATTCGAGCGGGCAGGTCATGACCTGGTCGCTCTCCTCGGAGGTGGCAACTCATGACCGGCGCGCTGTTGGGCCTGGTGCTCGGTCTGGGGCTGGCCTGCATCTGGTGGTCGTTCTGGCCACGCCCGGACGTCCCGGGACCGCGACGACGTCACCCGGTGCTCGCCCGGCTCGACGACGACATCCTGCTGTCCGGAGTCTCCCGGATGCGGTGGCCCGGCCTGCTGGTCAGTTGCCTGATCGGCGGGGCCGTCGTGTTCCTTCTCGGCCTCGCCATCACCCGGGTACCTGCGGTCAGTCTGGCCTTCGCGCTGATGGCGGCGTGGGCGCCGCTGGCTGTCATCCGCGCCCGAGCCCGCCAGAAGCGGTCACGCCTGCGCGAGGTGTGGCCTGATGCGGTGGACCACATCGCCTCGGGTGTCCGTGCCGGGTTGGCCCTGCCCGAAGCGTTGATCCAACTCGGGACCCGCGGTCCGGCCGAGCTTCGCCCGGCCTTCGAGTCGTTCGGACACGACTATCGGGCCAGCGGCAAGTTCGCCGAGTCGCTGGACCGGCTCAAGCAACGGATGGCCGACCCGGTCGCCGATCGACTGATCGAGTCCCTTCGCCTGGCACGGGAGGTGGGGGGAAGCGACCTGGGCCGGGTGCTGCGTACGTTGTCCACCTTTCTGCGTGAGGATGCCCGATCTCGTGCTGAGCTGGAGGCACGCCAGTCCTGGACAGTCAATGCCGCCCGCCTGGCCATGGTCGCCCCCTGGATCGTGCTGCTTCTGATGGCGACCCGGGGGACCGCCCTGCAGGCCTACCGGGAGCCCACCGGGGTGCTCATCCTGATGGTGGGCGCCGTGCTGTCCGTCCTGGCCTTTCAGATCATGATCCGGATCGGCCGGCTCCCGGAGGAACAGCGGGTGCTCCGATGACCGCCCAGCTGTTGATCGGTGGCCTTCTCGGCGGCGCACTGGCCGTTGGGGTCATTCTGGTGGCGGTGGCCATGCCACGCCCAGGTCACACCGACCTCATCGCACGAGTGGAGCCGTACCTGGACAAGGCGACAACCATGGGCGCTGCGACCAGGGCGCCAGCCGAGCCCTGGGGCCTGAGCGGCGCACTGGCTGCGCTGCGATGGGCGGGCCGAGGTGTGGACCGGTTGCTCGGTGGAGCTGAGTCCGTGGCCGCACGTCTGCAGCGGGCCGGGTTACCAGCCGACGTTGAAGGCTTCCGCATCCAACAAGTGTTGTGGGGTGCTGCCTCCGTTGTGCTGGTCACACTGGCCGGCTCGGTGGCGGTATGGACCCGTGGGGTCAGTCTGGCGGCGCTCCTCGCGGTGAGCCTGTGCGCGGCCCTGGGTGGAGTGCTGTTGCGAGACCAACTGCTGACCAGGGCCGCAGCGAGACGTGAACGTCGGATCATGGCCGAGTTCCCGACGATCGCTGAGTTGTTGGCGCTCTCGGTGACCGCGGGGGAGGGCACCCCACAGGCACTGGACCGGGTGTCCCGACTCTCGCGTGGCGAACTCTCCGAGGAACTGTCCATCTGCTTGGCCCAAGCGAGGACCGGAGCCACGATGGTGGAGGCGCTGCAGGGCCTGGGAACCCGCACGGGTTTAGGGCCCATCGTGCGTTTCGTCGACGGCCTGGTTATCGCCATCGAGCGAGGTACACCACTGGGGGAGGTGTTGCGAGCCCAGGCTCAGGACGCTCGAGAGGCGGCACGCCAGCAGCTCATCGAGGAAGGTGGTCGGCGCGAGATTCTCATGATGATCCCCGTGGTCTTCCTCGTGCTACCGGTGACCGTCCTCTTCGCTGTCTATCCAGGTGCATCCATACTGCGCATCGCCATCTGACCTGCTCCGAGGCCAGATCAAGCGAACACATCCACTCACGACAAGGAGAAGGAACCATGCACACCCTCATCCATCAACGAAACCGGTTGACTCGAGCGCTGTTGGGCTACGTCGACCGGGTGGACACATGGCGTCGCCAGCCCGAACGTGGCGACGTGCCTGGCTGGGTGCTCATCACTATCATGACGGCAGGTCTGGTGGCTGCGCTCTGGTTGGTGGCAGAGCCGCTGTTGTCCGATCTGTTCGTTTCCTCGGTGTCCGGTGTCAGCGGGCCGTGAGAGCAGCACGGGCTCGATCGTGCCGCCCTGATCTGGCTCGTGCGGCCGCACATGTCCGGCCGCTCCGCACAGACCGGGGAGCAGCGACGGTGGAGTTCGCGCTCGTCTCGGTGGTCTTGGTGCTGATGTTCCTCGCCACGATCCAGATCGGGTATGCCCTCCACGTGCACAACACGGCCACGGCCCACGTGATCGAGGGTGCCCGCGTTGGTGCCCGTGCGGACAACACCCCTCAGGATGGGGTGGCCAGGGCGGTGGAGTTGTTGGAGACCACGTTGCCCGGCCGCTATGGCACGACCGTCTCTGGTGAGCGGTCCCGCAGCGGTGGAGTGGCGGTGGTCCGGGTCACGGCCGAGTTGCCGCTGCCCGTGATTGGACCCCTCGGCGTACCCGGCACCATGAGGGTGACCGGACAGGCCTACGCCGAGGGCCAGTGATCATGCCTCGCCTGCGTCGAGTCCTCGCCCGGGTCTGTAGCAGTCCAGCTGCGGAGCGGGGGTCCATGTTGATCGAGACCGCCTTCTTGCTGGTGCTGGTCATGGTGCCCCTGCTGTACCTGGTGGGCACCCTGGGTCGACTGCAGGCAGGTGCCTACGCCGCCTCCGCGGCCGCTCGGGAGGCTGGCCGCACCTTTGTCGCCGGCTCGGATGATGAATCCAGTGAGGTTGCCGCCCGGGCCGCGGCGGCCCTGGTGGTCCAGGGCCACGGCTTTAGCACCGAGGAGACTGCTGTGGTGCTGACCTGTGAAGCCGACCCGTGCTTGACCCCGGGAAGCACGATCGGCGCCGAAGCCAGTGTCCGGGTGGACCTGCCGCTGATCCCGGATTTCCTGTCCGGGGCGGTGCCCACCTCCATCACCATGTCATCGCGTCACGTGGCTCCGGTGGATGAGTTCCGTGAACCGTGAGGTAAGCCTCCCGGCGGACCCCGCAGCAGCCCGGTCTGCCAGGACGAGACGACCGTCGGTGACCAGACACCTCGCAGCCGGCCGCGAGAGCGGGCAGATCAGCGTGCTGTTGGTCGGGATGGTCGCGATCGCGCTGGTTCTCATCCTTGGCGTGGTGGGCGCCACCTCGGTCCAGTTGAGTCGCATCCACCTACTGGACGCGGCCGATGCCGCAGCGCTGGCCGCTGCGGATCACGTTGATGAGGGCACGCTCTACGGCCACGGGCTCGGCGAGGGTGTTCCGCTCACCTCAGCGGGTGTCGTCCTTGCCGCCCAGGAACAGTTGGCTCGACAACCCAGACCAGACCGGCTCCTAGGGTGGCAGATCGCATCTGGTACCGGCACGCCCGATGCTCGGACCGCCGTGGTGCGGCTCCGCGGTGAAGCCAGAGTTCCGGTGATCAGTGGCATCCTGCGCACCCTCGGCAGCAGCGTGACGATCACCGTGGAGTCCCGAGCCCGCTCCGAACTCGACTGACGAGGCTGATTTGTTGCGGCTGCCGACCGTGGCGTATGGTTGAGCCATCGCCGCGGGGTGGAGCAGTTCGGTAGCTCGCCGGGCTCATAACCCGGAGGTCGAGGGT
>CAYVEH010000223.1:0-4111 GCA_964450585.1 uncultured Ornithinimicrobium sp.
GACCGGCCTGGTGCGCGACCTGCTGCCCGATGAGCAGCTGGCCTCCGGCAACGGGTTGCTCTCCAGCATCGACCAGGCCCTGCGGCTCATCTCCCCGCTGGTGGGCACCGCCCTGTACGCCCTGTGGGGGCCGCATGCGGTCATCGTGCTGACCAGCATCGCCTTCCTGATCGCCGCCGGGCTGCTGGCCACCATGAAGGTCACCGAGTCCGAGCCGGAGAGTGCCCAGGAGCGCGGTGGCTACTGGACCGAGCTCACCGCCGGCTTCCGGCACCTGGGCTCCATCCGGGTGCTCAGCCGGCTCACCATCGTGATCGCCATCGCCTTCGGCGCTACCGGGCTGGTCAACGTGGCCGTGTTCCCGGCGATCGATCAGGGGCTGGGTCTGCCACCGGAGGCACTGGGTCCGCTGGTCAGCGTGCAGGGCATCGGCGCGGTGGTGGCGGGTCTGACCGCGGCCAACGTGATCGGCCGGTGGGGCGAGGTGCGCACCTTCGCCATCGGGGTGATTCTGCTGGCCCTGGGTCTGCTGCCGGTGGCCACCCACAGCCTGGCCCTGGTGGTCGCTGGTCTGGCCGCCGGCGGCTTCGGGGTGACCTGGTCGGTGGTGGCCTTCATCACCCTGCGGCAGCGGCTCACCCCGCCACGCCTGCAGGGGCGCACCGGCTCGGCCACGGCGATCTCCATCAACCTGCCGCAGACGCTGGTCACCCTCACCGGCGCCGCCCTGCTGGGCATCGTCAACTACCGGATCCTGGTGGTGGTCACCGGGGTGGTCGTGCTGCTCGCGCTGATCCTGCTGCCCCGGGGCAGCGACGATTCGGTGGCCGCACCGGCTCCTGAGAGACTGACGGGGTGAGTGAGGCACATCAGGAGCAGCCAGAGACCTACTACGAGCGGGTCGGCGGGCACGAGACCTTCGTCAAGCTGGTCCGTGAGTTCTACCGTGGTGTGGCCGCCGACGAGCCCCTGCGCGAGATGTACCCCGAGGAGGACCTCGGCCCGGCCGAGGTGCGACTGCGGATGTTTCTGGAGCAGTACTGGGGTGGCCCCAAGACCTACTCCGAGACTCGCGGGCACCCCCGGCTGCGGATGCGACACGTGCCCTACCAGGTCACCCCGACCCAGAAGGACCGCTGGCTCAAGCACATGCACGCCGCGATCGACACCCTCGACCTGGACCCGATGGACGAGGAGCTCATGCGCAGCTACATGAACCGGGCCGCCCACTTCATGATCAACGCCGAGGACGACTGACCGGTGACCCCAGGGGCGCGCTCAGCCCCGACGGCGGCGGCTGCTACTCCCCCCGCCGCTGCGCATAGCGAGCAGCCAGCCCCTCGATGATCAGCTCCAGGCCGAACGCATACTCCATCTGCACACCGGCCTCCCCCTCGGGCACCGGCCCGCCGACATAGTCGCCGGCCAGGAAGAACGGGGCCGCATAGGGCAACCGTTCGGGCGTGATCACCTCGCCCAGCTCAGCCATCGCCTCCGGGCCGAACTCGAGGTTCTCCTGCTCCCCCAGCTCCCGCTCCAGGCCAGAGAAGGTGGCCACGTAGGAGCTGATCACCAGGATCAGGCTGATCAGCTCGTGCGCGCTGAGGCCCAGCGGGCGAACAGCCTCCATCCCCCGGTCCACCAACTCCATGGCTCCGGGGAGCAGCACGGACACTGGCCCCCGCTGGATCTCCAGCAGCCACGGGTGGGCCTGGTACATCCCCTGGATCTGCGCCACCCACTGGCGCAGGTTCTCCCGCCAGTCCTCGCCCGCCTGCTGGCGCGGCGGCAGCAGGTGATCAGCTCCCAGCATCAGGAGCAACAGCTCGTCCTTGTTGGCGACGTAGCGATAGAGCGACATCGTGGTGAAGCCCAGCGATTCGGCGACGCGCTGCATGGTCACGGCCGCGAGCCCGTGCTCATCGGCGATCTCTATGGCCCTGTCCACGATCCGCTCATGGCTCAGCCCCCGGGATGGGCCCCGCTGCGGCGCGTCGTGGATCCCCCAGGCAATCGCCACCACGCGCGGAACCCCGCTGTCCGTCTTCTCGCCTCCCATGCCCCCACCCTACCGAGAACACTGTGTACATGGCACGCTGTGTATGTCATACTCTGTATATGTCGCACACAGAGACGCCGGCCATCGAGATCTCCGGGCTGACGAAGCGCTACGGCACACACCAGGTGCTGCACGAGCTCGACCTCTGCCTCGGGCCGGGCGTCCAGGCGCTCCTCGGGCCGAACGGAGCCGGCAAGACCACCCTGGTGAACATCCTGACCACGCTCATCCCCCACGAGGCCGGAACCGTTCGGGTGCTCGGCCTGGACCCCAGGCACGACGCCCGCCGGTTGCGTCACCTGATCAGCACCACCGGCCAGTTCGCCGCAGTGGACGGGGTGCTCACCGGCCGCGAGAACCTGGTGATGATGGCACGGTTGCTCGGTCTGGGCCCACGGGCCGCACGTCATCGCAGCGACGACCTCCTGGAGCGTGTTGACCTGACCCGGGCCGCACACCGCCAGGTCGACCACTACTCCGGAGGCATGCGCCGCCGCCTCGACCTGGCCGTCAGCCTGATCTGGCCCCCACACCTGCTCTTCCTCGACGAGCCGACGACCGGCCTGGACACCCACAGTCGCCTGGCCCTGTGGGATCAGATCCACGCCCTGGCCAGCGAGGGCACCAGCGTGCTGCTGACCACTCAGTACCTCGAGGAGGCGGACCACCTGGCAGACCAGATCGCGGTGCTGCACTCGGGCCGGATCGTGGCACGGGGCACGGCGACCGACCTCAAGAAGCTCGTGGGCGGGGAGGTGGTGCGGGTGGTGGACGCCACCGGCACCGTCGTGCGCCAGACCGCCACCGACGGCACCGCTGCCGACCTGGCCCGGATCAGCGCCGCGTTCGCCGCCACCGACCCGACCGGCCGCGTGGAGCTGCACCGTCCGAGTCTGGACGAGGCCTTTCTGCACCTGACTGGTCACCCTGCCGGCACGCACGCTGACCCCGTCCAGCGGGCCGGAGAAGACCGGACCGTGGCACCCACCGAGACGGCCCGGGAGGGCAGCCGATGACCAAGACCCAGCAGACCATCGACGAGGACACCCGGCCGGCGAGGACCGGCCGGCCTGCACCCAGCCCGGGTTCCGGCATACCGACCGCTTGCCGCGTCTTCGCGACCCGTGCGATCCGGCACAGCACGCGGGATGTCGAGTCGATGCTGATGGCCGTCCTCCTTCCGGTGCTGCTGATGCTGATGTTCACCTATGTCTTCGGCGGCGCGATCGCTCCGGACGGGCACTATCTGAGCTACGTCGTGCCCGGGATCGTGCTGACCTGCGCGGGCTACGGAGCCGCAACCACAGCCGTCGGCGTCGCCCGGGACATGAGCACCGGCACCGTGAACCGACTGCGGACCATGCCCACCCCCAGCGCAACGATCCTGGTCGGCCACGTCGTGGCCAGCCTGCTGCGCAACCTGTGCGCCACCGGAGTCGTGCTGCTGGTGGCCGTGGCCATCGGCTTCCGGCCACAGGCCGGCCCGCTGCACTGGTTGGCTGCCCTGGGGATGCTGAGCCTCTACATCCTGGCGATCACCGCGGTGTTCGCCATGCTGGGTCTGGTCACCGGCTCCCCCGAGGCAGCCTCCGGGTACGGCTTCCTGCTGCTGTTCCTGCCCTATGTCTCCAGCGCCTTCGTGCCGGTCGCCACCATGCCCAGTTGGCTGCAGGGCTTCGCCGGGCACCAGCCGGTCACCCCGGTCATCGAGGCGACCCGGGCCCTGTTCACCGGGAGCGTGGCGACCACCGAGACCTGGCTGGCCATCGGCTGGTGCGGGGCCATCATCACCACCGCCGTGGCCCTGACGACCTACCTGTTCCCGCGGCGGGTCACCCACTGACCGGTATGCCGAGGCACCCGGGCCGGTGGATTTCGCGCCCGGGTCACCGGTCAGCACAATTGGGGCCGTGACCACTCCTGTGCGCCCACCCTCATCCGCTGACTCCTCCGCGACGAGCCCGTGGTGGCGTCATGCGGTGATCTACCAGATCTACCCGCGCTCCTGGGCCGATGCCAACGGGGACGGCATCGGGGACCTGCCCGGCATCA
>CAYVEH010000224.1:0-4110 GCA_964450585.1 uncultured Ornithinimicrobium sp.
CCGGGTAGGCCTCGGCCAGTTTGCGGGCCAACGTCAGGCAGTCGTCGAAGTTGCCCTCGACCTGCAGCAGGGTGGCCCCGTGCGCGATCGCCTGGGACAGCTTGCCCAGCGCGATCTTGCCCTCCGGCACGAGCACGCCGCAGCGCATCCCGGCCTTGGTGGCGTAGGCGGCGGCTGAGGCGCTGGTGTTGCCGGTGCTGGCGCAGATGACGGCCTGGGCTCCGCGCCCGGCGGCCTCGGAGATCGCGGCGGTCATCCCCCGGTCCTTGAACGAGCCGGTGGGGTTGAGCCCCTCGTACTTCAGGTGCACCTGGGCACCGGCCCGCTCGGAGAGGTGCTCGGCCGGGATGAGCGGGGTGCCGCCCTCGCGCAGGGTGACCACGGTGCTGGTGATTGTGGCCGGGAAATGGTCGGCATACTCGGCGATCACGCCGTGCCACTGGTGAGCCATGGGTGCCTTCCTGGGGTGCCGACGGCCGGGTTGGAGTCCGGCACGAGACTACAAGGCCGCGCGCGGCACTCAGGGCGCGCGTCGCAGGTAATCCTCCAGGTGGTCCCGCTCGGCAGCGAGCGCCTCGGTGCGGGCCTTGACGACATCTCCGATGGAGATGATGCCGCGCAGGGCGCCGTCCTCGATGACCGGCAGGTGCCGCAGCCGCCGTTCGGTCATGGTGGCGGCCAGTTGCTCCAGGTCGTCGTCGGCGGTGACGGACTGGACGTCGGCGGTCATCAGCTCGGACAGCGCGCTGCGCTGGCCCCGGCCCTTCCGCAGGTGGTGGACGACGTCGCGCTCAGAGACCACTCCGACGACACGGTCCTCGTCGAGCACGACGACGGCACCGATCTGGTGATCATCGAGGGTTTCCAGGAGCTGCGCGACGGTCGCGGTGGACGGCAGCGTCAGGACGGAGCTGCCCTTCTTCTTCAGAATGTCGGCGACGCGCATACTCGACGCTAGCACTCTTGTCGGTCTTCCGCCTCCCGATCATCCGCCGCCATGGGCCTCTGAGCAGGCAAAACAGCCTGGGTATGCCGATCTGCCGGGGGTTCACGCCACCTCACCTCGCCCACCCGGCCAGTGGGTCAGGTGCTGGTGTCCTCCGGCTCGGGAAGGGACAGCAGCTCTGGGGGCACCAGGGAGGCGCCGACCACCCCGCTGAGCAGCTTGGGGTCGATCGAGGTGCCTCTGCGCAGCACGCTGATGGCGCCGGAGGACTCGAAGGTCACGGCCGCCACCTCGCTGGGGTGGCGGATGCCGGCGGTGCGCAACCGGGACTGCAGCTCCTGGGGCAGCACGTGGCAGCGTTGCATGTGCTCCTCGATCACCTGGGAGCCGGCCATCAGCAGCACCGGCGGCGGGCTGACGGCCCGGTAGCCCCACCGGGGGTGCCGCAGGGTGCCGACCAGGCCCTGCAGGATGATCAAGGTCGCCAGGGCGACCAGCCCCCCACCCAGCACCGGGCTCTCCCCGAGGGCGGCACGGCCGATCACCGAGCCGAAGGCGATCACCGCGGCCAGGTCGAAGGCCGACATTCCACTGAGCACCCGCTGCCCCAGCAGCCGGACGAACAGGACCAGTGCGGCATACATGCCGGTGGTGGCGATGGCCACCGCCAGGGCCTCCGTCGGGCTCAGCCAGAGCAGCTCACTCAACGACGCATCCATGGCCTGCACAGTATGCGGCCGCGCCAGGTGCGTGACGGGGGGTCACTCGTGGGGTGGGTCGGTGCGCTCGGCGTAGATGATGACGTTCTCGCGGGCGTTGCCGACCTGGCCGGGGCGCTGCAGGCAGGTGACCACGACCAACTCACCGTGGCGGTGCTGCCAGTCGTCCCACAGGCGGCTGCTGTGCGTCGCGGCGACCTTGCTGAGCACCTCGGTGTCGGTCACCCGGTAGTGCTGGCCGTCCACCTCCAGTGCGTCGCCTGCGGCGATGCGCACCTCGGGCTGCTGGTCCGCGGAGATGTCGACGAAACGGTTGCCCGGCGCCTGGCCGGAGCGCACCGCGTGCAGGGCGATCACGACCAGGCCGCTGTCGGGGACCTGGGGGTCGCCGTAGTCGCGGTAGAGGAAGGCATCGGTCATCGAGGGTGGGTTGATGATGCCGTCCGTGACCTGGGCACTGAGCAGCGGGACGGTGAGACCGACGCTGGGCATGAGGAACTGGCCGCCGGTGTCCTGGACCGCCGAGCCCTCGACGTCCGGGGCCACGTCCCACTGGACCGGGTTGCCGGCCAGGTCCTGACTGACAAACGCGGTCGGGGTGCTCGGCTGTGCGCTGTCTTGGTACGCCCGGTAGAACCCGACAGCCAGCGCCGCGGCGGCGATGGTCACCAGCACGAGGAGGCCGGTCACCAGTCGCCGCCGCAGGGGCTGAGCCGTCACGAGGAGGCGTTGTCTCCCCGCCGCCGGATGAGCAGCACCAGGCCGCCCAGCGCGAGCAACACGGCCAGCGACGAGCCCACCAGCAGAGCGGTGTCGCGCTGCAGCACCTGATCACCGGTCTCGATCGGCGGCTCACCAGGCTCCGTCGGGGCCGGCGGGTCCGGCGGGTCCGTCGGCTCCGGCGAGGGCGGCTCCGTGGGCGCCGGCGGGTCCGTCGGGGGTCCGTGGGCGCCGGCGGGTCGGTCGGCTCCGGCTCCGGGGGATCGGTCGGCTCCGGGGGATCGGTCGGCTCCGGGTCGGTCGGCTCCTCACTGAAGGTGTTGGTCACCGTGAAGGCCGCGGCCGAGTCCGGACCGACGACGACGTGGTCGGGCACCACCTCAGTGGAGTCGGCCCCTCCGTCGTCGGTCTCGGTGAGCACGCACTCCGCGCCCAGCGGCAGCCCGGTCCAGGAACCGGTCATCCCGTCCTGCGGCGACAGCGTCCGCACGGCGTCCTCACCGAGGTCGATGGGCTCGCCCTGGTAGGTGCAGGCCAGCTCCATGGTGAACGGCCCGACGGCCTCGGCAGCACCGTCACCGGCCAGGACCTTGGTCACCTCGACCTGCCCGGCATCGAAGGTGTTGGTCACCGTGAACTCGGCAGCCTGGCCGTCCTCACCGCTGACCACCACCGACTCGGGCACGATCTGGGACGCCGTCGCGCCACCATCATCGGTCTCGGTCAGCGAGCACTCGGCGCCGATCTGCAGCCCGGTCCAGGAATCGGCCAGCCCGTCCTCCACCGAGAGCACCCGCTGCGCGTCCTCACCGAGGTCGATCGGGGCTCCCTGGAAGGTGCACGCCAGCTCCACCGTGAACGGGCCCGCTGCGTAGTCGGCCGCGGCGCCGTCCAGCACCTTGCTGACTGCCACCGTGCCCACGTCGAAGGTGTTGGTCACCTCAAACGTCGCTGGCGGCTCGGTGTCCTCGCCGACGGTGATCGCCGCCGGTGTCGGTCTCGGTCAGCGAGCACTCGGCACCGACCGGCAGGTCGTCCCAGGCACCGGTCAGACCACCATCGGCCGACAGCACCCGGGTGGCGTCCTCGCCCAGGTCGATCGGCGCACCGTTGAAGGTGCACGCCAGCTCGACCGTGAACGGGCCGGTGCCGTATGCCGCACCCTCGCCGGCGATCAGTTTGGCCACAGCGACCTGGCCCTGCTCGAAGGTGTTGGTCACCTCGAACTCGGCCGGCGCCTGCTCATCGCCCACCACCAGCGTGCTGGGCGTGATCTGCGACAGGGTCGCACCGCCGTCGTCGGTCTCGGTGACCGAGCACTCGGCCCCGAGCGGCAACCCGGTCCAGGAACCGGTCAGCCCGTCCTGCACCGACAGGACCCGCTGGGCGTCCTCCCCCAGGTCGACCGGCGCGCCGTTGAAGCTGCAGGCCAGCTCGACGGTGAACGGACCGGCACCGAAGGCCTCCGCGCCCGGACCGTCGATGATCTTCTCCACCGAGACCGCGCCCAGGTCGAAGGTGTTGGTCACCTCGATGGTGGCTGCTGCCTCCGCAGCACCCTCGACCGTCACCGTCTCCGGCAGGATCGTGGTGCTCGTCGCACCACCGTCGTCGGTCTCGATGACCGAGCACTCCGCACCGACCGGCAGCCCGGCCCAGGTGTCGGCATGCTCGTTGTCGGCCGACAGCACCCGCTCGGCCTGGTCCACCTCGATCGGCGCACCC
>CAYVEH010000225.1:0-1878 GCA_964450585.1 uncultured Ornithinimicrobium sp.
CCAAGGGAGGCTCGGACTTCGACCCCAAGGGCCGCTCGGACATGGAGATCATGCGCTTCTGTCAGTCGTTCATGACCGAGCTCTACCGGCACATCGGCGAGTACACCGATGTGCCCGCCGGAGACATTGGCGTCGGCAGCCGCGAGATCGGGTACCTGTTCGGTCAGTACAAGCGCATCACCAACCGGTACGAGTCGGCCGTCCTCACCGGCAAGGGGCTGGGGTGGGGCGGGTCCCAGGTGCGGCGGGAAGCCACCGGCTACGGCACGGTGTACTTCGTCGAGGAGATGCTGCGCACGAAGGGCGGTTCCTTCGACGGGCAGCGCGTGGTCGTCTCCGGCTCAGGCAACGTGGCGATCTACGCGATCGAGAAGGTGCATCAGCTGGGCGGCACCGTCGTGGCCTGCTCCGACTCCAGCGGGTATGTCGTGGACGACAACGGCATCGACCTGGAGCTGCTCAAGGACATCAAGGAGGTGCGCCGCGGCCGGATCGCCCAGTATGCCGAGGAGCGGGCGGCCCACTACGTCGCCGATGGTTCCATCTGGGAGGTCCCGTGCAAGGTGGCCCTCCCGTGCGCCACCCAGAACGAGCTGGGCCAACAGGGGGCGCTGTCCCTGGTGCGCAACGGCTGCGTCGCGGTCGGGGAGGGGGCGAACATGCCGGCGACGCCCGAGGCCGTCCGCACGCTGCGCGATGGTGGTGTCCTGTTCGCACCGGGCAAGGCGGCCAATGCCGGCGGAGTGGCCACCAGCGCCCTGGAGATGCAGCAGAACGCCTCTCGGGACTCGTGGAGCTTTGAGCACACCGAGCAACGACTGGCCGAGATCATGAAGGGGATTCACGAGCGCTGCGCGGCGACTGCCGAGGAGTACGACGTGCCCGGCAACTATGTCCTGGGTGCCAATGCGGCGGCGTTTGTGCAGGTTGCCGACGCCATGATCGCCCAAGGTGTGATCTGAGCCGTCCGCCCCGACGAGGTGCTGCGCGCTGAGGCTGGCGTGACCAGCGCCATACTCTGGGGTTCGTTCGATGGGGTGCCGGTCAGCTAGACTGGATCTCCGCCCGGAAGTGCGCCGTTGCACGGTGTCGGGCGTTGCCGCAGGACAAACCGTTCCTGACGGCCCATCGGGTGCCGAGGGCACCTGGAGGTAGGTCGGTCACGCTCAGGGGAGCGATGAGGCGCCCAACCTCATCGAGTCACCAGAATTGAGCGATCCACCATGGCCAAGGCCAGTGGGCGCGCATCCGCGCCTGCCCGTCAGAAGAAGCCCCGACACACCGCCGCGCAGAAGAAGGCGGCCCGCAAGGCCCGTGAACTGTCCCAGCGTGGCGCACGCCGCGAGCAGTCCGGCTCGCCCGCTGACCGTTCTTCGCGTCCCAACCGACCCCGGCGCGAGGGCCACGCTGCTGGACAGCGCCACCGAGACAGGTTGGCCGGCCATGACGAGCCTCGCAACCGTGGCTCCCGCCGAGATGGCGCAGACCGCCCGGGGCGGGACTACCAGCGTTCCTGGGACCGCGACGAGCGGGCCTCTCGGCGTGACTGGGACCGTGACGGTCGGCGTCAGTGGGACCGCGACGAGCGGGCTCCCCGGCGTGACTGGGACCGTGACGGTCGACGTCGGTGGGACCGCGACCAGCGCCCCGCCGGCCGTCCAAACCAGTCCTGGAAACACCGGGATGGTGAGCGCCGAGGCCGGCCTCAGTTCACCGAGGGGCGTCGACCTGTCGCCTCCGAGCCGGCTCGTACTGACCGCACTGAAGCAGGCACAGCACCGCCGTCCCCGCAGGTTCACACCGGTCCGAATGAGTTCGCCACACTGGGCCTGAATGACCGGCTGGTGGCCGGGCTGACCGACCTGGGGATCATGACTC
>CAYVEH010000225.1:1978-4095 GCA_964450585.1 uncultured Ornithinimicrobium sp.
CTGGGCCTGAATGACCGGCTGGTGGCCGGGCTGACCGACCTGGGGATCATGACTCCCTTCCCGATCCAGGCGGCCACCATCCCAGATGCGCTGGCTGGCCGTGACCTCTTGGGTCGGGGACAGACCGGCTCTGGCAAGACGTTGGCCTTCGGTCTGCCCACCATTCACCGCCTCGCCGAGGGGGGTCGCGCCAGACCGCACAAGCCCCGCGCGCTGATCCTCACCCCCACCCGTGAGCTGGCCATGCAGATCGTCGATGCGTTGCGTCCGCTGCTGTCCACGATGCGGCTGCGCCACCAGTTGGTGGCTGGCGGTATGTCGTACACACCCCAGCTGCGCAGCCTGGAGGAAGGCGTCGACCTGTTGGTGGCGACACCTGGCCGGCTGAGCGACCTGCTGGAGCGCGGCGCTGCTGATCTGTCCGACGTGCAGATCACCGTCCTGGACGAGGCCGACCACATGGCGGAGATGGGCTTCATCGAGGCCATCTCCGAGATCCTTGACCTGACCCCGACGACCGGTCAGCGGCTGTTGTTCTCGGCAACCCTGGACCACGGTGTGGACCAGGTGGCGCAGAAGTACCTCTCTGACCCGGTGACGCACCAGACCGACAGTGCGACGGCCAGCGTGTCCACGATGGAGCACCACGTGTTCCTCATTGACCCTCAGCACAAGAAGCCGATCACCGCCACGATCGCCAACCGCAGCGGTCGCACGGTCGTCTTTGTCCGCACGAAGCTGGGTGCGGACCGGGTGGCGCTGCAGTTGCGGGAGTGCGGGGTCTTTGCGGCGGCTCTGCACGGTGGCCTGAATCAGGCTCAGCGCACACGGGTGCTGGCTGCTTTCAAGTCCGGCGAGTTGCCGGTTTTGGTGGCGACGGATGTGGCCGCGCGAGGTATTCACGTTGATGACGTGTCCCTCGTGTTGCAGGCAGACCCACCGGCCGATCACAAGGACTACCTGCACCGGGCGGGTCGCACGGCCCGCGCCGGCGAGGACGGTCGTGTGGTCACCCTGGCCCTTCCACACCAGAAGAAGCCGGTGCAGCGGATGCTGGACAGCGCTGGTGTCGACGCCGTGCCGATGCGGGTGACGCCCCGGGACGCAGCCGTGCTGGAGACCGCCGGTGGGCGTGAGCCTTCCTTTGAGGCGATCCCGCAGAGTCGACTGGAGGAGTTGTTGCGCCCGAAGCGGCCAGCAGGTCGACGCCCGTACCGGGGACGGCCGCAGCGTGGCCACGGTGGGTTCAACCGGCAGCGGCGGCCTCGTGCGGGGGAGGGCTACCGCGGCAAGCGGCGCATGGAGTCTCGCGCCTAGTCGTAGAGGCGGTTGGTTGAGGTCAGCACGTCGAGCGGAGTCGCAGGGCCGTCCACGGTGACCGAGCCGGGAATCGTGGACCATGCGCCACCATCGACGCTGACCTCACCGCCGTAGACGACGCTGATGTACGGCTCTACTGCGGTGGCATCGGTGTACTCGTGTGTGACGTCGCCATCAGGGTAGGAGCCACCGAGCGACTCGGTCGGCCCGATCGACTCTCCGTCACCAAAGAAGTAGGTGACGGAGTCCAGGGTCGGGCGGATCCGGACCTCGTGGCCGATGATCTCGCTGGTGTCGATCTCTTCCGGCTCGAAGCCGTCCTCCGGCCAGGTCAACTCGAAATAGACTGGCAGGTTCACGAGCACTCGACCGCCGGGGGGTTCTACCGAGGCGCTCGGCAGAGCGAACTGTGTTTGATGGAACTGCTCGAGGATCATCTCCTCCGTCAGTTCCTGAGGCGGCTCTCCTGAACGTTCGGGAACCACCGAGCGGAAGCACGTTGGGCCAACGAGTGCGTAGCCACTCGTTGGCCCCGAGTCATCGACGACACGGCGGTAGATTCGCGAATACGGCCCGTGGCTGTTTGGGCGGTGCTCCTCGCAGTACGCAGTGGCGAACTCGCAGTGAACACGATCGGGGTAGTAGGGATCGTTGCCGGCACAGTCAATGACCGCCGAGTATTCGTACCACTTCTCTGGAGCCTCAGGGCTAGTGCCCGGTGGGAAGGTGTCTCGGAGGTGGCGGGTTTCTGCTTTGCTCATGCCCACGTACGATCCGCCACCACCGATCTCACAAAC
>CAYVEH010000226.1:0-4084 GCA_964450585.1 uncultured Ornithinimicrobium sp.
CGCTGCGCCTCCAGCAGCTTGCCCTCCTTCTCGAACCGGGCCAGCTGCTCGGCCAGCTCCGCCTCGATCCCCGCGACCGCACGCTCCATCCGCTCCGGACCGGCGACGTAGTGCGAGGCCGGGAAGACATACATCTCCTCCTCCTCGCGCACGACCTCTCCGGTGAGCGGGTTGAGCGTGTACAGCCGGTCGATCTCGTCGCCGAAGAACTCGACGCGCACCGCGAGCTCCTCATACTGCGGGATGATCTCCACGGTGTCCCCCCGCACCCGGAAGGTGCCGCGGGTGAAGGCCATGTCGTTGCGGGTGTACTGCATGGTCACGAACTTGCGGAGCAGGTCGTCCCGGTCGATCTGGTCGCCGACCTTCAGTTGCACCATCCGGTCGACGTACTCCTGCGGGGTGCCCAGACCGTAGATGCAGGACACCGAGGCCACCACCACCACGTCACGTCGGGTCAGCAGCGAGTTCGTCGCGGAGTGGCGCAACCGCTCGACCTCGTCGTTGATCGAGGAGTCCTTCTCGATGTAGGTGTCGGTCTGCGGGACGTAGGCCTCGGGCTGGTAGTAGTCGTAGTAGCTGACGAAGTACTCCACCGCGTTGTGCGGCAGCAGCTCGCGGAACTCGTTGGCCAACTGCGCCGCGAGTGTCTTGTTCGGGGCCATCACCAGGGTCGGCCGCTGCACCTGCTCCAGGAGCCAGGCCGTGGTGGCCGACTTGCCCGTGCCCGTCGCCCCGAGGAGCACCACGTCCTGCTCGCCCCGGTTGATCCGCTCGGCGAGCTCGCGGATCGCCGCCGGCTGGTCACCACTGGGCTCGAAGCCTGACTCGACCCGGATGGGTGCGACGGTCCGCTGAAGGTCAGTCGTAGGACGCATATCGTCAAAACTAACCCCGCGCACCGACAGTGTGTTCCCCGCAGCCCTCCCCCGGCTGTTCCCGCACGGTCAGCATCACCGGCCGTCCCGGGTCCGCGGAGGCGTGCCATCCGGGAGCCACCGCAGGGAAACCGGCCCGGGCCAACCGCGGGGCCACCGCCGGCACCGGGACGCCGGGGGCGAGCAACAGCACCAGGCTGTCACTGCCCGGGTCGAGCTCGGGGGGACCGGCCAGGTCCTCGCCCAGCACGTAGGCCAGTCGCGCGGTCAGCCGCGCTGCCTCCTGCGGCCCTGGTAGCTCGTGGGTCGGCAGACCCCGCTGCTGGGTGAGGTTGGTCAGGTACGGCGCCAGCCGTTCGGCATACAGCTGGTGGGTGGCAGAACGTAGCTGCGGCAGGCTGCCCTCGTTGTCCAGCCAGACGTCGGCCACCGCCCGCCGCTGGGCATCGCTGGCCTGGGCGTCGATCCGCTGGGCCGCATCAGCAGGCTCCATCCCCCGGGTGGCGACCAGCCGATCCAGCCGGGTCTGCCGGGCGGCTCCGACAATGAGCACCAGGTGGTAGCGCGGGGCGTAGCCCAACTCGACCAGCAGCGGCACGTCATGGACCAGGAGACTGCCGGAGGGCACGGCGTCAGCCAGCTGACGAGTGCGCTCGGTGATCAGCGGATGGGTGATGGCCTCCAGGTCCCCTCGCGCGCTCGGATCGCCGAAGACGATCCGCCCCAGGGCGGGACGGTCCAACTCACCGCTGGGCGTGAGGATGCCGTCCCCGAACCTCTGCCGGATCGCTGCCAGCCCGGCTGTGCCCGGGGCCACGACCTCCCGGGCAAGGACATCGGCATCGATGACGACGGCGCCCTGCTCAGCCAGGGTGTGCGCCACCGTGGACTTGCCCGACCCGATGCCGCCGCTCAGTCCCACCCAGAGCAGGTGGTCGGGGGCGCGTGTGGGGGGCATCTGGCCAGCGTAACCGGGGTGCGGCAGACTCTCGCTATGGGTTCTCGGATCGTCGTCACCGGCGGCGGCACCGGCATCGGCCGGGCGATCGCCGCTGCGCTGCTGCCCCGCGCCGACCAGTTGGTGCTGGTCGGCCGACGGGCCGAGGTGCTCCGGGAGACTGCCCGGGAGCTGGCGCAGCGGGCACCCAGCGGCACCCAGATCGCTCCGTTGGCAGCCGACCTGGCGGTGGCGGCGGAGGTGGAGCGTCTCAGCCAGCTGCTGCACCGTGGCCCGACGGTGGATGTGCTGGTCTGCAACGCCGGCGGCAACCGCGGGGTGGGAGCCGGTCCCGACCTGACATCGGTCGCGGCCGGCTGGCAGGCGGACTTCGAGGCCAATGTGCTCTCGGCGGTGTTGCTCACCGAGGCACTGCGGGACCAACTGACCCGGCCCGGGGCCCGGATCATCGCGATGAGTTCGATCGCGGCGCTGCGTGGGTCGGGTTCCTACGGCGCGGCCAAGGCGGCGGTCAACGCCTGGGTGCTCTCCCTGGCCACCGAGTTGGCGCCCGAGGGCATCACCGTCAATGCGGTGGCACCCGGCTTCATCCCGGACACCCCGTTCTGGGCCGACCGGATCGCTGCGGACCCGACGGTGCGCCAGCGCCGGCTCGCCGCCATCCCGATGGGCCGCCCCGGCACCCCGGAGGAGGTAGCCGCCGCCGTGGCCTACCTGGCCTCCCCCGGTGCCGCCTGGACCACCGGTCAGATCCTGCAGGTCAACGGCGGCACGCTGCTCGGGCGCGGCTGAGCCCGCCGGGCACTCCCCGGAAACGGCAGCGGCCCGGCTCCCCGTGCAGGGGAACCGGGCCGTTCGGCATACTCCGATCAGTCGGAGCGATGCTCAGCTGTCCACGGGACTCAGTTGCCGGTGAGCTTCTCGCGCAGCGCGGCCAGGGCCTCGTCGGAGGCCAGCGTACCCTGCGCCTCGGTCGGCGCGGCCGGGGTGGCGGCACCGCCGGAGTCGCTGCTCCCGGAGGAGTAGGACGCTGCGCTGCTGCTCTCCGCGTCGGCAGCACCCTCGGCCTCGGAGGCCGCCTCGACCTGGGCCTTGTGGGCCTCGTACCGGGCGTGGGCGTCGGCGTACTCCTTCTCCCAGCGCTCGCGCTGCTCCTCGAAGCCCTCGATCCACTCGTTGGTCTCCGGGTCGAAGCCCTCGGGGTACTTGTAGTTGCCCTGCTCGTCGTACTCGGCGGCCATGCCGTACAGGGTCGGGTCGAACTCGCCGACCGAGACGCTGCCGTCGTTGGCCTGCTTGAGCGACAGGGAGATCCGGCGCCGGTCGAGGTCGATGTCGATGACCTTGACGAAGATGTCGGCACCGACGGTGACGACCTGCTCCGGCAGCTCGACGTGACGCTCGGCCAGCTCGGAGATGTGCACCAGGCCCTCGATGCCGTCCTCGACCCGCACGAACGCACCGAAGGGCACCAACTTGGTGACCTTGCCCGGCACGACCTGACCGATCGCGTGGGTGCGGGCGAAGTGCTGCCAGGGGTCCTCCTGCGTCGCCTTCAGCGACAGCGAGACCCGCTCGCGGTCCATGTCGACGTCCAGCACCTCGACGGTGACCTCGTCACCGACCTCGACGACCTCACCCGGGTTGTCGATGTGCTTCCAGGACAGCTCGGAGACGTGGACCAGACCGTCCACGCCGCCACCCAGGTCGACGAAGGCACCGAAGTTGACGATGCTGCTGACCACACCGGAACGGACCTGACCCTTGGCCAGTTCCTTCAGGAAGGTAGTGCGCACCTCGGACTGGGTCTGCTCCAGCCAGGCGCGGCGGGACAGCACCACGTTGTTGCGGTTCTTGTCCAGCTCGATGATCTTGGCCTCGATCTGCTGGCCGACGTACGGCTGCAGGTCGCGGACGCGGCGCATCTCCACCAGCGAGGCCGGCAGGAAGCCGCGCAGGCCGATGTCCAGGATGAGGCCACCCTTGACGACCTCGATGACGGTGCCGGTGACGACGCCGTCCTCTTCCTTGATCTGCTCGATGGAGCCCCAGGCGCGCTCGTACTGGGCACGCTTCTTGGACAGGATCAGCCGTCCCTCCTTGTCCTCCTTCTGGAGGACCAGGGCCTCGACCTCGTCACCGACGTTAACCACCTCGGAGGGGTCCACATCGTGCTTGATCGCCAGCTCACGGGAGGGGATGACGCCCTCGGTCTTGTAGCCGATGTCGAGCAGGACCTCGTCCCGGT
>CAYVEH010000227.1:0-4073 GCA_964450585.1 uncultured Ornithinimicrobium sp.
TCCACAAATGAAGACGTACTAGAACTCCTGACATCGGTTGATGCGGGTTCTGGTGTGAGGGCGGCGAGGGGCTCAGCGAGTCGGATCGTCGCCCTTTCGTCTTCGCTGATGTCGATGCCGTCGGTGAGCGCTTGGTTCGCCAGCCGCTTGCCCTGTTCGTTGGTGCGGGCGTAGAGCGTGGCGCAGTCGACCAGCAGGCCGAGGGCCGTGCTGAGTTGTTTGCGTGCTCCGGTGTGGTGGTCGTGCTCGCTGGCGAGGCGGCGGTCGATGTCGGCGAGCCCGGTGCGGATGCGGTCTTGGTGGCGCTTCAAGGTGTCGAGGTCGATGGCGTCGGCGAAGTGCGCGGCCAGGAGCTTGTCGCTCTCGTTCTGGAGTCGCTGACGGTTTTCGGTCAGCTCGGCCAGTTCTTGGGAGCGGGAGGCGAGGCGTTCATCGAACGCGGCCTCGACTTGTGTGGCCAGGGCGGTGTACTCTCGCGACTTGGCACGCCAACGGCGCAGCCGAGAGCCCGAACACGATGGCAGAACGAAGCGGCCGCCGTTGCGCTGTACCGACACCGCTACGACATCACTGACCCAGCGCCACTGGGAGATGCCAAGACAATCCGCAACCCCGAGCAAGCCGCCGAACACCGAGCAGCACAGGTCGCTCTCGCCCGACTCCGACGTCTCACGGAACCTGCTAACGGGGCCCTCCAGAGCCGCAGCGTTCCTCACGTCAGTCGACATCGCCTCCTCTAGGGAGGGGCAGTCACCGACAAAGCAGGGCGTCAAGGCCCCCGCTGATGATGGCTTCGGTGTCTACCTCGTGCGCCGCGTGGAGTGATGCGTAGAGCGGGGCGACCTCGCTGTCGACATCCGCCTCTCGCTCATGACCCGCCGTCGGGGTCGTGGTCGCGCTCCCGATGACGAAGTTCGAGAGAACGTAGGCATCACCGAGCGGGTCTGTCGAGCCACGCTCACCGAGCAGGACGCACATGCGCTCGGAGAGGAGCAGATAGTTGGGCCCTCGGGGTGCGCGCATGGCGATGACTTGGCAGGCCCAGGGGTGCCGGACGAGGTGGTGGTAGTAGGCAAGCATCAAGGCGTGCAACTCCGAGTGCTCCCTGGCTTCCTGTAGTTGCACGTCGTTCCCGAGCGCTTCGTCGAGTGCGAGGTCGAACAGGTCGTCGACCGCCGTGACCCTGGAGTACAAGCTTGCGGGTGCGACGTCCAGCCGAAGTGCAACGGCGCGGATGGTGAGCGCACGCAGACCGCCCTCATCCAGCAACTCGACGGCGACGCGGGCGACGTCGCGCACGTCCACGGCCCGCGTCCTGCGGACGGGCTTGCGGTGCTCCCAGTAACTCATGCCCACCACTCTATCCGAACTGTGTTAGTTTTGTTGTATGTTGGATGTCGGCCTTCTCCCACTTCGCAGCGACCATGCGGTGCTGCGCACGATGCGCTCGGGCGACGCGAGCGCGTATGCCTCCGGCGCGTCCGACCCGGCGGTGCGTCAGCACGCGCACCTTCCGGAGCCGGAGTACACCGAGGCGTCAGTGGTCGCGCTGATCGAGGGGGCGATCCGCGAGGGCCTGGAGCGCGGCGACCTTGCGGTGTTGACCATCGCCGACCCCGCCACTGATGCCTTCACAGGCAGTCTGGTGCTGTTCGGAGCGTCGGAGGGTTCCGTGGAGGCCGGTTTCTGGGTGCACCCCAACCATCGAGGCAAAGGGCTGGCCGCGGGTGCGCTCGCTCTCGCTGTCGAACTCGCTCGGCGCAGCGGCTTCACTCGGCTCGTGGCTCGTACTGTGCCTGAGAATAAGGCGTCTCAGCGGGTGCTCGAACGGGCGGGTTTCATCCAAGGGGAGGCGACCCGCGATGTGGCTCCCTCGGGTCAGGAGGTCGTCCTGATGCACTACCTCCTCGATCTCAAACCGATCACACCGGTTCCCGTGCAGACCGAGCGGCTACGGTTGAGGCTGCACCAGCACGCCGACGCACCAGCATTGCAGCGCATCTACTGTCGTGCCGACGTCGCCCGCTATCTGCTCGACGAACCGTGGTCGGAGACTGACGCTTCGCGTCACGTCAGCGAACGGATGACGAAGACCGGCCTCAACGGCGCGAGTACCGCTCTTGCGCTGGTCATCGAGCATGAGGGTGCGGTCATCGGCGATGTGCAACTGTGGCTGACCGATCTCAAACGCCGTGTAGCCGAGATCGGCTGGGTGCTCGACCCCGCGCACAGTGGGCGAGGGCTTGCGACAGAAGCCGTACGAACGGTGCTCACCCTGGGATTCGAGCAGTACAGCCTCCACCGTGTCGCAGCGCAGATGGATGCTCGCAACGAGGCTTCCGCGCGACTCGCACAGCGCGCCGGGATGCAGCACGAAGCGCACCTGCGACAGGACTGGTGGAACAAGGGCGAGTGGACGGACACGCTCATCTACGGCGTCCTCGCCACCGAGGTCTCTCCCGGAAGTCCTCGATGAGCGATGGGGGCGGGTCGACCTGGCCTACACGCCGACTGCCCCTCACACACGAGGCTGGACAAGCCGGAACCACGGCCATATGCGCCCATCGTGGCCCGGTCACGGGTAGTTCATCGACCTGTCGGCCCGGTGGCGTATGACTGCGTGAAGATCATCGTCGTCCGCGACGGATCCGCAATCCTCTTCTCCGAGTTCGGACAGAAACCCGTCAAACCCGGTGATGTGATCTTGCTCGGAGCCAACGTGCTCTGCGGGTCCGAACCCGAGGGACACATCACCGCCACCACGGTCTACGCCGACACCGACTACATGCTCGACCAGGTGCGCTGGCAGTACGCTGGATTCCTCGAAGACCGGCTCGACGCTCAAGGGTTCGCGGAGACGATCTACTCCGAGCCTGCGCAGATACTCCGGCTCGGGGAAGATCGGGTGGGCATGTTGACGCCGTGGCTGGACGAGCTGGTCGCGCTGAGCGTGGATGGGAATTTTGTGCGGCACTACCTGCGGATGCAGGCGCTGTGGTTCCAGATCGCGTATGTGATCGCCCCGTTCATCAAGGTGTCCCCGGCGCGGATATCGCCCTCCCAGCGTGCGCATATCCGGCCCACGTTGCCGAGGGATCGCCGCTTCGCGCCGTTGCGGGTCGAGGTTCGGCGGGCTGCTGATCTCCTGCGTGAGCATCCCGAACGGCGGTGGACGCTGGAGGAGATTGCGGCCGAGGTGCATCTGTCGCCGTCACGGTTGAGCAGCGTGTTCGTCGAGGCGTATGGGAAGACTCCGCTGGCGTTCCTGACGATGCTCCGTGCCGAACAGCTGGCAAAGTACCTGCGAGAGACCGATCTGACCGTTACGACCGCGATGCACAAGGTGGGCTGGCACTCTCGCTCCCATGCCACCCGCTTGTTCCGTCAGTACGTCGGCGTGACCCCTGGCCACTACCGGCAGATGCGCGTCCAGACCGCTTGAATCAAGCGCGGAGTTATGTGATCAGATCCTTCGTGTGCGTCCACACTGTCATCCGGTGGACGCCGAACCGCCGTGAGATCGACACCACGCTCTCGCCGCTCATCCGGGCAGTTCGGATAGAGTCCACTTCACTCTCCGTCAACGGTGTTCTAGTTCGTCTCCTTGGGGTTGTGACGACACCAGGCTCGCCTTCGGGGGCGTCCACCGCCTCATCGCCGATACCGAGTTTCGCCTGTTTCCAAGCGGAATCGAGCCGCTCAAACCTCTGCCAGGTGTTCGGTTTGAGTCCACCCGCGTCCACAAATCGCAGGTCAGAGGCCGTCTTCCGCTCGTCGGGGACGGCCTCTGGCGCGTGCTCACGGCCTCACCCGTGACTCGCCGTGCGCCCATGGCATCCGACCGGGTATGTCGGTCCACGAAAGTGGCAAGAAAGTCTCCGGACAGCCACTTCTCGAAGAGTGAGTCGAGCAAGGACATCCCAACGACGGAGAGGGAGCATGTCGACTCGCAGTACACGTCGCACCCTGGCGGCGCTCGCCGCACCGCTCGTCCTGGGGGCCACGCTCGTGGCACCGACCACGACGGCACAGGCGCACAGCAACGTCTGGGTGGACAGCACCTGGCGGGACAC
>CAYVEH010000228.1:0-4023 GCA_964450585.1 uncultured Ornithinimicrobium sp.
CAGCACGCGCACTCCGAGATCATCGGGATGCAGCCGGAGGGCAACTGGATCACCCGGGCGCCCAGCCTGCGCCGCAAGGCGATCCTGATGGCCAAGGTGCAGGACGAGGCCGGTCACGGGCTGTACCTGTACTCCGCGGCTGAGACCCTGGGCGTGGACCGCGCTGAGTTGCTGGACAAGTTGCACGCGGGGAAGCAGAAGTACTCCTCGATCTTCAACTACCCGACGCTGACCTGGGCCGACGTCGGGGCGATCGGGTGGCTGGTGGACGGCGCGGCGATCATGAACCAGGTGCCGCTGTGCCGGTGCTCCTACGGCCCGTATGCCCGGGCGATGATCCGGGTCTGCAAGGAGGAGTCGTTCCACCAGCGTCAGGGCTTTGAGATCCTCTGGACGCTGAGCAACGGCACCCCCGAGCAGCAGGCGATGGCCCAGGACGCTGCCAACCGCTGGTGGTGGCCCTCGTTGATGATGTTCGGGCCGCCGGACACCGGTGAGGCCGCCAAGGACGGACACACCGCCCAGAACATGGCCTGGGGGATCAAGCGGTTCTCCAACGACGACCTGCGGCAGAAGTTCGTCGACATGACCGTGCCACAGGCCCAGAAGCTCGGGCTCCAACTGCCCGACCCGGACCTGACCTGGAACGAGGAGCGCGGCCACTGGGACTTCGGCGCCATCGACTGGGACGAGTTCTGGCGGGTCCTCAAGGGCGACGGGCCGTGCAACGCCCAGCGGCTCAACCACCGTCGTCGTGCTCACGAGGAGGGCGCCTGGGTGCGCGAGGCCGCCACCGCCTATGCCACCAAGCAAGCCGCCAAGGGGGCCGTGGCGTGAGTGACAACTGGCCCCTGTGGGAGGTCTTCGTGCGGGGCAAGCGGGGCCTGTCGCACGTGCACTCCGGGTCGCTGCACGCCCCGGACGCCCAGATGGCGCTGCGCAACGCCCGCGATCTGTACACCCGCCGCCAGGAGGGTGTCTCTATCTGGGTAATCCGTTCTGAGGACATCACCGCCAGCAGCCCGGACGAGCGCGACAGCTTCTTCGACCCCGCCGGCGACAAGGTGTACCGGCACGCCTCCTTCTACGAGGTGCCCCAGGACGTGGAGTACCTGTGAGTACCCGCGCCGGCACGGCCGCGACCACCCCGCAGAGCCCTGGTGAGCAGACGCCCGGGCCGGCGCTGACAGCCGGCGCCCACACGGCATACCTGTTGGGGCTTGGTGATGACGCCCTCATCTATGCCCAACGGTTGGGGGAGTGGCTCACCCGGGCCCCCCAGATCGAGGAGGACCTGGCGCTGGGCAACGTCGGGCTCGACCTGCTCGGGCAGGCCCGGGCCCTGCTGACCCGCGCCGGTGAGCTCGAGGGCGCCGGTCGGGATGAAGACGCGCTGGCCTACCTGCGCGATGAGCGCGAGTTCCGCAACGTGCACCTGGTCGAGCAGCCCCGGGGGGACTTCGGTCAGGAGATGGCGCGGATGCTGTGGTTCGCCAGCTATCAGTGTGAGTTGTATGCCGCACTGCTCAGTTCCACTGACCAGGTGCTGGCGGGGGTGGCCGGCAAGGCACTCAAGGAGGTCGCCTACCACCGCGACCACGCCGGGCACTGGGTGGTCCGCCTCGGCGACGGCACCCCGGAGTCCCGGGACCGGATGCAGGCCGGCCTGGAGACCGTCCTGCCCTATCTGGCCGAACTGTTCGACGACGATGCTGCCAGCGTGACCGCGAGTCAGAGCGGGGTCGGGGTGCTGCCCTCCTCGTTGCACGATCCGGTGGTGGCCCACGTCAGTGCCGTGGTGGCCGAGGCCACGCTGGAGTTGCCCACCGAGTCGCGCTGGCGCTCCCGCGGCGGTCGGGAGGGTGTCCACTCCGAGGCGATGGGGTACCTGCTGGCGGAGATGCAGCACATTCACCGCAGCCACCCCGGAGCAAGCTGGTGAGACCGGTGGCTACCGCGCCCACAGCTGCGCAGATCGAGCAGGCGGTTCGAGACATCCCGGACCCCGAGATCCCGGTGATCTCCATCGATGACCTGGGTATCCTGCGTGAGGTGCGTGTCGACGGGGACACCGTGCGGGTCCGGATCACTCCCACCTACAGCGGGTGCCCGGCGGTCCAGGCGATCACTGACCACATCAACTGGACGGTGCGACAGCACGGGCTGGTGCCGGACGTGAGCACGACCCTGTCCCCGCCCTGGACCACCGACTGGATGAGCGAGCGGGGCCGGGAGGCGCTGCGTCGGTTCGGGATCGCCCCGCCGTCCGGCAGCGGCCCGGTCCGTCCGGAGGGCCCCGTGTCAGTCGGCCTGTCGGTGCGTCAGGTAGCGTGCCCGACCTGCGGATCCACCGACACTGAGGAGCTGGCTCGATTCGGCTCGACGGCCTGCAAGGCACTGCGTAGGTGCCGTGCCTGCCGCGAGCCGTTCGAGGAGTTCAAGGCCATCTGATGCATCTGACCACAACCAAGCCCAAGCGACACCGGGCGGTCTTTCACGAGCTGTCCATCAGCGCCGTGGAACTGCTGACCGATGAAGCGCTGGCGATCACCTTTGCCGTGCCTCCGGGGCTGCGCGACGAGTACGCCTTCGAGCCGGGGCAGCACCTGACCTTGCGGGCCACCATCGGCGGGGAGGATATTCGCCGGTCCTACTCGATCTGCGTCTCCCGCCAGCGCGCCAAGGACAGCGGGGAGTTGCGGGTGGCCACAGCTCGGGTCCCCGAGGGCGTCATGTCGACCTGGTTGCACGAGAACGCCGAGGCTGGCGAGGTGCTGCAGGTGATGACCCCGATCGGTGGCTTCACCTGCCCGACCGACCCGCAGAAGGCCCGACACCACGTGGCGATCGCAGCGGGCTCCGGGATCACTCCGGTGATGTCCCTGCTCACCACGGCCCTGGAGGAGGAGCCGGCCTCCCGCGCCACCCTGGTCTTCGGTAACCGACGCACCGACACGATCATGTTCCTGGAGGAGCTGATGGACCTGAAGAACCGGTTCCCCGACCGGTTCCAGATCTTCCACGTGCTCTCCCGGGAGGCCCAGGAGATCGAGTTGTTCTCCGGCCGACTGGACCGTGACCGGCTGGAGGGCTTCTTCTCCTCCTTCATCCCGGTCGACAGGGTGGATGAGTGGTACCTGTGCGGTCCCCTCGGCATGGTGGAAACCGCCCGTGAGGTGTTGGCCGAGCACGGGGTGGACCGGGACCATGTGCACCACGAGGTGTTCCACGTCGAGGACACCAAACCACCCGCACCGCCACCTCCACCCGATGCGGCACCGCTGGCGATGGTCACTGTCACCCTGGATGGTCGCACCACGCAGGTGCCGGTGAAGAGCCAGGCGGAGTCGATCCTGGCGGCGACGCTGCGCGAACGTCCCGATGCCCCGTTCAGTTGCACCAACGGAGTCTGCGGTACGTGTCGTGCCAGAGTCGTCGAGGGCGAGGTGCGGATGGACCGCAACTATGCCCTGGAGGATGAAGAGGTCGACGCTGGGATCGTGTTGACCTGTCAGTCCCATCCCGTCACCGACGAGGTTGTCCTCGACTACGACGCCTGATCCGACCGGGCGCGCGGTGTTGCGGTCTCTGAATCGACCGAGCGCATCGACCGAGCGCGCGGTGTTGCGGTCTCTGAATCGACCGAGCGCATCGACCGAGCGCGCGGTGTTGCGGTCTCTGATCTGACCGGGCGCGCGGTGTTGCGAAGCTTTCTGTCACCGAGCGCGTGGCGTGACTTGACGGATCGGCACGGGGCACCGTCGTGGCTGCCATCGGCGAACCGATGCCCCTTCCTGGTCGCTCCTGCCGATGGCGCGTGCCGCTGCAAGGCGCAAGTGGCCCCCTACTAGCGTCCGAAACACGTTCGGCGATGATCTTTGCCGGTCGGGTTTCACCACACGGCGCGCTCGGTCAGCGGGCTTCTCGCAACACCGCGCGCTCGGTCGATTCAGAGACCGCAACACCGCGCGCTCGGTCAGATCAGAGACCGCAACACGGCGCGCCCGGTCGGGGAGGGGAGGG
>CAYVEH010000229.1:0-4002 GCA_964450585.1 uncultured Ornithinimicrobium sp.
GTCGGTGCCGGTGCCTCCTCCCAGGAGTCCGCGGTCACCGCCTGGATCGCCGGCTACCTGGAGGCCCAACCCGACGTCAGCGTCCAGTACACCGCTGTCGGCTCCGGCGCCGGCCGCGAACAGTTCCTCGCCGGGGCCACTGACTACGCCGGCTCGGACGCCTACCTGAGTGCGGAGGAGCAGACCGCCGCCCAGGAGGTGTGCGGCCCCGAGGGGGCGATCAATCTGCCCCTCTACATCTCCCCGGTCGCGATCCCCTACAACCTGCCGGGCGTGGAGCAGTTGCAGCTGTCCCCGCAGACGCTGGCCGGGATCTTCAACCAGGACATCACGAAGTGGAACGATGAGGCGATCGCCGCGGACAACCCGGAGGCGGAGCTGCCGGACAGCTACATCACAGTCGTGAACCGTTCCGATGAGTCCGGCACCAGCGAGAACTTCATGGAGTACCTCTCCGCCGCCGCCCCGGACGTCTGGACGCACGAGGTTTCCGACACCTGGCCGGTCTCGGGCGGTGAGGCCGCCCAGGGCACCGCCGGTGTGATGCAGGTGGTCAACTCCACCGAGGGCGCCATCGGTTACGCGGACGCCTCCGCGGTGACCGGGCAGGCTGCTGCCATCGGGGTGGGTGATGAGTACGTGCCGTTCTCCCCGGAGGCCGCCGCCAAGGTGGTGGACGCCTCCGAGCCGGCCGATACCGGTGTCGAGGGCGACCTGGCGATGGACCTGGCCCGGGACACCACCGAGTCCGGGGCCTACCCGATCGTGTTGGTCTCCTACCACATCGCCTGCAAGCAGTATGAGGACGCCAACCGGGCGGACCTGGTCAAGGACTACCTGAGCTACATCGCCTCCCCGGAGGGACAGCAGGCCGCCGCCGAGGCAGCTGGCTCCGCGCCGATCTCTGACGAGCTGCGCGGCCAGGTGATGGAGTCCATCAGCATGATCCAGGGCGGCTGACCCTGACGCTGCAGCACTCACCCAGCATGTCGGCGGTCGACGGTGGCCCGCACCTGGCGACCGTCGACATGCTGCGTCCTGCGCGGCTCCGCCTCCACGACGTGAAGGAAACCCATGACACCTCCAGCTGACCGGGGCTCCACACCGGAGGAGGGATCGCTGGCGACCCGTCCGGCCGAGACCGGCCGCCAACGGCAGGTCCGCCGCCCCGGCGACATCATGTTTGCCGGTCTCTCCCTCGGTTCTGGCGCCCTCATCGTGCTGATCCTCGCCCTGGTGGCGATCTTCCTGGTCTGGCAGGGGATGCCCGCCCTCACCGCCGCCTCTGAGGAGATCAGCGGCGGTCAGGGTTTCCTCCGTTACGTCTGGCCGCTGGTCTTCGGCACGGTGGTGGCCTCGATCATCGCGATGCTGGTCGCCACCCCGGTAGCGGTGGGGATCGCGCTGTTCGTCTCCCACTACGCGCCCCGCCGGGTCGGCCACGCCATCGGCTTCGTCATCGACCTGCTGGCCGCGGTCCCCTCGGTGGTCTTCGGCATGTGGGGGATGGCCGTCTTCGCTCCGCAACTGGTGCCGCTGTATGACTGGCTCTTCGAGAACCTGGCCTTCATCCCGTTCTTCGACGGCCGCTCGGCCACCGGCCGGACGCTGCTGACCGCGGCGGTGGTGCTCGCGGTGATGATCCTGCCGATCATCACCTCGGTCTCCCGGGAGGTGTTCCTGCAGACACCGCGGTTGCACGAGGAAGCCGCGCTGGCGCTCGGCGCGACCCAGTGGGAGATGATCCGCACCGCGGTGCTGCCGTTCGGGGCCCCCGGCGTGATCGGTGGGGTGATGCTCGGGCTGGGCCGGGCCCTGGGCGAGACCATGGCCGTGGCGATCATCCTCTCCCCAGGGGTCTTCAGCTGGGTGCTGACCGCCAGCGGCAACAACACCATCCCGGCTGAGATCGCCCTCAACTTCCCGGAGGCCGCCGGCCTGCGCCTCTCCGAGCTCATCGCCGCCGGCCTGGTGCTCTTCCTGCTCACCCTGGCCGTCAACCTGTTCGCCCGCTGGATCGTGGAGAAGCGGTCCGAGTTCTCCGGAGCCAACTGATGACGACGACCCCGACGCGGTCACCCAAGACCGACCTGCACCATGCCGCGATGGACGACCTGACCGGCATCGTCCCCTCCCCGGTGCGTGCCACCGGCCCCCGGCCGTTGCTGCTGACCGGCCTGTCGACGGTGGGGCTGTGGCTGCTGCTGTGGCTGGTCGTGGACCTGCACCCGGTCCTCGCGCTAGTCCTGTCCTACCTGGTCTTCCTGGCCACGACCTACCTGGTCTACCGCACGATCGGGGGGCGGCGTGTGGGCGCCGACCTCGTGGTGCGCTGGCTGGTCTACGCCGCCTTCGTTTGCGCGATCGTGCCGCTGATCTCCATGTTGTGGACCGTGGTCAGCCAGGGGCTGCCGACGGCCTTCGAGTGGTTCTTCGTCAGCACCGACATGCGCGGTATCACCGGCACCCACGACCAGGCGTATGCCGCGGGCCAGACCTCCCTGGTCGGTGGTGCCGGGCACGCCATCGTCGGCACCCTGATCATCACCGGCCTGGCCACCCTGATCTCGGTGCCGATCGGCATGTTCACCGCGATCTACCTGGTCGAGTACGGCGGCAACAACCCGTTGTCCCGCACCATCCGCTTCCTGGTCGACGTGATGACCGGCATCCCCTCCATCGTCGCCGGGCTGTTTGCCTTCGCGCTGTTCACCCAGATCGTCGGGGTGCGGGACGCCAAGATGGGGCTGGCCGGTGCGGTGGCCCTGTCGGTGCTGATGATCCCGACGGTGGTGAAGAACAGCGAGGAGATGCTGCGCATCGTCCCCAACGAGCTGCGCGAGGCCAGCCTGGCCCTCGGCGTGCCCAAGTGGCGGACGATCGCCAAGGTGGTGCTGCCCACGGCGGCCTCCGGGTTAGCCTCCGGGATCACCCTGGCCATCGCCCGGGTCATCGGCGAGACCGCTCCGTTGCTGGTCGCGATCGGCTATGCCCGGGAGCTGAACTGGAACTTCCTGGAGGGCCCGATGAACACCCTGGCGGTCTACACCTACTGGATGTTCACCAAGCCGCTCAGCCCTGCAGTCACCGCCCCCAGCCTGGAACGGGCCTGGGCTGCCGCCCTGTTGCTGGTGCTGCTCGTCGTGGCCCTCAACCTGCTCGCCCGCCTCATCGCCAAGATCTTCGCGCCGAAGACCGGCCGCTGACCCCACCACGCTAGGAGCCTGCTCAGATGTCCAAGCGAATCGACGTCAACAACCTGAATATCTTCTACGGTGACTTCCAGGCGGTGAAGGACGTCAGCATGGTGATCGAGCCCAAGTCGGTCACCGCCTTCATCGGCCCCTCCGGCTGCGGCAAGTCCACCTTCATCCGCACCCTGAACCGGATGCACGAGGTGATCCCGGGGGCCCGTGTCGAGGGGGAGGTCGCCATCGACGGGCAGAACCTCTACGGCCGCGGCGTGGACCCGGTGGACGTGCGCCGCCAGGTCGGCATGGTCTTCCAACGGCCCAACCCGTTCCCGACCATGTCGATCCGCGACAACGTGCTGGCCGGTGTGCGGTTGAACAGCAAGCGGCTGTCCCGGCAGGCCGCCGACGACCTGTGTGAGCGGTCGCTGCGCGGTGCCAACCTGTGGAACGAGGTCAAGGACCGGTTGGACAAGCCGGGGTCGGGCCTGTCCGGTGGGCAGCAGCAGCGGCTGTGCATCGCCCGGGCGATCGCGGTCCAGCCCGAGGTGCTGCTCATGGATGAGCCGTGCTCTGCCCTGGACCCGATCTCCACGCTGGCGATCGAGGACCTCATCAACGAGCTCAAGGCCGACTACACGGTGGTGATCGTGACGCACAACATGCAGCAGGCTGCGCGGGTCTCGGACCGGACCGGCTTCTTCAACCTGGAGGCCACCGGTCAGCCGGGTCAGCTGGTCGAGTTCGACGACACGCAGAAGATCTTCAACAACCCCACGCAGCGGGCCACCGAGGACTACATCTCCGGCCG
>CAYVEH010000230.1:0-3997 GCA_964450585.1 uncultured Ornithinimicrobium sp.
ACCAGATGGCGGTCTCCGCGATCGGCGAGCTCGGCATGGCCGGGCGCCGGGTGCCCGACGACGTGGCGGTGGTCGGGTATGACGACTCGCCCGCCGCGACCATGAGCCGCCCGGCGCTGACCACGGTGGTGAACCCGATCGCCGAGATGGCAGGTTGCGCCGTCGACCTGCTGCTGCAGGTGATGGACGGTGGCACCGTGGTCTCCAAGACCCTGTCGACCGACCTGGTGGTCCGCGAGTCGGCCTGACCGGGATCGGCCCGGGGCCGCGATGAGTCCCGGCCTGACCGGGGCGAGGTGAGACTCGAGCGGCTCCCGGGCACCGGCGAGTTCTGGTATCGCGTCGCCGGCTGACAGGCAGCCGCCGCGCGGACCAGGAGCGTCCTGGTCCGCGCGGCTGTCCGGTGGGCGCGGGGTGGGCCCCGGCCGGCCAGCTGCGGCTACCGCAGCGTCACGGTCACTCCGCCGGAGAACATCGAGTCGTGCAGTTCCAGGGTGGTCGGCACGGCGTCGGTGGGGATGTCGTAGAGCAGGACACCGCTGACGGAGTTGCCGGGGTTGATCTCGTCGAGCCACAGCCCCTCCTCGAGCCACATGCTGGCGCTGGAGGTGTTGTGCTGGCGGCCCTGCTCGTCGATCAGGACCTGGTTGCTGTCCAGCAGCGCGGTGCCCTTGTCACCAATGTTGGTCACCGTGATGTCGATGAGCACGAACTGCCCCTGCGGGGTCTCCTCGGTGAAGCCCTCGCCGATGCTGGTCAGACCGGTCTGGACCTCATTGACGGTGAACTCGAAGTCACCGTCCCGCACGGCATCGCCCACGCCGGGGGCCTCCTCGACCGGTGCTTCCTCGGCTGGTTCCTCCTGGGCTGGTTCGTCCTTAGCTGGTTCCTCCTCGGCCGGTTCCTCCTGGGCGGCTGCGTTCTCCGCACCGGGCTCGGCCTCTTCGGCCTGGGACTCCGGTGCCTCCGCGGGGGCCTCCTGCTGGGCGGCGGCCGGCTCATCACCGGCGGCCGGGGTCTCCTCATCCTCGCCACCGAACAGGCTGCCGACGACCAACAGCGCGACGATGGCCAACAGGGCTGTCATGACCTTGTGCCGACGGAACCAGGACTTCTGGGCCGGCTCGGGCTGTGGCGGGACCGGCGGAGCCGGGGGGTGTCCCGGGCCCCACCCCTGCTGCGACGGCTGGCCAGGTGTCGGTGGGTGCTGTGGGTCCTGCCAGGTGGTGCCGTAGGCCGGCTGCTCCTGGGAGCCGGGCGGCGGTGGGGGAGTAGTAGTCACGGGGAACTCCTCAAAGGTGCGGTGGATACGTGCTCCCAGCACACCGTGACCGGCCCTACCGCCACATCCACCAACCAGTCAGAGCTGGCTAGCCGATCGGCTACCGTTCCGCTGCGCAGCTGCAGCCGATCGGTGGAGTCGGGTGTCGGTGCCCTGCTCTACTCTGAGCGCCATGTCCACGTTGTCGCCGAGCGCTGACGCCCTGGGGATGGCTCGTATGCCGTCCCGCGGCTCCGGCACCCGACGACTGCGTCTGGTGGGTCGAGGCACCCGGTTCGCGCTCATGGTCGGGACCTGCCTGCTCGCCTCCGCGCTCGCGCTGGGGCTGACGCTGACTCGGTATGACGAGGTCAACCCGACCACGGAGCTGACACCGCTGCAGAACACCACCGTGCTGGTGTGCCTGCTGGCGATGGTTGTGTCGGTCGGTGCCCTCTGGCAGCGACACACCGCTCCGTATGCCGCCACCCTGGTGGCTGCTGCCATCCCGTTGGTGCTTCCGCTGGATGCCACGGCGTCCTTGTTCACGTTGGCTGCGCTGCTGCGCTCGCGCAGGGACCGGTGGGCGTGGGCCTGTGTCGGTCTCGTCGGGGTGGCAACCACGGTGGCGCTCTTCCGAGACGCCTCGGGCGGCACCACTGCCTCCTCGGGCCTGAAGATGCTGCTCAGCGGTGCCCACGAGCCAGGTCAGGCGGTCGCGGTCGAGATCTCCCTCTGGGTGCCGGTGATCGTGGCGCTGGTGCTGCTGGCGGGGTCGGTGGCCTCCGGCTTGTTCATGCGCAACCGGCGTGAACTGGTGGCCACCCAGCACCACGCACACCTGGCCGAGCAGAGCAGCGCCCAACTCAGTGACCGTCTGGGTCGCCAGGCGGAGCGGGACCTGATCGCCCGGGAAGTGCACGATGTGATCGGCCACCGGCTGTCGCTGTTGTCGCTGCATGCCGGTGGACTGCAGGTGGCTGCTGGTGATGATGAGCGGCTGTGCCGCAGTGCCGCGCTGGTCCGGGAGAATGCCCAGCAGGCGATGGATGACCTGCAGTCCCTGCTGCAGGTGCTGCGCGAGCCGGAGGGGAGCGCGTTTCACCGCACGGCGAGCCCGTCACTCACGGATCTGCCCGCCGTGATCGAGGAGACCGTCGACGGTGGGATGCCGGTCATCTCCACCGTGTACCTGTCCCAGGCCGAGCATGCTGACCCGGCGTTGGCCCGTGCCGTCTACCGGATCGTGCAGGAGCTGTTGACGAACGCCCGCCGGCACGCGCCCGGGGCCCCGGTGCGCCTGGTGGTCGAGGGCGGCCCGGAGACCGGGATCCGGATCGAGACCGCCAACCGACTGACCACCCACGAGCCCGGGCCGGCCGGTAACGGCCTGACCGGCATCTCGGAGCGGGTGGCCCTGTGGCAGGGGACCCTGCGCTACGGGCTCGATGATGATCGGACCTTCCGCGTCGCCGCCCACCTGCCGTGGCGGCATGCTCCCAAGGAGAAACGATGACTGCTGACAGCGAGCCAATCCGGGTGCTGCTGGTCGACGACGATCCGCTGGTGTGCTCCGGCCTGGAGCTCATGCTGTCCTCGTCCGAAGGCATCAGTGTGGTCGGTAGCGTGGGGGACGGCACTGACGTGGTGGCGGCCGTGCAGCGTCACCGCCCCGATGTGGTGTTGATGGATGTGCGCATGCCCAAGATGGATGGCATCACCGCCACCCGACAGGTGGGAGCCCTCAGCGACGCGCCGAAGGTGCTCGTGCTCACCACCTTCGTGGAGGACTCCGCCGCGACCCGGGCCGTGGAGGCCGGCGCGGCCGGATTCCTGCTCAAGACGGCTGACCCGGCCGAGATCATCGATGCCGTGCGGCGCGTCGGGGCGGGGGAGGGTGTGCTGTCTCCGGCCAGTGTCCCCGAGCTTTTCCGGCACGTGGCCCGGGACCCGATGGTCACCCAGCGCAGGGAGACCGCAGACCTGCTCGCCCAGCTGACCGAGCGGGAGCGGGAGATCGCTATCCGGGTGGCCCAGGGGTTGTCCAATGCGGACGTGGCCCGGGCCCTGTTTGTCAGCGAGGCGACCGTCAAGAGTCACCTGGGTGCGATCCTGACCCGGCTCGGGCGCAGCAGTCGAGTGGAGATCGCTGTGCTGGTGGAGCGCGCTGGTTGGTTGCAGGAGCTGCCGTCCGCCTGAGGTGTCGAAGGGCGCGTTGACTGGACCCGGTTGTGCATGAGTATGCGAGGACCCGTATATTCTGACCCTCCGTACCCTCGTGAACGGGAGTTGCCCAAGCATGCACCAACTTGATCCTGCCCTGCAGCCGCTCTATGAGCAGGTCCTGCAGCGCAACCCCGGGGAGACCGAGTTCCACCAGGCTGTCATCGAGGTGCTGGACAGCCTGGGCGCCGTGGTGCGCAAGCATCCCGACTACGCCGACTCCCGGGTGATCGCCCGCGTCTGTGAGCCGGAACGGCAGATCATCTTCCGGGTCCCCTGGGTGGATGATGCCGGAGAGATCGAGATCCACCGCGGCTTTCGGGTGGAGTTTAACTCCGCGCTAGGGCCCTACAAGGGTGGTCTGCGATTCCACCCCAGCGTGCTGCTCGGCACCGTCAAGTTCCTCGGCTTTGAGCAGATCTTCAAGAACGCGTTGACCGGCCTGCCCATCGGTGGGGCCAAGGGAGGCTCGGACTTCGACCCCAAGGGCCGCTCGGACATGGAGATCATGCG
>CAYVEH010000231.1:0-3966 GCA_964450585.1 uncultured Ornithinimicrobium sp.
CACCGACGCGCCGCCCCCGATCACACCACCGCTACACCCTCGATTGGGAAGAGCCGGTAACGCGTCGTGCTGCCCTGACGACTGGCAGCCCAGAGAACTGCCTCCCGACAAGGCCACCTTCTCGCCGCTGTTCGCGAGCTTGTCGCCGAGGCGTCCCCCTTCCTCACAAGACAGCCTGCGGCTGGCGACAAGAACCTACGCATGACCACATTCTTCACCGTTGACCAAGCTCCGATTAGGGTGGGCACGCCATTGGCTAGCGCTAGGGTCTCGGCATGCTGACTGGATCCAAGCCGGCTCCGCCGTATTCAGTGCGTTAGCGGTTATCGGCACTGCGTTCGTCGCCATCCAGACGCTGAGGGCACACCGCGAAGACAGCGAGGCCACCAGTCGTCCGATGCTCGCGGCAAACCTCGAACCCGACGCCCTGGACTCCAACGTCCAGCACCTCGCGATCGGGAATTACGGACGTGGCGTCGCTCGGGGCGTCCGCGTGGAGTTCGATCCGTCCCCGCTCGTTACCGACCCGCAGCACGAAGCGGCAGACCTTACCGCGTACGTCGAGTCTCGCTATGCAAACGTGATTGCCACCTGGGTGCCCGGGCAGCAATTCCGCAACGTCTACATGCACTGGACGAAGAAAGCTATCGGCAACCAGCTTCCACTCCCCGACGAGTTCACCGTGACGATCTCGTACCGCAGTGACGGCGGCCACGATTACGAAGACCGCTTCGCCCTAACCACTGAATATCTCAGTGGACAGACAATCACCGAGAACTCGACACAGGCGGAGGAGGCGCAACGCAAGCGCACCTTCAGGGCTGTCGAGTCAATCGCCGCGGCATCGGCAGGCTCGGACTGTGTGGTGGTTGGTCTTCGCCGCATTCGTTCGTTGGGGGTGACGATCACCCGGATTGGGGTCATTATCCACATCCCCACGGAACTGTACGGCGATGAACTTAGTGGTCTCGGGTGCCTGGCCTGGACGATCGTCGCGAAACTTGCGTTCCTCTTCTTCGCCAGACTCACCCTTAGGCTGTACGGCCAAAGGCCAGACTTTGACGAGGTATTCGGGGCAGGCGTCCGAGGACCTCTCTTGCTCTGTGACCCGGGCGAGGAACTGCGACTCTGAAGCTCTCGGTACCACTGGGGGTACCCGACAGCCTCATAGACAACCGTCTTCAAACCACCGGAAGCCACGGGCTGCCGGATCGGTGCCGGCAGCCTCGACCGATTGACGGCGAAGGAGCCACTCGGCCGGCTGCGCGACCCGAAGCTCCCGAGCAACGAGGCGGAGTGTTGCACAGAAGGTCCCTCTTCCCTAGCACCGCGACACGCAGTACGCTGTGAACGTACTCAATGTGGGTTTTGGTGCTGACGACGAACGTCTACCTGACGTCGATGGACGACTTCGCCGCCCTCAACGAGGTGTACGCCTCCGTCTTTGCCGAGCCCTACCCCGCCCGCACCACCGTCGCGGTCGCCGGCCTACCCCTGGGGGCACGCGTGGAGATCGAGCTCGTGGCGCGGCCGAGCCGCTGAGCCTAGAAGGCTGTCTCCTGGGCCCGCCGCCGGACCTCGGTCTTGCTGCCCTGGCGCAGTGAGGCGATGGCGCTGCCACCCTGCAGGGTCTCATCGGGCTCGTGGAGCCAGGCGATGATCTCCTCGTCCCCGTAGCCGCCGTCGGCCAGCACGGTGATCGTGCCGCGCAGCGACGGCAGCGGCCCCTCCTCGGTGAGGAAGGAGGCCGGCACGTAGAGGGCCTTGTTGGGGCCGCGCCGGGATCCCACCAGCTCGCGCTCCCGCAGCCAGGTCTTGACCTGCCCCAGGGAGGCGCCGGTGACCTCCATGATGTCCGGGACCGCCAGCCAGCCGGTGAGGTCCTGCTCGTCGGCCCCCAGAATTACATCGCTGTCGTTTACCACATCTTCCAGTCTGTCACATAGTGCGACACGCCGTAAACCTGGAAAAATCGGCACATCTCAGGTACTTTCACTCGGGTCACAGCCTGAACTCAGACACCACAGCACACAAAGACCCCAAACCGCACAACGACACCACGGGCCACTTTGCTTGCCCCCGGCCCAACTGAAAGGCCCTTCATGAGCCCCGTCGCAGACATGCCCCCTGTCCTGCACATCGAGACTCCCGTCGTCGACATCGCCAACCGCGCTCCCCTGGGGCACCTGGCCACCTCCAAGAAGGACTGGCGCGACTACCGCGTGCAGTCCGGGGACACGCTCTACGACCTGGCCATCGAGCACAAGACCACGGTCTCGGCCCTGGTGGAGCGCAACGGCCTCAGCGGGTACCTGCAGGCCGGGGCCGTCATCGAGATCCCGCGCGGTGCCGAGAGCCGCTCGTCGGGACGCTCGGCGGCCCCGACCGCCACGGTGACCGTCCGGGCCGGCGACACGCTCTCCCACATCTCGGCCCGGCACGACGTGTCCGTCTCGGCGATCATCAAGGCCAACAACCTGCCCTCGGCGATGATCTACCCCGGGCAGCGTCTCACCGTCCCCGGGTCCGCCCAGGCCAGCTCAGCGGCAGCAGACCGCGAGGCCAGCAGCAGATCCGCCAGCACGGTGACCGTCCGGGCCGGCGACACCCTCACCCACATCGCCGCCCGCCACGACGTCTCCCTCAGCGCGTTGCTCAACGCCAACCCGGGCATCGACGCACGCGGACTGCAGGTGGGGCAGAAGGTCGCCCTGCCCGCGCAGGCCACCCGGTCCTCGGAGTACCGCGACGGTGAGGGAGCCCGGGAGGGGGCGCCGAACACCTTCCTGCACTACACCTACAGCGACGAGGTGGCTGGCTCGGCGGCCGCCAACCGGGACTACCTGGCCCAGGCGCCGGTGCCCTCCCGGGACGAGGTCCGCCAGCTCGTCCAGGACACCGCCCGGCGCCACGGCGTGGACCCGAACCTGATGCTGGCGTTGAGCTACATGGAGTCCGGCTGGAACCACCGGATGGTCTCCCCCGCCAACGCCATCGGCGCCATGCAGGTGATCCCCAGCACCGGTGACTGGGCCTCGGCCATGGTCGGCCGGGACCTGAACCTGCTCGATCCCCAGGACAACATCACCGCCGGCACCGTGGTCATGCGGGCGCTGCTGCGCTCGGCCGACAACGAGGACCAGGCGATCGGTGGTTACTACCAGGGGCTCGCCGGGGTGCAGAACAACGGGATGTACCCGGACACCAAGAACTACGTCAAGGCCATCCAGGGGTTGCGCGACCGGATGTAACCCAGCCGGGTGCACCCCGCCTCCATGGTTTTCCCGGGCAGGCTCCGTATCCTCAAAGGGTGAGCACCGCGACCTCCGCCGTGATCGACCGTGTCCTGGACGGTCGATACCGTGTGGGGTCCCTGCTCGCCGAAGGCGGCATGGCCGCGGTCTACCAGGCCACCGATCTGCGACTGGACCGCAAGGTGGCGCTGAAGGTGATGCACGCCCACCTGGCCCGGGACGAGGAGTTCGTCGGCCGGTTCCGCCAGGAGGCCCGCACCGCGGCCCGGCTCTCCCACCCGCACGTGGTCTCGGTCTTCGACCAGGGCGAGGAGGACGACCTGGTCTTCCTGGCGATGGAGCTGGTCGAGGGACGCACCCTGCGCGAGGTGATCACCGAGCACGGCGCGCACAGTGTCCGCGATGCGGTGGGCTATCTGGACCCGCTCCTGCAGGCCCTGGCGGCCGCCCACGAGGCCGGGCTGGCCCACCGGGACGTCAAGCCGGAGAATGTGCTGATCCGGGCGGACGGCATGGTCAAGGTCGCCGACTTCGGGCTGGCCCGGGCGGTGACCGCCGCCACCTCCAGTCACAGCAACGAGCTCGTCTGGGGCACCGCCGCCTACCTCGCCCCCGAGCAGGTGGAGCGCGGCCGCACCGACGAGCGCAGCGACATCTACTCCGCCGGGCTGCTCTTCTACGAGTTGCTGACCGGCCTCAAGGCCTTCCCCGG
>CAYVEH010000232.1:0-3934 GCA_964450585.1 uncultured Ornithinimicrobium sp.
ACGACGTCACCCAAGGCGGCGTAACACCCACCACCACGGTGAAAGTGGAAGAGCCGCGTTCTGCCAGTCATGGAATCCCGACCGGGACACCTCCACCGCGGCGCACATCCGCGTCAACGGCAACCGCTCCACGTCGATGCCGGCACGCTCCTGGGAGTTGTAAAAATCCCGCTCCGCCGCAATGAACGCATACCGCTCGCTCACTGCTCCTCCCTGGCGAAGTAGGCTGCGGCTTTTTTTAAAAAGCTGCCTCCAACCGCAGCTCACGGTTCTCTTTCTCCAACTCTCGTAACCGCGCGCGCTCGGGCAACGACAACTCCTGGCTCGCTGAGTGCTCTTCCCGGTACTTCGTCACCCAATTACCCAAAGTGCCTGCGTTAATGCCCAGGTCCCGTGCCACTTTAGCGATCGGAGTCTGTGTTTCCACGACCTGCTTCACCGCTTCCTCGCGGTACTCCGCCGTGAACTTCTTGTACTTCGACATACTGACCCTTCCTCCTTGGGAGACATTCTCCCTCTCGGGCCACTGTCCGTCGACACCCCCTCACCTCATCACCACAGTGCAAGTCCGGGCTCACGCCTGGCGCAACCTCGCCACGCTTGTGAACACCACAGGAACGAAACCTCTGCTGCCACCCCGAGTCGCAGCAATCCTCGGGGCGATCGCCTAAGCAGAGTTGATCCCCGAGCCAGCTCGTTCGGCCGATGAACGTCCCCGAAAGTCGTACCCATTTTGGTGGGCTGCCGTACTGAGGTGGCCAGCCGGGCAAACACCGGGGTTGGTATGACGGAGTGGATTGTCGGTGGCCAAGGGCCGTGGCCCGCCCGGGCCGGGGGGCAAAGAACCGGGCCTCACGGGCGGGGGCTTCCGGGTACGTCGGGGATTAGGTCGTGTACGGAAATGTCGAGTGCTTGGGCAACGGCATAGAGGAGCCGGATGCCGGGGTTCCACCTGTCCTGGTCAGACTCCATGATCTGGACCTGTGCGCGGGTAATCCCAGCGCGTCGCGCGAGCTCAGTCTGCGTCAGGCCAGCGGCGAGCCGCGCGTCACGCAAGGCCGCCCGTGCTTGGGCAGCGATCACGTCCTCCACACCCTCGTGTATACCCGACGTCAACCCCGGGCGGGTGGTGAGACTCATCGTGGATCAGTCTCTACCCGAGACGGCCTCCCCGTCCCCGGGTCTACCTTGCGGGCGTTGCCGACTTTCGTGGCGGCGGTGCCTGGGCCGTTGATTGGGGCGGCGCCGTTGGTGTTGCCCGGGCGAGTCGGTCCCCGGCCCAGGCAATCGCGTGCTTCAGCGTTTGGGTGGTCTGCGGCAGAACCCGGGTCGAGTCGATCCAGTTCGTTTCGTTGGTCATGGCGGGTCGTATCGGCCACCCCTCTCGTACCCGAGCGATCCTCTCCCACCGGGTCGAGACTCGTCCCCGAGGGGCTGCCCTGCGGGAACCGGGGAACGATGACGACCCGCGGGTCGTCACCATGGGGGAAGCAGACGATCCGTTCGATGAGCACTCCGAGAACGTCACGGATCACGCCGGTTTCGAGCCTGTTCCAGTCCCGCAGCAATCGGGCTGTCCCGCCCGTCCGCAGAAGTTCGGGGAGTTCCTCTGCTACACGCGCCGTCTCTTGGTGCGCTGTCAACTGTGCTTCGATGCGGTCGCGGCGTTCCTGGTACTCCACTGCTGGAAGGCTGCCTATTTCGAGCGCGTCCGTGAGGCGACGCAAGCGTGCCTCTAACTGGCGCAACACCTGCTCGGTACCCGTCCTGGAAGGCAGGGAGGGCTCCACCTTCTGGCGGTGCTCATGCGCGACCCGGGTTGCTTCATCGATGGCCTCGGACAGCGGACCTAGCCACTCTCGGACGGCTTCCTCGACCGCGTGGCGGACGATCTGAACGCCCGCGCACGCTGACAGGCCGCGGGACTGCATGTTGCTGCAGCGCAAAATGTAGGCCTTGCCCTGCCGTCGTGACGACGCAGCGATCATGTTCGAACCGCAGTATCCGCACACCGCCAGCCCGGACGTGGAATGGACCGGTGAGCGCATCCGAGTCGGAACCCGACGTAGTTTCTGCCGCCTTGCCTTGTACGCGTCCCACGTTGCCTGGTCGATCACAGGCTCGTGTGCACCCTGGACCCACTCGCCACGGTGCACGATCAGACCTGCACCGAACCCCTGGTCGAGGACCCCGATCACGGTCGTGGTGGTCCATTTCCCGCCCTTGGTGCCGGTGAAGCCGCGCAGGTTCAACCCTTCGGCGATCATTGGTAAACCCGTCCCCGACAGGTAGTCGTCATACATGCCGATCAGGACTGGGCCGGTGACGGGGTCAGGGACGTAACCCGTCGTGCAGCCGCCCGGGTCGCACTCTTCCGGGCAGCGCCTGTGCGTCGTCGTGGCCCGGTGATACACGTACCCGAACCGTGGGTTCCCGTTCCCGGGCAGCCCCTGCGCCACGCGCCGATCCATGGCGGCCTTCCAACCGTCGCTAATCTGGTCCGACTGTAGCTCCGCCACAGCCAGGGCGGTTGTCCTCGTGAACCTGCCGATGGCGGTCTCTGGGTCGACAGGTTCGGTCGCGGAAACTACCGAACCACCAGCCAGTTCCACCTCCGCGATGTGCGCCAACGACAAGGCAGCATTTCGTCCGAAACGCGAGAAGTTGTACACCAGCACAGTGTCTGCTTGCCCGTCCCGTATCCGGTCGATGATCGTTCGCACCTGACGTTTCGCGAAGTCTCGCCCTGACAGATCCAAGTCAGGGACGACGTCCACCACGTCCACGCCGTGCGTGTCAGCCCACGCTCGGATCCGGCCCTCTTGAATGTCCGGAGAGACCATGTCCTCCCGGGCCATCGAAACACGCACATATGCGATCGCCGTACGATGTTCGACCGTACGCGTCCGCCGTGCTCGACCATGGGGGACCGGCCCGAGGGTCTGTACCGCTGGGTTCATCTTCATACCTACCTACATCGGCAAGTGTGTTTCGGTATGTGTGACCTTGGTCTTGAGCACGTCGGCCATCGTGGCGCCGGCGGCGGCGAGCACGTGCCGCAGGTTGTCGAAGACCTGTCGTGCCTGCTCGCCCATGTCCCCGGAGACCAGGTGCCCGGTGGTCGGGTCGATCGGTGTCTGACCGGAGCAGAAGAGCAGGCCAGACTCCTCGTCCAGGTGGGCCACGGCATACGGGCCGATGGGCTGCGGTGCGTCGGGTGCGGTGATGGGGGTGTGGCCCACAGGGTCCTGCTTTCGTCGGAGGTGTGCTCGGGGCTGCTACGGCATACGCATCGCGACGGTGAGGAGGGCCACGGAGTCCTCGACCGCCTCCAGCGCATGACGGGAGCCGGGGATGGGCATCAGATCGCCGGGTGCACCGTCCCAGCGGTCCTCTCCCGCGACGAGAGTGACCCGGCCGTGCAGGACCTGCAGGGTGGCCTCACCGGGACTCTCGTGCTCGTCGAGGCTGCTCCCCTGTCGGAGCGCGATCAGCGTCTGCCGGAGGGCATGCTGGCTACCGCCATAGATCGTGTGGGCGCTGCGTCCGCTGGATGCGGTCGAGGCGATCTCCTGGTGCTGCCGGGTGAGCGCTGTGAGTGACTCGGTGGGCATGGTTCTCCTCGTAGCTGAGCCAGGATGTGCTGGCAACCGCGTCCACACCTGGTCGGTGGGCACCCTCCAGGGTAGCCAGGTGCCCACTCTGGGGTCAGGTAGTGCGGGCGGTGCTGATCTCGACCAGCTCGGTCAGCGCGGAGCGGCCCTCCTGGGTCAACCCGGGGGTGGCCTCCAACGCCTCCAGGGCGGCGGAGGCACTGGTGGAGATCATCTCCTCGGTGGCACTGACCGCGCCGACCCGCTCCAGGAGCTCACGGCAGCGGGCCACCTGGTCGTCGGTCAGGTCCGGTCGGCCGAGCAGGTCCAGCAAGGTGGCG
>CAYVEH010000233.1:0-3929 GCA_964450585.1 uncultured Ornithinimicrobium sp.
GGAGGCAGAGATCATGGGTGACGTGCTCGAGCACTGTGAGACGGAACCCCCGGTCGAAGTGCTCTTTCCCGAATCACCATGAGCGGCAGGTGAAAGCACCACCCACCACGTATCCCGTGGCATCCTGAGGTGCGGCCACCGTCGGCTCGCGAACCTGCGGGTCAGTGGACCTGGTGGTCGGTGTGCCCCTTGACCGGGAGCATCGCCAGCGCCCCCGCGGCCAGGATGAGCACGATGCCCAGGATGCCCCAGTACTGCGTGTTCTCCTCCCCGGTGACCCGGGCGCCGAGCCAGATGCCGACGCCGAAGGCGGCTGGCGACAGGAACGAGACCACGCGGCCCGTCGTCGCATACAGCCCGAAGATCTCCCCGCTCTTGCCGTCCGGGATGAGCCGGGCCAGGAAGGAGCGGGAGGCCGCCTGTGCCGGCCCCACGAAGACGGTCAGCCCGAGCCCCAGGCCCCAGAAGACGCTCTTGCCTCCGTCGTGCAGGACGAAGATGAGCAGGCCCAGGAGGACCAGGGCCACCAGGGAGATGAGGATGACCTTCTTGGGGCCGACCCGGTCATCGAGCAGGCCGGCCAGCATGGTGGACACGCCGGCGACGATGTTGGCCGCAGCGCCAAAGATGATCACCTCACCGGCACTCATCCCGAAGGTGCCAGCGGCCAGCACCGCCCCGAAGGCGAAGACGCCGGCCAGCCCGTCCCGGAAGAGCGCGGAGGCCAGCAGGAACCACACCGTGTGCCGGGAGGTGGCCCACAACCGCCGGATGGTGCCGAACAGCAACCTGTAGGAGTCGACGACACCGACCCTCGGCGCCCGCTGGACCGGTCGGTCCTTGAGCGCGACCAGCGCCGGGACGGTGAACAGCGCGATCCACAGCCCGCACATCAGCATCGAGACCCGGATGTCCATCCCGTCCTGGTCAGTCACCCCGAACAGGCCGACGTCGGGCTGGATGAACAGGAAGTACAGCACCAGCAGCGCCACGATGCCGCCGAGGTAGCCAAACCCCCAGCCGTAGCCGGAGACCCGGCCGATGGTCCGTGTCGTGGCGACCTGCTCGATCGTGGCGTTGTAGTTGACGCCGGCGATCTCGGAGACCACCGACCCCAGGCCGAGCAGCACCAGCCCCAGGACGAGGTAGCCGGGGTCGGCCCGGACGAAGAACAGACTGGCGGTGATCGCCGCCAGCAGCCAGGTCTGCCAGCGCAGGTTGCGCACGGTGCGCCCGGACCGGTCGGAGTTCTGCCCCAGGACCGGCGCGAGCGCGGCCACGAAGAAGCCCGCGATGGCCGTGAAGACGGCCAGCATCTGCGAGGTGTAGTTGGTGGACCCGAAGCTGTCACTGGTCAGGTAGACCGCGAACACGAAGGTCGTGATGACGGTGTTCCACGGTTGGCTGCCCCAGTCCCAGAAGGCCCAGGCGGTGATCGTGCCCTTGGAGGCACCACCGGTGCCCTTCAGGGCCGTCCGGACCTGCTCCGGGTCCAGCGACTCGGCAGCATCCGGAGACACCAAGGGGTGCCCGTCGGCGGTCGTCTCTGAGAAGTCCTCGTGCGCGCTCACAACCCCGACCGTATTGCCCCGCCGACCGAAACAGTGGTTGAACGCGCGGAAGGCACCCGCAGACCCGCTGGTCAGGCCGGGCGGAGGATCAGTCGGTATGCCGATCAGCCAGGTCCGCGATCAGGTCGCCCAGACTCTGTGGGGCACTCACCATCGGCCAGTGCCCGCTGTCGATGTCCAGGTAGTCCACCGCACTGGCGGCCTCCAGCTCCGGCAGCTCACCTGAGGCGATCCACGCCCGGGCATCGTCGGGGTCGAACTCCGGGCAGATCAGGGTGACCGGCACGGCGAACCGGCGCGGATCGGCATACCTCACGGTGGCATGACTCACACCAACCGGCACCGGCACCATGTCGGCGGCCAGCCGGGTGCGGGTGTCCGCATCCAGGTCCGCCGAGTCTGGTCCCTCGAAGGCGTCCCACCCGGGGAACGGCATCTGACCGTCCACCGGCTCGAAGAAGGCGGCATAGCGGGTGCCCTCCGTGACGGGGAAACCGCCGACGAGCCCCACGGCAGCGACCTGCTCGGGGCGACGGTCCGCGGCGAGCCAGGCCAGTGTGCAGGCGGCCGAGTGGCCGATCACGATCGGCCCGTTCGCCGATCCGTCGACGGCGGCCGTGACCACCGCGAGCTGGTCCTGGAGGGTGGCTTCTCGTCGACCGTCGCCCTGACCGGGCAGCGTGAGCGGCACCGGCGTGTGCCCTCGGGTCCGCACCTGCTCTGCGACCGGCTCCCAGATCTGCTCGGTGAGCCACAGGCCGCCCAGCATGATCACATCCATCTCGTCCTCCCTTGGTTGGTGCACGTGCCGCCACCGTAGAGACCATCCAGGACAGTGTGCGTCCTCAACCGTGAGGGACCCCGGGCAGGCGGGTTGCTGGTCGGTCCGTCAGGATGGGCACTGCCCCGACGAAGGAGAGACATGAAGATCGGCATCATCATCGGCTCAGTCCGGCAGGACCGGAAGGGTGACGACGTAGCCCGGTGGGTGCATCAGCAGGCGAGCGGCCGGGATGTGGTCTACGAGCTGGTCGACCTCAAGGAGTTCGACCTGCCGGTGCTCACCTCCCCGACCGTGCCGGGGGCCGCCAACCGGCAGTACGACGATGAGCGGGTCACCCGGTGGGGGCAGACGATCGACGGCTACGACGGCTTTGTCTTCGTCACCCCTGAGTACAACCACGGGGTGCCGGGGGGCTTCAAGAACGGCTTCGACTCGATCTACCCGGAGTGGTCCAAAAAGGCCGTGGCCTTTGTCGCCTACGGTGCTGCGTCCGGCTTCCGGGCGACCGAGGCCTGGCGGCCGGTCGTGGCCAACGCCGACATGTACGACATCCGTGCCCAGGTGGCCTTCAGCACGTTCACCGAGTTCGACGGCGAGACGTTCACCCCGGCCGACCGGAATGTCGAGGAGATCGCGGCGCTGTTCACCGACCTCGAGGCCGCCGCCGCGGCGATGGCCACGCTGCGCGGCTGACCGGCCGCTCAGAGGATCCGGAAGCGCACCTGGTGGGTGGCGATGTCCGCCTCGACGAGTTCGACCCGGACCTCGCTACCCAGGTCCGCGCTGCCCTCGGCCAGGGCGTTGACCGCCGGCTCGGTCAACTGAATCTGATATCCCTTCTTGCCGGCCTCATCGACCACCACCGCGTCAAACTGCTGGCCAATCCGGTGCGCCAGCACCGCAGCCTCGGTGGCGTCGGTGCAGGCGCGCTCGACCGCCTTGGCCAGTCGGCCCGAGTCGTTCATGATCTCCGGCAGCGTGGGCAGCGCCTCGCGCGCCCAGGCGGGCACCTCGTGCCCCTGGGTGAGTGCCTCGCAGACGACCAGCACAAACCGGTCGATCAGCCGGCGCAGCGGCGCGGTCACATGCGTGTAGGGCGCCGCGATCGCGGCCTGCTCCGTCTGCTCCGGCGGCGTGCCGTCGAAGGCCTCATAGCTCGCACCGCGGAACAGCGCCGTCGCGTCGTGGATGACCGCAAGGTGCGTGGAATCCTCGCGGTCCAGCGTCCTCAGGAAGTCGCCATACGCCATCCCCTGGGGCCAGTCCACGCCGAGCGCCTTGACCTGCCGGCGGAACCGGTCCACGTCGCGCTGCTGCGCCGGGGGCATCGTGCGCAGGATGCCGAACTTGCCGTCCAACATGATCTCGGCCGCGACCATCCCCGTGAGCAGGCTGATCTGGGCGTTCCAGTCCTCCACGGGCAGCAGCGGCCGGAACTGCAGCGCGTAGGTGCCGTCGTCCTTGACGTGCACCTCCTGCTCCGGCATCGGCAGGCTCGCCCCGCCACGCTCGGACTCGCGGCGGATCCGGTGCTCCCCCACCTCCTTGAGCAGCAGCAGGGTCTCCTCGGCGTC
>CAYVEH010000234.1:0-3925 GCA_964450585.1 uncultured Ornithinimicrobium sp.
GCGTCCACCAGCAGTACCTGCACAAGAACCCGATGGGCTATTGCAACCATGGGCCCAACGGCATGACCTGCCCCGTCGGCATCGTGCGCCAGGACCAGCTGCCCAGCCAGGAGTCGGTGCTGGGACAGGACTAGACCGAGTCACGCTCGCCGGGCACGTGAGGAACTCGTACCGCCGAGCTGGACAGGATGTCCGCGATGGCCGTCTCCGCGACCACCTTCGCCTCGCCGTACGCAGTCACTGGATCCGGATGAGCCGTCTCCGGGTAGGGCTCCCGACGACCTGGGAACACAGCGTCGCTGGAGACCGCCACCAACGGTGCGCTGAGGCGAGCAGCAGCCCGGGCGACATTGGCCGGAACCATCAGCAGTCGTGGTCCAGTTCGACTGCTGGTAGGCGCTATGCAGGATCACGCCTGGGCGAACCTCGTCGACGACCTGCCGCACGGACTGCTCATCCCTGATGTCCAGGCGCCGCCACCCCGGACCATCCCGGCCGACAGGCGGAGTGCGAGAAGCGCTGATGGCCTCGTGACCAGCCGCGACCGCCAGCCGCAGACACGCACGGCCCAGGGTTCCCGTTGCGCCGGTGACCAGGGTCCGCATGTCGTGGACCGTAACAGCGCCACGCTAGGAAACAGCCCGGCCAGGAGTCGGTGCTCGGCCAGGTGCTGCTTAGAGCTCGCAGTCTGCCCTCACCCAGCGGGTCCGACCTGGACGCGCTCCACCGGCTGGCCGGTGACCTCGGCAATCAGGTCGAAGTCCTTGTCGCAGTGCAGCACGGTCAGGCCCGACTTCTCAGCAATCGCCGCGATCACCAGGTCAGGCACACTCGCTGCGCGATGATGGCCCCGTTGGGCCAGGATGCCCTGGACTTCCACCGCACGGGCCTCCATCCCGGGCGTCAGGTTCTCCACCGGCATGTTGCTCAACGGCGGCCCGGCAAACCCGGAGTTCCAGTCCTCTCCGGACCGCGCAGAAAAGCCCACTTCCAGCAGAGTCACCGTTGCCACCCGGACCAGACCACGGTCGATCCGATCCCTCCAGTCCGTCGCGTCAATCGACCTCGGCAGGCGCACCAGGGCTGACTTGTCGATGAGCCAGGGCATGGTCAAGACCACGCGTCCCTCATCACCGCGTCGTCCTCCAGGTCGGCAAAGCGCTCCGCGAAGTGTTCGAGGTCCTGCGCAGTCGTCGTCCTGGTCACGCCGTGACCCAGGCGTTCCACCGCCCTACGCAGATACTCGTTGCGGGACAAGCCGAGGCGAGCGGCATCGGCGTCGACACGCCGCAGCGTCTCCTCATCCAGATTGCGAATCAAGACATCGGTCATCTGCACCACCTCTGCTATCTGACGATATCACCAGCGCGCCAGCACGTACTCATCAACCCGGTGGGCTATTGCAACCACGGGCCCAACGGCCTGACCTGCCCCGTCGGCATCGTGCGCCAGGACCAGCTGCCCAGCCAGGAGTCGGTGCTCGGGCGAGAGTGAACGGACGGCGACCCTCACCCTTGTGTCCTGCAACGGCGGGGTCATCACCCCGCAGCTGCAGGACACAGGCGGGCCGGCGCACGCGGTGACGGCTGGTCAGCGCCGCGGCTTGGCCCGGGACGTCGCCGGGGCAGTCCAGGGGTCCTCCGGCCACGGATGCTTGGGGTAGCGGCCCCGCATCTCGGCCCGCACCTGCGCGTACGGTCCCGACCAGAAGGAGGCCAGGTCGTCGGTGACCGCGAGAGGTCTGCCGGCTGGGGAGAGCAGGTGGAAGAGCACCGGAACGCCCGCCACCTGGGGCGTGACCGCCCACCCGAAGCACTCCTGGAGCTTGACCGCGACGACCGGGCGGCCGTCGGGATCATCGGCCTCCGGATAATCGATCCGCACCTCTCGCCCGCTCGGCACGGCCAGCCTCTCCGGCACCAACTCGCCCAGTCGGCCGGCCTCGGGCCAGGGCAGCAGGCGCCGCAGGGGGTCGTGCAGGTCGATCCGGTCGGCCCGACCTCCCGCCGCGAGCGCGTCGACCTCTGGGCCGAGCCACTCCGGCCAGCGAGCGACCAGCGCCGCGTCGGAGACGTCCGGCCACGGTGCGCCGTGGACACGGTGCAGCAGCGCCAGCCGGCGACGCAGACCCTCCGCTGCAGGAGACCAGGAAAAGATGCCCAGTCCCTCGGTCTCGAGCACCGTCTCGACGGCCGCCCGAGCATCCTCAGGGCCAGGGCGGACTGCGGCGGAGGAGAGCTCGATCGCGCCCAGCGATCGCACCCGGCGGGCGATCACGCGGTGCTCCCGGAACCTCGCCGTGGTGCGGTCGGTGACCAGCCCGGCGGCAGCCAGCTCGGCACCCTCCTGGGTCAGCGGAGCCGCGGCGCGGATCACCGCACCGGTCCCGGCGGCCGCCCTGCCCTCGGCCCGTGCGACCTCCGCGATCGCGAGCCACTCCTGGCCGCGCAGGCTGCCGGACGGGAGGGCGGCCCGGGTGCCGGAGGCGAGCAGATAGACCTCTCCCGCCCGACGGGCCACGCGGTCCGGGTGGGCTAGCGCGACGACCAACCCGATGGCGTCCGCAGCAGGCACGGCACCCTCACTACCGCTCTCCTCGCCGGCGACACTGCTGGCCCGTGCACCAGGGGCACCCACCGGGGCCACGTCTGTATGCCGATCCGCCAGTTGCCGCAGGCGCCTCACCTCCTGCGACCAGCGGTGGGAGCCAGGCGCCCTGCCTGCACGCAGCGAGCGCAGCAGCGCGGTGAGGTCCGCCCCAGAGCGGCGGTGGTCGTCGACGAGGGCGGCGACGACCTCGGCCGCCGTGCGGACCCCCGCCAGGGCCGCGCCGTCGAGCAGGGCCCGGGCCAGCCGCGGGTCGGCGGGGACCTCGGCCAGCCGGCGGCCCAGGTCGGTGGCCCGGCCCTCCGCGTCGATGGCCCCGAGCCGGCGCAGCACGTCCTCGGCGTCGCGGGCGGCCCCGTGGGGCACGGGGTCGGGCAGCGCGAGTCCCTCCCCGCGGGGAGCGCCCCAGCAGGCGAGCGTGAGCACCGGGCCGACCAGGTCCGCGACGGCCACCTCGGGCATGACGTGGGCCGGCATCGCGGCATACGTCGTCTCGTCATAGCAGCGGACCGCCAGACCCGGCCCCTGACGCGCGGCGCGACCGGCACGCTGGAGCGCCGCATCTCGGGACGCGGCCACGGTGACCAGACCGGACATGCCCCGGGCGGCATCGCGGCGTGGCTCCCGGGACAGGCCGGCATCCACCACCAGGCGCACCCCGGGCACGGTGAGCGAGGACTCGGCCAGCGCCGTTGACACCACCACGCGGGGCCGCTCGCCTGGCCCGCGACCGGCGGTGACCCGGTCCTGTGACCTCGCGTCCAGGCGTCCGTGCAGCTCCAGCACCTCGACGCCGTGCAACTGGCCCCGCAGCAGCGTCGCGACACGCTCAACCTCGCGGACGCCCGGCAGGAACACCAGGGCGTCCGGTGGCTGCTCGAGCCCCAGCCCAGCAGCAGCCCCCTGGTGCACGTCGGCGGCTGTGTGTGCGACGTGTTCGAGGAAGGTGTCGGCCACGCCCCGGGCGTCGGTGCGCGGACCCCGCGGCGGGGCCCACCGCAGCTCCAGCGGGTGCAGCGCCGAGGGACAGTCCACGACCGGGGCCGCTCCCCGCCCGTTGTCACCCACCGGCTCCGGCCCCCGCCCCTCATCACCCAGCACCTCGGCGAACCGCGGGGCGTCCAGGGTCGCGGACATCGCGACCAGCACCAGGTCCTCGCGCAACGCCCGGACCTCGGCGGCCATGCCCACCAGCAGGTCGGTCTCCAGGCCCCGCTCGTGCACCTCATCGAGCACCACCGCCCCCACGCCCGACAGATCGGGATCGGACAGCAGGCGCCGCAGCAGGACCCCCGGGGTGCAGAACTCGACCCGGGTC
>CAYVEH010000235.1:0-3895 GCA_964450585.1 uncultured Ornithinimicrobium sp.
GGCGTGAGCCTGTGGCGCAGCGCCTGGCACCGGCTGCGCCGGGACCCGGTGTTCCTGGTCGGCGCGGTGATCATCACCGCCTTCGTGATCCTGGCGATCATCGCCCCGTGGATCGCACCGCACGACCCCACCGCGCGCCTGCTGATCGACCAACGCAGCACGACCAACCCGATCCCGGGCCCGCAGCCCGGCTTCCCGCTCGGCGCGGACGACGCCGGTCGGGACATGCTCTCCCGGCTCATCGTCGGGTCCCGGCAGACGTTGATCGTCGGGGTGCTGGCCACCCTCGGTGGGCTCACCGGCGGGATGATCCTGGGCACGTTGGCCGGCGGCATCGGCGGCTGGATGGACAGCGCGGTGATGCGGGTGGTCGACGTGATGTTGTCCATCCCGTCCCTGCTGATGGCCTTCTCGCTGGCCGCGATGTTCGCACGGCCGAGCCAGTGGACGGTGATCCTGGCGATCGCGGTGATCCAGGTGCCGATCTTCGCTCGGCTGCTGCGCGGCTCGATGATGGCCCAGCGGCACAGCGACCACGTGCTGGCGGCTCGCGCGCTGGGAGTGCGCAGGGCACCGATCGTCTTTCGCCACATGCTGCCCAACTCCGTGGGCCCGGTCATCGTGCAGGGCACCCTGGTGTTGGCGGTCTCCATCATCGATGCCGCGGCCCTGTCCTTCCTGGGACTGGGCAACCAGGATGACTCCAACCCGGAGTGGGGCCAGATGCTGGGTCGCTCCCAGGTCTACTTCAACACCCACCCGGAGGTGGCGGTGTACCCGGCCGTGTGCATCATCATCGTCGCGCTCGGTTTTACCCTGATGGGTGAGTCGCTGCGCGAGGCCCTCGACCCCAAGTCCCGTCGCTGAGGAGGACGAGATGACCGCTCAGCCCACCGCGGACCGCCCTGTGGACCGCACCTCCCGCACCGAACCGCTGCTGGCCGTGCGCGACCTGACCGTCACCTTCGGCAAGGGGCGCCGCACCTTCCGCGCCGTCGACGGGGTCAGCTTTGACGTCGCCCCGGGGCAGACCGTCGGGCTGGTCGGCGAGTCCGGTTGCGGCAAGTCGGTCACCTCCCTGGCGATCATGGGGCTGCTCCCCGCGCGTGGCAACACGGTCGGCGGCAGCGCCACCTTCGCCGGGGAAGAACTGCTCACGATGTCCAGCGACCAGCTGCGGGACCGGCGCGGTCGGGACCTGGCGATGATCTTTCAGGACCCGTTGTCCTCGCTGAACCCGGTGGTCCCCCTCGGCGTTCAGGTCGCCGAGGTGATCCAGCGGCACAAGGGTCTGGCCCGGGGCGAGGCCGGTGAGCAGGCGCGGGTGATGCTGGACAAGGTGGGCATCCCGGACCCGAGCCGTCGTCTCAAGGAGTACCCGCACCAACTCTCCGGTGGGATGCGCCAACGGGCGCTGATCGCCATGGCGTTGGCCTGTGAGCCGCGGCTGCTGATCGCCGATGAACCGACGACCGCCCTGGATGTCACCATCCAGGCACAGATCCTGGCCCTGCTCAAGGAACTGGTGCAGGACTCGGGGACCGCGTTGATCATGATCACCCACGACCTCGGCGTGGTCGCCGGCCTGTGCGACGAGGTCAATGTGCTGTATGCCGGACGGATCGTGGAGCGCGCCCAACGTCACGACCTGTTTGCCCGCCCCAGACATCCCTACACCGGGGGCCTGCTGGCCTCGGTCCCCCGGCTGCACGAGGAGCGGGGGCGGCTCACCCCGGTCCCGGGGTCTGTCTCGGACAACATCCCGTGGGATCACGGGTGTGCGTTTGCCCCACGGTGCAGTTCGGCCACCGATGTCTGTGTGGAGCAGACCCCCGAGCTCGTCGCGGATGACGAGCAGCACGGCCCGGACCGGTTGCTGCGTTGTCACAACCCGTTGCAGGGTCCGCTGCCGGACCGCGAGGCACCCCAGGCCCAGGAGGAGACCCCGTGAACAGTTCAGCCGTGGCAGCAGAGTCCTCCACCGCCCCCGCGCCGGAGGCCGATCTGCTGCTCGAGGTGCGCGACCTCAAGGTGCACTTCCCGATCAAGAAGGGTGTCATCATCGACCGCACCATCGGCTATGTCTACGCCGTGGACGGTATGGACGTGCAGATTCGTCGCGGCGAGACCTACGGACTGGTCGGGGAGTCCGGGTGTGGCAAGTCCACCTTCGGCCGCGCGATCCTGCAGCTGGAGACGCCCACCAGTGGTGAGGTGCTGTTCGACGGCACCGACCTGGCCTCATTGAAGGGCGAACGGCTGCGCAAGCAGCGTCGGCACATGCAGATGGTGTTCCAGGACCCGCTGGGCAGCCTGGACCCCCGGCAGACGGTGGAGCAGCTGCTGCTGGAGGGGATGCGGGCCCACGGGATGGTCAAGGGGGAGGCGGCCCGGGACCGGCTGATCGAACTACTGAAGGCGGTCGGCTTGCCGCGCACGGCGCTCAGCAAGTACCCGCACGAGTTCTCCGGTGGGCAGCGGCAACGCGTCGGCATCGCCCGCGCCCTGTCGGTCGATCCCCAGCTGATCGTGGCCGACGAACCGGTCAGTGCCCTGGATGTCTCGGTGCAGGCGCAGGTCATCAACCTGCTGGCCGACCTGCAGGAGGAACTGGGCCTGACCTACCTGCTCATCGCCCACGACCTGGCGGTGGTGCGGCACATCAGCGACCGCGTCGGGGTGATGTACCTGGGTGCGCTCGTGGAGGAGGCGGGGGCCGATGACCTGTATGCCCAGCCGCTGCACCCCTACACCCGGGCGCTGATGTCCGCGGTGCCGATCCCGGACCCGGTGGTGGAGGACAGCCGGGAGCAGATCCTGCTCGCCGGTGACCTTCCCAGCCCGGCCAACCCACCGTCCGGATGCCGGTTCCACACGCGGTGCCCGTGGCGACAGGAGAAGCTGTGCGACACCGAACGTCCGCAGCTGCGCGTCGTGCAGATCGATGGTGTGCCATCCAGCCAACGGGTGGCCTGTCACTACGCCGAGCAGATCGCCAGTGGTGAGTTGCAGCCGCACTCCGTGCAGGTGGAGGCCACCGACCCCACCGACGTGGCCTCAAGTCAGGATGACGGCCTGTTCGGGCCCGCCTCGGTGACCGAGGCGGAGTAGCCCCTCCCCGGGCCGCTGACGGCCGGCGTCACCCAGGAGACGCCACGGCGGCGAACGAGCAGCCGAAGTGAGGGCACCTGGGCTAGATTTCGGCCATGAAGGCCACGGTGCTCGTCGTGCAACACGAGGACAACTGTCCCGCAGGCTGGTTCGCGGACTGGCTCACGGCTGCCGGGCTGGACCTTGATCTCCTGGAAGCGCACCGCGGCCGTGCCATCCCGGCGTCCCTGAACGACTATGCCGGGTTGCTCGTGCTGGGTGGCGAGATGGGCGCCACCGACGATCACACGACACGGTGGTTGGCGCCCACCCGGGCCCTGATCGCGACCGTGATCGCCGCCGGTGAGCCATTCCTGGGCATCTGTCTGGGCCATCAACTGGCCACGGTGGCCCTGGGTGGCACGGTGGCACGCAACCCGCACGGGCACGGCCGGGGTCTGACCCCCTACGTGCCGACCCCGGAGGCCGCCCAGGACCCGCTCTTCTCGGTGGTGCGACCCTCTGCGCCTGCGGTGCAGTGGAACAACGATGTGGCCCTGGCTCTCCCACGGCAGGCCACGGTCCTGGCCCATGCCCCGGACGGCACCGTGCAGGCAGCACGCTTCGGGCCGCGCGCCTGGGGCGTGCAGTTCCACCCGGAGGCCTCCCCGGCCATCTTCCGCAGTTGGACCACCGACAAGCCCTCCGCGCGCCAGGGCCGCGAGGATGGCATCGATGTCTTCGCTGCTGCGGGTCAGATTGCCGACCACGGCCCCCAGTTGCAGCAGGCGTGGGAGCCGCTGGC
>CAYVEH010000236.1:0-3879 GCA_964450585.1 uncultured Ornithinimicrobium sp.
CCGCCAAGCACTGGGAAGACTTCGGGCAGACCGAAGGACGTCCGGGCACGTTCGAACAACTCGCTCGTTCCCAAGGGCTGGACGCCAGCCTGGTCCCCGCAGACTTCGACTGGCGGGGCTACCTTTCCCACAATGACGACCTTCCGCCAGCGTGGAGCCAGTGGCAGGCCACGCTGCACCTGCTGCGAAGCGGGCTGACCGAGGGACGACCGTGGAGTGACGATCACCCCGAGGCCAACCAGCACGACGAGGACGTCCAGACGCTGCTGCGGTTGGACGCCGACTGGTACCGGAAGACCTACGGCCTGGCCGACGAGACCGTGGCCCAGACCCACTTCGAGACGATCGGGAAGGCCAATCTGCTGGCGCCCTCCGAGTGGTTCGCGCCGCTGGCCTACTGGCGACACAACCCGGACGTGGCTGCAAAACTTATCGACCCGGTCCACCACTACCGCCGCAGCGGCCACAACGAGTCGCGGCCGATGTCCAACCCTGACGTGGGTTTTGAACGGTCTCGGAGGATCTACTCGGTGGCGGCTATCCGGACCGCTCGGAGGTTTTTCGGATTCACGAAGGACTATTACCTCAGCGTCCGTCCCGATATCGCCAAACTGGGGGCAAGGATCGATGCGGCGGAGCATTATCGGAGTGCCGGTGAGAAGGAAGGCACCCGACCGTCGCGGTTCTTCAACCCGGCCTTCTACCGGGAGCAGTATGCCGAGGAACTGAGTTCCTGGAAAGGTCCGGTTCTCGATCACTTCCTCTCGGTGGGGATCTTGCTGGGGTTCGCTCCGAGCGCAGAGGTCGCCTCCGGCATGCGCAAGGCGCAACTGCACACCGCCATCGAGTGGGTCGGTCACTGGACGGGGCGACCCGGGTTCGACCCGCTGGAGCGGGTCGAAGAAGAGCAGACGGCGCCCACCCCGCTCGTCAGCGCACCGACGCGCCGCTCCGAACCCGTCACCCGCCGGCGCCTCAACTGGGTGATCCCGGCTTTCAGTAAGGGCGGTGGTGGACACACCACGATCTTCCGCTTCGCGCGGTCCCTGTCGCGGTTGGGCTGGGAGTCGATCTTCTGGGTCCAGGGCGTCACCGCGGCCTCCCAGATCGACGATCTCTACCAGGAGTTCATCGGGCACTTCCCGCTGTCCCCGGTGACCTTCCGTCGCTTGGAGGACGGCTTCGAGCACGTCTCCGGGGAGTTCCTCGTCGCGACGATCTGGGGGTCGGCCTACGTCGTGGCGCAGAACGAGCACCCCAACGCCCGGCTGTACTTTGTACAGGACCGCGAGAGCCTGTTCTTCCCGGCAGGGACGGAGTCGCTGAAGGCGGAGCACTCCTACCGATTGGGGCTGGACTTCATCTGTGCCGGCCCCTGGCTGGAGGACATGGTGAGCTCCACCGGGGGCAAGCACACCAGCTTCGAGTTGTGTGCCGAGCCCATGTTCTCCGCACAGGACCCTCCCCTGGAGGAGCGTGATGTGCTGGCCGTGATCTACTTGCGCGGGCACACCCCACGTCGCGCCTCGGACATGATGACCACGGTCGCGAACGGTCTGGCCCGCCTGGGCAAGGGTGAGGTCGTCATCTTCGGCGATGATAACCCCAGCGCCGCACTGGACCCATCCGTCGTGAATGCCGGGGTGCTGTCTCCGCAGGAGATGGCCCGACTCTTTCAGCGTTCCCGGTTCGGGCTGGTCGCCTCGGCCACCAACTACTCGATCCTGCCGGTCGAGCTGGCCGCCGCCGGCACAGTCGTGGTGCAGCCTGCTGCCGCTTCGGTGGTCGAGACGACTGAGGGTCGCGGGGCGCACTCGGTGGAACCGTCGGCCGAGGCACTCGTCGACTTCGTCGCACGGCACGCGGATGGCCTGGACCAGGCGGCGTTCGATGAGCTGCGGCAGCAGTACATGCAGTTCGCACGGTCCATCTCCTGGGAGCGTGAGTTCGAGAACGTCGCGACCTGGCTGGAGGAGAACTTCCTGCAGGAGGGGACTGAGCCCGTCGCAACGCCGCGCCAGAAGGTCGCCGTGGTGATCCCCACGTACCAGCCGGACGAGGGATTCCTCGATGTGGTGGCCGCCGTCCGCGCACAGTTGACGTCCTTCGACGTGGAGCTCCAGCTGGTGGACACTCGCACGGACGGCGAGGTATGCCCGGTCATCGCACAGGTCGAGTCGGAGGGGACCGCGCGGGTGCACCCCATCGACAAGTCGGAGTTCCAGCACGGAGCGACGCGGAATCTGGGGGCCAGTCTCGTTCCGGATGCGGACTACTACGCCTATCTGACGCAGGATGCGCTGCCGGCGAGCGAGTACTGGTTGGAGTCGCTGATCTCACCCCTGGCGATGCTGCCGGACTGTGCCTACAGCTTCGGTAGCCACCGTGCCTACCCCGAGCATCACCCGCTGTATGACCAGGAGATGCTGCGCCACTTCGGCGGCCTGGGTAACCAGGGGTACGTCACCAGCCGACGGGCCCGCCCGGCACGGTTCGACTCCGAGCCCTTCTATGTGGCTGGTCTGAGTTTCAACTCAGACAACAATGCTGGTTATCGCGGTGACCTACTGCGTCGACACAAGTTCCCGGCGGTGCCCTTCGCGGAGGATCAGGCCATCGCCAAGAACTTCCTGGTCATGGGCTACTCGCGGGCGTTCGCGCCCTCAGCGGTCGTCCTGCACTCCCATGACTACACCGAGGACCCCGACCAAGCCTTCAAGCGGGGAGTCGAGGAAGGCGAGGCGCTGCATCAGAACTTTGGTGTCGTTCGCTTCAAGACGGCGCAAGACTTCTTCGCGGCACGCCGGCATGTCAAGCGGCAGGTCGTTGACGACGCCGTGCGGATGGGCCTGTCGTCCAAGGATGTCAAGGGATTCCTGGATGCCAAACTGAGGTACTTGGACGGCGCCTGGGACGCATCTCGTCGATTCCTGCAGGGGTAAGTTCGCGCGTCTGAAGGGAGATGTCAGGAAGGAAAGTCTCCTGTTTGGCGGGCGGGCGCGAAGGTCTAAAAAAAAGATGGAGATACTGTGAAGGACCTGTACGTTCACATCGGGACCGGCAAAACGGGAACGACGGCCATTCAAACATACTTGCGCACTCATCAAGACCTGTTTCGCGATTCGGGTCTCAACTATGTGAGCACTGGCTTGCGCGAAATTCAGCACCATTCGCTTTGCTTGAACCGCTCGGCTAGGGGCGAAGGTGGCGAGATGACGGATGCGTTCCTTAAGCGTTGGGAGGATCTGCGAGCCGAGCTCCGCGCCTCTGACCTGCAGGCTCACGTGATCAGTTCCGAAAACTTCCCAGGCATCACCTCTGACGAGGTGAAACGAATCGTTGAGCGGCTGGATGGCGTAGCAAATGTGCACATGATTGTCTACTTTCGCAGGCAAGACCTATATCTGGAGTCTTGGTATGCTCAAGTGATCAAGGCAGGTCAGGTTGGAGTCGACCTCCGAAGACTGGGCAGGCGCTTGCGAAGGAATGGCACGTTTGATTTCTTTGGGCATGCTGTAAAGTGGGCCGAGCACATCGGTGACGACAGAGTGCATGTAAGGCCGTACGAGCGGGAGGCCTTTAAGTGCGGGGATCTTCTTGAGGACTTCCTTGCGATCCTGGGCTTTAAGCCTCCGATCGGTATCGATGGTTCGACTCAGCGATCGAATCCGAGTTTGACCAGGCCGCAGATCGAGGTGATCAAGGCACTGCATCAGCTCGGTTCCGCCAAGAAGTTGGGGGATAAACTTACTCGGCCGCATCACCTGTTTGGTGGGTGTGACAAGAACTTCCTGTCGGTGGATGAGCGGCTGGCGCTTCTTGAGGAGTACGCTGAGAGCAACGCCCAGTTGGCACGGCGGTTCCTGGGGCGGGAGGACG
>CAYVEH010000237.1:0-3868 GCA_964450585.1 uncultured Ornithinimicrobium sp.
CGCACGCCCGTCTCCACGGTGGCGGCCTCGGTGTCATAGGCCTGCAGCGGCTCGAACCGGGCCGGCACCCGCCAGGCCGGGTCATAGTCGTAGGCCGCAAGACCGGAGAAGTCCTTGCGGGCCGCCTCGCGCGGGTCCCGGACGCGCACGGCAAAGATCGTGCTACCCCCCTCGTTGGTGCGCACCACAGTCTCGACCTCACAGTCGCCGAAGTACACCGGCACGCTCTGCCCGTGGCTGTAGACCATGTTGCGGCCCGGGATGATCTCCACCGGCCCGGTGGGGTACGCCCCATCCACAGACAGGTTCTCCGCTCCACCGTCCGGGGTGTAGATCACTCGCCCCTCCTGGACGGACCAGTGGCCGGGGAGCCCGTCGAGGGCGACCTCGCTGTCCCCCTCGTGCAACCAGTGCTGGGCCACCAGCGCGGTCCACCCGTACGGGCGTGTCAAGGTAGCCAGCCGCTGATGGCGCCACTCGCGCCATGCTCCGGCGAGATGTTCCTTGGTCGGCATCACTCACTCCTCACCACTGGAAGGTCAGTCCCCCGAGGTGCCGCGGCGCGCGGATCTCGGTGCGCTCTCCATGGTGTCAAGCACGAGCCATAGCAACAAGAGCCAGTTTCCTTGCCGACCCATTGCAGACGCTTATACACTGCGGACGTGTCCATCGAGCTCAAGCACCTCCGGGTCCTGGCCGCGATCCAGCGCACCGGCACGATCTCGGCCGCCGCCCGCGAGCTCGGCTACTCCCAGCCGGCCGTCTCCCAGCAGATTGCGCTGGCCGAGCGGATGCTGAAGACACCGCTGCTGCACCGGGCGCGCTCCGGGGCGACCCTCACCGAGGCCGGCGAGATCCTGGTGCGGACCAGCGCCACCGTGCTGCCGCAGATTAGCCAGGCCCTCTCGGAGATCGATGCGATCACCGGGTTGCGGTCCGGCACGGTGCGCATCGCAGCGTTTCCCAGCGCCGCGGCGGTGCTGATCCCCGACACCCTGGCGACGGTTCGGGCCGAGCACCCTGGCCTGAAGTTCCTGGTCACCGAGCGGGAGCCGCTGCACGCTCTCGAGGCACTGCGTGGCGGCGACTGCGACATCGCGCTGATCTATGAGTACTCCTCGGCGCTAACCCACGAGCAACCGGTGTCCCTGCTGCCCGGGGAGGCCGGCTTCACCATCACCAAGGAGTCGATCAAGGTGGCGCTGCCCCAGGGGCACGCACTGGGCGCCGAGCGGGTGGTGGACCTTGCCGATCTGGCCGAGGAGTCCTGGGTGGCCAGCCGCTCCGAGGGCCGCTCCCACGTGGTCGACCTGTGTGAGTCGGTGGGCTTCACCCCGCACATCGCCTTCGAGACCCACAACCACGTGGCCGTCCAGCGCATCGTCGCCGCCGGCCTGGCAGTGGCCCTGCTGCCGGAGTTGGTTGCCGCCGCGGGGGCAGGCAGCGAGCAGCCCCAGCTCCTGGCCTGCACACCGGCCTCCTTGCGCACCGTCCGCGCCATCACGACGCAGACCCTGCTGGCGGTGCCGGGCGTCCCGGTCACCATCGAGGCGCTGCGTGGCGCCGCCCAGTCGACCCTGGCCGGTCAGGGCAGCCCGTGACCTCGTGGGCCTGACCTCAAGGGCATGACCTCACGGGCCGCGCCGACCGGGTCACCAGGTGCCCCGTGACTTATTGGGTTTACTTATGGGCATACCAACAAGGTCGTCATTGACCGCACCCACCCCGACTTATACCTTCAACCCCTAGCGCTGCTCCGCTGTCTCCCACAGGAGGAAACCATGTCCGCAGCCCACTGGGTCTACCTGGCCTGCGTCGTGATCATCATGGGCCTCCTCATTGCCCGCAAGAGCATCGTCATTCCCGCGATCGCCGCCACCTTTGTCACGGTCCTGGTCTACACCGGGTCGTTCTTCTCCGGGCTGTCCTCGATCTTCACCGGGACGCTGACCGCAGGGGTGACGCTCTTCGAGGTCTTCATTGTCGTGGCCTTCGTGCGGGCGCTCTATGAGGCCCTCAAGGATGCCAACGCGCTGAACTCCATGGTGGCGCCCTTTGTCACCTTCATGCGCACGCACGCCACGACGTTCTGGGCGTTGGCTATTGCGGTCGGGCTGTTCTCCCTGCTGTTCTGGGCGACCGCGACCGCCGCGCTGGTGGGCGCGGTCCTGGTGCCCGTGGCCCTGCGCATCGGCTTGTCCACCAAGACCATCGGTGCGGTCATGCTCGTCGCCGGCGGTATCGGGACCTCGGACTACATCCTGCAGGCCCTGCCCGGCTTCACCTCCAGCACCGCAGGAGTGCCTGCCCCGGAGATCGCTCAGCGCGCCATGGTGATCGTGCTGCTCATCGCGATTCCTGGCCTGGTGATGCTACAGATCCTGGAGCGTCGCCGCACCGCCGTGGAGCGCCGGGCTACCGCCGCCACGACGACGCAGCTCAGTGAACCCGACCCGGCCCTGCCCGCCGCCACGACGAGCACCTCGAGCACTGGATCCCACGCCACTGCCCAGGATGCCGGCACTACGCATCAGGTCAGGAGCACCGGCAGCGGCGGCGTCCACGCCGAACTCGCAGTCTCGACCGAGGAGGGCGATGGCGACGGTGCAGGTGGCGGGTCCGAGCCGGTGACCGCCCCGACCCGCCGTGGCCACTTCCTCGGGCTGCTGGCCCTCATCGCCTTCACCGCCCTGGCGATCTACATGATCCTGCCGCGGTTCACCGACGCCGTTTCGGTCACCGCCAGCGGGACGGCACTGGTCACCGGCCTGGCGCTGGTGCTGCTCATCGTGGTGACCGCGGTCGACTCCCCACAGAACGTCCTGGAGCGTTCTGCGGCGCAGTTCTCCGAGGGCCTCACATTTGCCTTCAAGGCGATGGGCCCGGTGCTTCCGATCGCCGGCTTCTTCCTGCTGGGCAATGGTGACTACTCCCCGCAGATCACCGGCGTGGAGGAGGCCCCGGGCTTCTTCCTGGACGCTCTCCAGGAGGCCAGCGACTTCATCCCGCAGAACGCGTTCTTCGCCGCCTTCGCCGTGGTGATCATCGGGTTGCTCGCCGGCCTGGACGGCTCCGCCATCGCGAACATCCCGATGGTCGCCGCGCTGGCAGCTGGCCTGGCGGAGGTGACCGGTGCCGACCCGGTCACGATGGCTGCGCTGGCCCAGGTGTCCGCGGTGTGGTCCGGCGGTGGGATGCTCGTGCCATGGTCCTCGTACGTGCTGGTGGTCGCCGCGATCCTGGGAGAGAACCCGGTCACCCTGGTCCGACGGGTGCTGCTCCCCACCGGCCTGGCGTTCATCTTCGGCGTCACGATGGCGATCCTGCTGTTCTGATGAGCTGCACGAGCAGTGGCGAGGCAGGTCGATGACGCAGTCCCCATCCATCGTCCCGTGGGAGCAGCTGGCTGAGCGCCTTCGCAGTGCCTTGGGGGTGAGTGGCCCGGATGCAGACCTGACCAGTCAGGCACTGGTGGAGGCCCAGGCCCTGGGGATGGGCAGCTTCGGGATCGGGCTGCTGCAGCGATGGCGCACCCAGACCTCGGCCGCTCACCAGCCACCAGAGATGACGCGCACCGGCCAGGTCCAGCACTGGGAGGCCGAGGGGCGGTTCGGCCCGCTGGTTCTGGCGCAGGCAACCCGAGTCGCCGTCGAACAGACCGAGGCTCACGGCATCGGTGTGGTGGTCCTCCATGGTCTGGGTGGGGCAGGCCGGCTGGCACCGTTCGTCGAGGCGATCGCCCGGCGCGGACACGTCGGCACGGTCGTGGCGGCCTCCCCTCCCCTGGTGGCCGCCGAGGGCGGTCGTGCGCCGCTGTGGGGGACCAATCCGTTCGCCGTGGCCGTGCCGGGCACGCAGGCACCGCTAG
>CAYVEH010000238.1:0-3787 GCA_964450585.1 uncultured Ornithinimicrobium sp.
GGCCAGGACGACTTCACCATCGGCTTCGGGTGCTCCGGCGGCAGCTACCAGGCGCACCAGACCGTGGACAACTACCCCGGCATCTTCGACGGCATCGTGGTCGGGTGTTCCTTCCCGGAGGTCGGCTTCGGCACGGTCAACTTCATCAGCGACGCCCGGCTGCTGAACCACTACTTCGAGGAGGCCGCCCAGGTCGAGTGGACCGATGAGCAGAAGCGGCAGGTCACCGGGTTTGCCACGCTGGCGACCATGCCCAATGTCGCGCACGGGGCGCAGCGTATCGACCCGACGGTGTTCTGCCCCGGGGTGCTGCCCGAAGAGCTGCGCTACGACCCGGAGAGCAACCCGGGCGGGGCGCGGTGCGATGTCTACGACCACGCGATCAACGCCTACGGTGCTGATGAGGAGACCGGGTTTGCGCTGCGACCGCTGGACAACGTCGGCATCCAGTACGGGCTCGGGGCCCTGCAGGAGGGCACCATCACTGTCGACCAGTTCCTCGACCTGAACGCAGCGATCGGCGGCTACGACCACGACGGGAAGTTCCGGACCGAGCGCTCGCAGGCCGACCTGCCGGCGGTCACCGCGGCCTACCAGACGGGGCGGCTGACCAATGGTGGTGGCGGCCTGGCACACGCGCCGATCATCGACTACCGGGCTTACACCGATGACCGCCCCAACGGTGACATCCACGTGCGCTACCACACCAACTCGATGCGGGAGCGGCTCATCGCGGCCAACGGCAGCGCGGTCAACCATGTCAGCCTGCTGGAGGACAACCGTTACGGTGGCTTCAGCACCAACAGCCCGCTGCTGCGGCACGCCATCACCCAGATGGACGCCTGGCTGACCGGGCTGGAGCGGACCGATGGTGAGCTGCCCAGCCTGGAGGAGATCGGCCAGGCTCGTCCGGCGGCGCTCGTGGAGGGGTGCATGACTCGCGAGGAGGACCCCGAGTTCCTGCCGATGATGCTGGATCGCGATCCTGACTCGGCGTGCGAGCAGCTCTATGACTCGGCCAGCTTCCCGCGGGAGGTGGCCGGCGAGAGCGTGCGGGCCGACGTCATCAAGTGCCAGACCACGGCGCCGGTGCGCTCGGACTACCCGGCGATGAGCGAGGCGCAGTGGCTGCGGCTGCAGGACGTCTTTGCTGACGGGGTGTGCGACTACACCGTGCCTGGGGTGGAGCAGCAGGACCTGATCGGCACCTGGCTGCGCTTCTGAGGCGGCCACTTGGAGCAGGTTGTGCGTCTGACAGCCAGCTATAGCCGGCTGCAAGACGCACAACCTGCTCTCAGTTGCGGCGCGCGCCTCTGCCGAACGGCCCCTAGGCATACCAAAGTCAAGACTTCAGTCGGTTGCCCTGGCCGCTGGGCCCCCGGCACGATGGGCGATGTGACGGAGAGGAAATCACCGCAGGTACCGCCTCGGCAGTCACGGGATCAGGGGCCGGTGGGAAGCGAGGACGTCGTGGGACCCCGAGAGTCGGTGGCGGGGGAGAATCCAGCAGGAGGCCCGGACTCGGTGCGGCTGGGCATGACTCGCGGCGACACCATCTTCCTCGCGGTGCTTGGCGCGGTGCTCGGTGCGGTAGCGGCGGTGCTGCTGCCGATCGCCGCCGGTTGGGCGCAAGACCGGGGCGTCCCGTTCCCCGGGCCGCTGCAGTTACTGGCCTCCTTTGACTCCGACTGGCTGGTGTGGGGCAGGCCGGTCATCGGGCTGGTCGTCGGTGTGGTGGCTGCCCTGCTCATCGCGCACTCGGAGCCGGTGTTGACGGTCTCGGCCGAGGGCGTGCTGATCGAGAAGGGTGACTCCCGGCGTCGGATTCAGCGCACGGATGTCGCGGGGGTCTACCGGGACGGCAAGCAGCTGATCATCGAGACGCCACAGGGCCGCAGGCTCTACGAGGGGAGCGTCGAAGGTAGCCGGGCCCAGGTGCGTGCGGCCTTTGTCGATCGTGGCTACCCGTGGGAGAACGACGACTGATCGCCGGCAGGGGCAGCGGGGTGATGTGCCTGGTGTGCTCGCGCCCCTTGTGGTCCTGTCCGCTCTGCCTTCCTGACCACCTGCTCACGGCCCGGTAGCCACCGGCGGTGAGCGGACGGCATACTCGGGGCATGTCCCTGACCACAGACTCCACCGTGACCGTGCAGACCCCCGATGCCGACCGCGCCGCCCGGATCAAGGAGCTCAGCCGCCGGCACGTCTTCACCTCCTGGTCGGCGCAGGACAGCCTTGACCAGCTGCCGCTGGCCGGCGGGCAGGGTGCGCACTTCTGGGACTACGAGGGCAACCGCTACCTGGACCTGACTTCTCAGTTGGTCAACGTCAACATCGGCTACCAGCACCCCACACTGGTGGCCGCCATCCAGCAGGCCGCTGGCGAGTTGATGACCATCGCCCCAGGCTTCGACAGTGAGCACCGTGCCGAGGCCGCACGGTTGGTGGCCTCGCACGCCCCGGACGGGATGAACAAGGTCTTCTTCACCAACGCCGGTGCCGAGGCCGTGGAGAATGCCGTCCGGCTCGCCCGGCAGCACACCGGGCGGCACAAGATCCTGGCGGCCTACCGCAGCTACCACGGTGCCACGCACGGGGCGATCTCGCTGACCGGTGAGGCCCGACGGCTGGGCTCGGAGCCGGCGATCCCCGGGGTGGTGCACTTCTGGGGGCCGTACCTGTACCGCAGCGAGTTCCACGCCACCACCGAGGAGCAGGAGTGCGAGCGTGCGTTGCAGCATCTGCGGCACACCGTGCAGTTCGAGGGCGCGGACCGCATCGCCGCGATCATCCTGGAGCCCGTGGTCGGCTCCAACGGCATCCTGGTGCCGCCGGCGGGCTACCTGGAGGGCGTCCGGGCGCTGTGCGATGAGCACGGCATCCTGCTGATTGCCGATGAGGTGATGGCGGGGTTCGCCCGCACCGGGCAGTGGTATTCCTTCCAGAACTGGGACGTGGTCCCGGACCTGATCACCTTCGCCAAGGGCGTCAACTCCGGGTACGTGCCGCTGGGTGGGGTGGTCATGTCCGACGAGATCGCCGCCACCTTCGGCGACCGTCCCTACCCCGGTGGGCTGACCTACTCCGGGCACGCCCTGGCCTGTGCCTCAGCGGTCGCCTCGATCCAGATCATGGAGGAGGAGGGCCTGCTGGAGCACGTGCGAGAGCTCGACGCCCAGGTGCTGCGACCGGGTCTGGGTGCGCTCAGCGAGCATGACGTCGTCGGTGACGTGCGCGGCATCGGCGCCTTCTGGGCGGTGGAGCTGGTGGCGGACCGGCAGACCCGTGAACCGTTGGATGCAGCCGCCATGGCCCGCATTGGTGCGGCGTGCAAGGAGCAGGGAGTGTGGCCGTTGATCATGGCCAACCGCCTGCACGTCGTCCCTCCATGTGTGATCACCCAGGACGAGGCCCGTCAGGCCATCGACGTGCTCGGGAGTGCGATCGCAACGGCCGTCTAGGAGGCAGGCATGACTGAACTGACCCCGGTGCAGCGGGTCCCCGGCACCAGTCGGCTGGTGGAGGTGCGGATCAGCGCACCCGACCCAGACACGGCCCAGGCGATCGCCTCCGAGCTCGTGGACCGGCGCCTGGCTGCGTGCGTGCAGATCCTGGGGCCGATCACCTCGGTGTACTCCTGGAAGGACGAGACCCACCAGGCGATGGAGTGGCTGTTGTTGGCCAAGTCGACGGCGGAGCGTTTCGAGGCGCTGACCGAGGCGGTGACGGCCCGTCATCCGTACGAGGTCCCGGAGATCATCGCGGTCACGGTGCGGCACTCGCTGGA
>CAYVEH010000239.1:0-3782 GCA_964450585.1 uncultured Ornithinimicrobium sp.
TCGGTGAGCCGCTGGCGGGGCAGGTGGCCGCTCGCCACGGCCTCGGTGATGGCGGCGACCACCTGCTCCACCACCTGGGCCCCGGGCGCGGCCCCCTGGCTCCCTGACGCGGCGGCCGGGGTGGACCCGGCCACCGGTTCTGGGCCCAGGCAGAGCAGATCAGCACCGGCAGCCAGCGACCGCACCGCCGCACCGGGGATCCCGGCCTCGTCGGCCGCACCGCCCATATCCAGGGCGTCGGTGACGACCACGCCGTCGAACCCGAGCTGGCCACGCAGCAGGTCCTGCAGCACGACCCGACTGAAGGTTGCCGGCTGCCCGGGGTCGACGGCGCTCACCACGACGTGGGAGGTCATCACGGTCGGCGCCCCAGCGGCCACCGCGGCCCGGAACGGCACCAGTTCGCGGGCCGTGAGGACATCCTCGCTGGCCCGGACCGTGGGCAGCTCGAGGTGGGAGTCGGCATGGGTGTCGCCGTGGCCAGGGAAGTGTTTGACACTGGCAGCAACCCCGGAGTTCGCCAGGCCCGTGATGAAGGCCTCAGTGTGCCGGGCGACCAGCTGCGGGTCCGCGCCGAAACTACGGGTCCCGATGACCGGGTTCTGCGGATCGGAGTTGACGTCCGCGCAGGGAGCCAGGTCCAACCAGATACCGGCGCCCGCCAGCTCAGCGCCGATGCCCGCGGCAACAGCGGTGGTCACTGCGGGGTCGTCGTGCCGCCCCAGCACGGCCGGACCGGCATACGGGCTGCCCGACCGGGTGTGCAGGCGGGTCACATCGCCGCCCTCCTCATCGATGGCCAGCACCGCCCTCGGGGCCAGGTCCCGGAGTTGCTGGGCCAACTCGGTCACCCGATGACCGGCCGCCAGGTTGTTGCCGTACAGGCAGACACCACCGAGTCCGCGCTGCAACGCAGTGGCCAGCCAGGAGGGGACCACCGGCCCGGCGAACCCGGCCAGCAGCACGGTGCGTGCGGCATACTCCAGCGTCTTCATCCCTTCACCGCCCCGGCGACCAGGCCCTGGGTCATCTTGGTCTGGACCAGCATGAAGAAGACGATGACCGGGATCGCGACCAGCACCGACCCGGCCATCACGGCCGGCCAGTCAATCGCCTGGTTGGAGACCGTCGTCATCCCTCGCAGCCACAGTGGCAGCGTCCGGTTGTCCGGCTCCATCACCACCACGGCCAGGGTGTACTCATTCCAGGCCTGCAGGAAGGCGAACACACCACTGGCGATCAACCCGGGAGCCAGCAGCGGGAAGGTGATCGTGAAGAACGCCCGCACCCGGCTGCACCCGTCAACCATGGCGGCCTCCTCCAGCTCCACCGGGACTCCGTTGACGAAGCCCCGCAGCAGCCAGACGGTGAACGGCAGCACGGAGGCGACGTACAGCAGGGACAACCCCGCCACCGTGTTGTAGAGGTTCCACTCATTCAGCATCCGGTACTGGGAGATGAACAGTGCCTCTGGTGGGATCATCTGGATGATCAGCACCACCACGACGAAGGACATCCGTCCCCGGAAGCGAAAGCGGGAGATCGCCACCGCCGCCACGAAGGCGCAGAGCACCGCCATGAAGACGCAGATCAGCGTCACCGACAGGCTCAGCCGCAGCGAGGCCCAGAACTGGTCGTCCAACGCGCGAGCGAAGGCGTCGAGGGTGAAGTTCGTCGGCAGGAACGACGGAGTGGGGGACCGTAGCGCCTCGGCCGGTTGCAGCGCCCCGTTGAGGATCCAGTAGACCGGGAAGATCCAGATCAGGGCCAGCGCCACGGCGACCCCGCTCCACAGGCGCTGTTGGGCAGCGCGCCGCAAGGTTCTCATACGTCCTCCGAGCGCAGCAGGGACCGCACGTAGTAGGCGGTCAACACGACGGTGAGCACCAGCACGAACAGGGCGAAGGCCGAGGCCATCCCGTACTGGCTCTGCCCGACCCCCAGGGTGTAGATGTAGGTGCCCAGCAGGTGGGTCTCACTGGGTATGCCGCCCACTCCCTGCAGGTAGTGGATCTGGGTGAAGACGCGCAGGTCCCACACGATCTGCAGCATCATCACGATCGTCAGGGCGGGACGGATCGCCGGGTAGATGATGAAACGCCACCGCTGCCAGGCGTTGGCGCCATCGATCTGTCCGGCCTCCAGCGCGTCGTCGGGCACCTGGGTCAGCGCCGCGTAAGCGGTGAAGGCCACGAACGGCACTCCCATCCAGACGATGATCACGGTGGCGACCAGGTAGAAGGACAGCGGCTCGATCAGCCAGTTGTGCCGGGTGAAGTCACCGACTCCGGCGGAGGTCAGCAACCAGTTGACCAGGCCGTAACGGGTGTCGAAGAGCCACTGCCACGCGGTCATCGCCGCGATCACCGGGATGGCCCAGCACAGCAGCATGCTGATCTGCAGGATGAGCCGGCCGGCCCGACCGGCCCGCAGCATCACCAGGGCCAGGGCGGTGCCCAGGGCCATGGTGAGGGCCACGTTGACGGCGCAGAAGGCCAGGGAGCGCAGCACCACTCCCCACATCTGGGTATCGCCGAAGAGCGCCGTGAAGTTGTCCAGACCCACCCACTCCGGAGGGGCTCCGAACTGTTGCGCCCGGCCGTACTCCTGCAGCGCCATGATGACCTGGCGCACCAGCGGGTACCCGTGTCCGATGGCCAGCACGGCGATGGCCGGCAGCAGGAGCCAGTAGGGACCGAACCCGGTGCGCCGTCGTCGCGGTGTCGGCGCAGGGGGCTGCACCGGGGCGGTGGCCTGCGGGACGATGGCCGTCTCCTGAGTCATCCTCTCCCCCATTCGTCTGGAGTTCTGGTGGCGGTGGTGGAGCCGTGCACCGCCAGGGGCCGGTGCCGGTGCGGGCACCGGCCCCCGCGTGCTGTCACGGGGACGACTCAGCCGTTGAGCATCTCCTCGAGCCGGGCGTCGGTCTCCGCCGCGACGGTGGCCACGTCCTCACCGGAGGCGATGCGGCCGAAGAACTCCTCCATCACCGAAGCGGTCTCCACCGCCGCCCACTCCGAGGAGGCCGGGGTCAGCTTGGCGTTCTCCGCAGCGCTGATCGCGGCCTGGGCGAACTCGTCGTCGCCCATCAGGTCGGTGAACTCCGGGTTGGCCGGGCCGAGCCCGTTCTCGGCGAGCATCTTCTGGTAGTCGTCGCTGAAGATGAGCTTCACCAGCTCGGTGGCGAGTTCCTTGTGCTGCGACTGGGCCGAGATGGCCAGGTTGGACCCGCCGGCGAACACCGGGGCGACCCCACCGTCCACGCCGGGCAGCGCGAAGGCGCCCAGGTCCTCTGCCTTGGCCTCCTCCACGCTCCACCGGGCCCAGCTGGGTGCCATGAACATGGCGGCCTCGCCGTTGTTGAACGGCACCCAGGACTCCGCGTCCTTGCCGTCCTCGGGGGCGGTGGTGGCGTTGGCGTAGAGCTCCTGCCACTGGGTCAGTCCGGCCACGCTCTCCGGGGAGGAGAGCTTGCCGACCCACTGGTCACCCTCCTGGACGGCGATGTCGCCACCGTGGGCGAAGACCCAGCTGATGCCGTTGCGCCAGTCCTGACCGGGCAGCCAGATTCCCGAGTAGTTACCGCCCTTGGTCTCGCGCAGGGCGACGGCGGCCTCGGACAGCTCCTCCAGGGTGGTGGGCACCTCGACACCGGCGTCGGCGAAGGCGGCCTTGTCGTAGAAGATGTACCGCGAGCCCCAGTAGTAGGGCACCGCGTAGATCTTGCCGTCGTAGGTGCCGGCCTCGATGAAGCCCTCCGGGCCGATGTCACCGAGCTCCTC